>NZ_JBQENM010000016.1:0-151198 GCF_052044795.1 Ensifer sp. 22521
GCCCGCGGCATGGCGCTGCTCGGCAAATACACGCTGATCGGCGAGGGCGTGCGCGGCTCGCTCGCCAAGCAGCTGATTTCGAAGTTCGATCTGTCGAAAGACCGCGACGTCCAGAAGTTCGGCATCGGCCTGAAAGAGCTCTGGCAGGTTAAGCCCGAGAACCACCGTCCGGGCCTGGTGCAGCACTCGTTCGGCTGGCCGCTCGGCATGAAGACCGGTGGTGGTTCGTTCCTGTACCATCTGGAAGACAACCTCGTCGCGGTCGGCTTCGTCGTGCACCTCAACTACAAGAACCCATACCTCTTCCCTTTCGAGGAGTTCCAGCGGTTCAAGACCCATCCGGCCATCCGCGGCACCTTTGAAGGCGGCAAGCGGCTGTCCTATGGTGCTCGCGCCATCACCGAGGGCGGCTACCAGTCGGTACCGAAGCTGTCGTTCCCCGGTGGCGCGCTGATCGGCTGTTCGGCCGGCCTCGTGAACGTGCCGCGCATCAAGGGCAGCCACAATGCGGTGCTGTCTGGCATGCTGGCGGCTGACAAACTGGCAGAAGCGATCGCGTCGGGCAGGGCCAATGACGAGCCGGTCGAGATCGAGAACGAATGGCGCCAGACCGACATCGGCAAGGACCTGAAGCGGGTCAGGAACGTCAAGCCGCTGTGGTCGAAGTTTGGCACGGCGATCGGCGTGGCACTCGGCGGTCTCGACATGTGGACCAACCAGTTGTTCGGTCTGTCGCTGTTCGGCACGCTGAAGCACGGCAAGAGCGATGCGCAGAGCCTCGAGCCGGCAGCAAAGCACACGAAGATCGATTACCCGAAACCCGATGGCGTGTTGACCTTCGATCGTCTGTCCTCGGTGTTCCTGTCGAACACCAACCACGAGGAGGATCAGCCGGTGCATCTGCAGGTCAAGGACATGAGCCTGCAGAAGCGCTCCGAGCACGACATCTATGCCGGCCCGTCGACGCGCTACTGTCCGGCTGGCGTCTACGAGTGGGTGGAGAAGAACGGCAAGCCGGTCGTCGTCATCAACGCGCAGAACTGCGTGCACTGCAAGACCTGCGACATCAAGGACCCGAACCAGAACATCAACTGGGTGCCGCCGCAGGGCGGCGAAGGCCCGGTCTATCCGAACATGTGAATTTTGCACAGCATCGGCTTATAAAATAGATGATGTCTTCTCCGGCAACCGTTTCGTATGTTGCCTTTAGGCAGTGCACCTCATTCTGGTGCCTCGAAAATGGAGCCCACCAGTTGCCGGCGAGCCTTTCTCCGCAGCGCGCTCCAAGCCAGCCCCTTGCCCAGATAGTCAAAAGGGGTCGGCGGCCATTTCCGCGGCGTCCGGTTGACGATCCAGAAATCGGTGAGGTCGCTGCTGACGTCGTTGAGCATGTGCGAGACGGTCTGGCCGTGCAGATGGTTGATCGCCAGCCCATGGCCCCAGCACCCGCCAACATAGATCACGCGCCGGTCGCCGAGCGTCGTCAGGTGCGGCACCAGGTCCATCGTCCCGGACATGTGCCCGCCCCAAGTATGGGCGATGCGAATATCGCTCAACTGCGGGAAAATCCGCTTGAGATGCTGCAGTGAAACTTCTCCGCCCTCCGCGCTGGCCGTCGGCTCCATTTCGCCGAACATCGAGTGCCCGCCGTAATAGATCCAGTAGAACTGGATACGACCGTCGGCGGTGGGCGCCATGTAGTGGAACAGGTCGAGCGTACTTTCGATCGCATTGCCGCGCTGCCAACCGATCGCCTGCCATTGTGCGGGCGTCAGGCGCTCCGTCACCGCGCCTCGTGCGAAGACCGGGGATTGAAACCGGCGTAACTCGCGTCCGACAGGGCCTTCAAGCATGTGGGTGAAAGCGTTGGTCGCGATCACCACCGTGCTTGCAAGAATCTCCCCGCGCGGAGTGACGATCCGGACGCCCGATGCCAGGCGCTCGATGTGAATGGCGGGGCTGTTTTCGTAGACACGCGCGCCGGCGGCCTCCGCGAGGCGTTTCAGTTCGCGCACCTGCTTGCAGGGGTTAAGCAGGCCAAGATTGGGATCGAACAATGCCGCCTTGAAATTCGGATTGCCGGCAAATTCCGCCTGCAAGCTAGGCCCGTCCATCCACTGCAGCCCCTGCATGCCGAACTCGGAGTACATCGCCTGCAGGGCGCGGGCGTCGTCTACCCAGCGTTCGTCGAAGGCCACCCGCATCAAACCCGGATGCCGGTAGTCACACTGGAGCCCGTTGCTCTCGATGATCTCGCGTGTATAGACCATCGCGCGCAGACAGTAATCGAACGCCGCCTTCGAGCGCTCGAGGCCGTATTTTCGGCGGATAGTGAACTGATCCATACCGAACTGCGGCATGATCCAGCCAGCGGCGCGGCCGCTGGCCCCGAAACCAACGATCTCGCCTTCGATCAGCACGATGCGGCCGGTACCGTCCTTCGCCGCATGCCAGGCAGTGGACATACCGGCGATCCCACCGCCAATGATGGCGACATCGCAATCGATCCGCCCATCCACGGCATGGTTCGGGGCATACATGCCGTAGTCATGCAGCCAGAAGGATTTTCCCGAATGGGGCGCTGATCCGTGAGCCTGCATGATCACAGTGCCTCGTGTCAGTTTGACTGGGGGAGATAGGCGACGGCCGTCGTCTCGACGCGGATCGCCGGGCTGGTAAAGCCGACTACTTCCATGCCCGCGACCGAGGGCCCCTCCTCGCCGTAGAAGGCCTGGCGATGCGGGAACAGCGTCTCGTTGAACTCGTCCACACTGACATTGTAGTAGATGGTTTCGCTGACCACATCGCGCGGCGCGCCGCCGGACTTTGGCAGGATGCTGCCGAGGATCTCGTAGATCCGCTTCATCTGCGCGGCCGGGTCGTCGGCATGGATTTCGTTGCCTTCGTCATCTGTGGACGTCAGGCCACCGATGAAAAGATAATCGCCGGCACGAACGGCCATTGACATACAATAGTGCTTCTCCATCTCAGGAAGCATGTGGAAAAATAGCGGTTTCTTTGGCATGTCAGTTCCTGGTCGAAAATTAAGATATGATCAAGGCAGTGTGGCTTCACTCGATGCGGCGTTAGCCAGTGAGACCGGGCGGCGCCTTAAAGCGACGTGAGGACGTTGGGTTTGAGGCAGAGCGCATTTCAGTTTCCACCTTGTCCGCAGTTAGCAGGCCGGACTCGATTGCGCCGTCCATAAAGCCTACCCAATTTCGCCCGAGATAGTCGCCGGCGAAATGGACATGGCCGTCCGGCGTCTTGAAGGCCTTTGCGATCCGCACGTTCTGTGTCGGCCGCGCCATGTGCCAGGTGCCAAGTGAGAACTCGTCGTTTGCCCAGTCGTGCCCGGTGGTCGAAACGGCCTTCAATTCGGGGTGAAGGCTGGCAAGCACCGCGTTGACTTCGTCGAGGTTCTTCGGGTCGAAAGCCGCGCCATCCGTGCCGAAGCCGACGTAGATGCGGGTTTCGCCCTCTACACGGATGGGGTTGAGGAGGCTAAGTGGTGTGCCGGGCGGAGCGATGACGGCATGGCCGGTGGCTTCGCCTTCCGTGCGGAACAGTACTTTCATGCCCTTTGCGGCATGTTCCTCGTGCGAAAGGACTAGTTTGTCCTGCGCAAGCGCCGGCGTGAACCGGATGTTTTTCAGACAGTTCATCGGGACGGCGCAGACTAGTTTCTTCGCCGTGAAGCGACGGCCGTCACGGGTCGTTGCTGTGACGCCGCGCTCGTCCTGCACCACGTCGGCGACGGGGGAGTTGAGGCGGATGTCGAGATTGGCGCGTTCCGCCATATAGGTGATGAGGGATGTAACGCCACTGTCGACCTTGTAGCGGGCGAGGCAATCGATCATCAGCCCAATATCCCAGCCGGAAATGGACCACCAGCGCAGCTGGGACAGGTATCCGGACTGGTCCAGCGGCGCGTTCGTCTGGGCACTCACCTCAGCGGCGAAGGCTGCTTTCTCGAGCGGCGATAGGCCCATCCGGTCGAGTACGTCCTGAACGCTCAGCGTGTCGAGTTCCTCAGCCTCTGCGATCGCTTCGAGACTGTAGGGCCTGTCCATGCGCGGACCATCCGGCGTATCGCCGGCGAATTTCTTCCAGGCACTTTGAAGGATCGCCCGGAACTCACGGAACTCGATGTCCTGCGGCTTGCCGTCTACCCAGATGGTGAGCGGCGGCAACCAGGGATCTTCATGCAGCTTCAGGCCGGAGCGAACGAATTCTGCCCAGACATAGGGCTGGAACCAGTGGATCCACGTACAGCCCAACTCAACCTTATGGCCGTCGAGGTCCGACGTCCAGGCGCGCCCGCCGATGCGATCTCGCGCCTCAAGCACGGCGACCTTGTGGCCGTTGTTCTTCAATTCGCGGGCCGCCGTGACGCCGGCGAAGCCGGCACCAAGCACGATGACGTCGAAATCGGTTTCTTGTTCCATGCAAATTCCCCCTCAATGACGGCATGCCGTGATCGGTGACGGGCTCGCCGATGCGGCAGTCGCGATCTTGTGAAGCCCGTAAGATCGCCTCCTCAAGCGCCCGAATTTATTATTCAAAGTTATATTACGACTGGGTATACGGCAAGCACCGTTCAATCTCTGCGCGCCATTTAGATGTCGCCGTTTCTAATAAAAGGTTAGCGCGGAAGGCGGGCGATGAGGCTGGGAAACTTGAGAAAATAACTTTTCAATCAATCTGTTGACGCAAATCGCTTTGAGGGCCACCCAAAACTCTCTCTGGCCGGATGGAATAATGAAAGCATTTGGCGTTTGGGGGCTTACCTTGTCTTGATATTTCACGGTATGAATAATTAATGTGGTGAAACCTACTCGAAACAAGGGTCCAGCAAATGAAGCGCTTTCGTATTGGTCAGATCGTTCCGAGCTCCAACATCACGATGGAAACGAAAATACCGGCACTATTGCGGGCTCGCGAACTCGTGTCGCCAGAGCGGTTCACTTTTCACTCCTCCCGCATGCGGATGAAGCATGTAACCGCCGAGGAATTGAAGGCCACAGGGACAGCGACCATTGCCCCTCGAACTTTCGGACGCGCGCGTCGATGTTATGGGTTATGCCTGTCTGGTAGCAATCATGGCAATGGGGCATGGCTACCATCGCCAGTCACGGGAGCGCCTGCACAAGGCGACGGTCGACAACGGCAATCCGGCACCAGTGGTGACGTCGGCCGGTGCGCTGGTCGAGGGCATCCAGGCGATGGGCGCGAAGAAAATCGCGCTCGTCGCGCCTTACATGAAGCCGCTCACTGAGCTCGTCGTGGACTACATCCGCAACGAAGGCATCGAGGTCAGCGTCTGGCG
The DNA here is from genome assembly GCF_052044795.1 of Ensifer sp. 22521. NCBI lineage: Bacteria > Pseudomonadati > Pseudomonadota > Alphaproteobacteria > Hyphomicrobiales > Rhizobiaceae > Ensifer > Ensifer sp. 22521. The sequence goes on from NZ_JBQENM010000016.1 coordinate 5,330, forward strand.
GGCGCTGGAGATCTCTGACAACCTCGCGGTGGCCGCCCACGATCCGATGAAGCTGCCCGGCATCGTCCGTTCGATGGACACAAGCGATGTCGATGCCATCGTGCTGTCCGCCTGCGTTCAGATGCCCTCGCTGGCGGTTGAGCGCGCCATGGATCGTCAATGCGCCGATGAACTGCCGCATCTTCGAAACATGGGTCGACACCCAGCTTGCCCCGACGTTGTCAAAAGGCGATGTCGTCATCCTCGACAATGTCGGTTTCCATAAAAGCGAGCGTGCCGAACAGTTGGTCAAGGCGAAAGGGGCGTGGCTTCTCTTCCTGCCGCCTTATTCGCCGGACCTGAACCCCATCGAAATGGCATTCTCAAAACTCAAAGCGCTTCTGCGAAAGCGAGCCGCTCGAAGCTTCGATACGATTACGCAGGCGCTCGGCGACATCATGGGCCTCTTCTCAGTCGCAGAATTCCTCCGTGAGAAGGCCGAAGGTTACATCGAACTGCGCCACTCGCTCGGCTACTCTTTTCAGCAAACACGCCGGCACGTTGCAGGCTTTCGCCCGCTGCGTTGAACGCGCTCAGTTCGATCCGCCCGCCACCCGGATGATGGCGAGGTCGCCCCACAGCAATCTTGGCTCTCTACTCACGAGGGGATGCTGCAGCGCCAATGCGATGCAAGCTATGCGTGTTTTCATGATATTTTCAAGCAGCCCCATCAGCAAAGCGGACACCACAAACGCCAGATGTATACCGGTCAATACCATGAGCTGGGAGCTCTCGTATTGGCCCGCGTTCAGAAAAATTTGAAGCAGATGTATCGACGAGATAGCAACGATGGATGAAGCGACCTTGATCTTCAAGCTCCCGGAATCAAGCTTACCCATGAACGAGACCTCGCGGTCGTAGTGTTTCTCCGCTTCATCAAATCGACTTACGAAGTTCTCGTAGCCAGAAATCATCACCATAACGATCAGCCCGCCGACCAATGCGCCATCAATCAGCCATAATATAGACAGGATCATGTCTTCTGCGCTGTCATCCAAAACAGAACCCGCTAGCTTGATGAATTTCCATCCGAATGAAACGCTATAGAGCGCCAGCGCTGCAGCTAATCCAAAGTAAAAAATAACGAGTATCCAGCGTCTATACAGAATGACGCGCTCGATGAGCATTTCCAATGACTTCATAACTATACATATCTACTCGGTTTCTGGAGAGGATGCATCGTCGATTTTATATTTGCTTCAGGAGATTAAAGGTTCGGCGCCCGTTCTCTGATTGCAAAGGGAGGCGGGAGTGCCGGTGATTCAGACACTCCCTAAAAGCTCAGCTAGGCTCTCTTTCAGGCATGGCAGAAGAATGATGCGACGAAATCAGCCATTTGCCGTTCTTGAATTCGTAGGTGAAGGTATAACGCGCAGGGACCTCGGTGCCGTCCTTCAACGTAAAGGTGTAGATGCCCGTGTCGATGGCATCGTTGCAGCCGAGTTTGATCGTCCGGCTGTCGATTTCCCCCTTGGGATGCTTTTGCAGGAATTCAGCGAAGTATTCGGCGCGTTCCTTCTGGGTCAGGCGTGGTTTGTTCGAAAGCGTAGGCAGAAGAAGGGCATCAGCTGCATAATTTTCTACGACCTTTTCGGGATCAAGCGTCGATAGAGAGGCATTCCATCGATCAAACAGATGCTCGACCTGTGTTTTAGTGATCGGCGTGCATTCGGTGGCAAGGGCCGGCGTCGCCAGCAGAGCCGCGAAGGAAGCGGCGAGTAAGTGTCTTTTCATCTCAGTCTCCATCAACGTTTGTTTTCTATCCGCAATGCGGAGGCGCGACGTAGTTATCCCAGCCTATGCAGTCCAGATCGTTCCGAATGATTTGTGGTCGCCGGGCGCGAACAGTGCGCGATATGGATAAGTTGAGCGCAATTGGGAGCTCTTCGGCGGCGGAAGTCGGCTCGGCGGAGCGATATCCGGTTGCTTAGTCTTACTGAGTCACAAATCCTGGGATTCTCGCTGAGCAATGCTGTGCTAGCGTAAGCGATTCGTAGTCAGCAGGAGAACGCTGAGATGAATGGCCTGAGCATGGGAAGTGAAGCAGCCTTTGCGGCTTATGTCCATAAGCCGGTCGATGTGATCGGGCACGCCGATCGGGCGGAGCCGCTCAACGATTATTGCCTCGGACTAATGCTACCGGTGGACCGCAAGAGTGTCGAGGCTCTGGCGGCGGCGACGGCGCCAGCGCGGGCATCGGCCAACCGTGTCTGACGAGGCTCTCCTGGCGCGGGTTCGTGACTTGGTGCTGCCGCTGATCGAGCAGAATGGGCGTATTGAGGCTTAGATCGTGGATGACACCGGGTTCCCCAAGAAGGGCAAGCATTCGGTCGGGGTTGCGCGGCAATATTGCGGCCAGCTCGGCAAGCAGGACAACTGCCAGGTCGCGGGCAGCCTCTCGATCGCCAACGTCGCGGCGAGCTCGCCGATTGCCTATCGGCTGTATTTGTCCGAGATCTGGGCCGATGATCCCGCGCGGCGGCGCAAGGCGAAGATCCCTGACAGCGTCGCGTTCCAGACGAAGCCCGTAATCGCGCTCGACCAGATCCGCGCCGCTCAAGCGGACGGAGTTGCGCCCGGCGTGGTTTTGGCCGACGCCGGCTATGGCGCGGACGGCGCATTCCGCACCGGCCTGTCGGCGCTCGGCCTCGACTATGTCGTGGCAACCGACACTTATTAGTGTCTGGCGACCCAGCGAGGAACCATTGCAGCCCAAGCCCTGGCGTGGAAAGGGTCGGCCAACCCCGCTGATGCGTCGCAGTCCTGAACACAGCCCGATATCGGTGAAAGCGATGGCACAGGAGCTGCCGCACGAAGCCTGGCAGACCATTGGCTGGCGGGAAGGAACGAACACTGATCTCAGTTCCCGCTTTGCCGCCGTGCGCGTCAGGCCCGCCTCCAGGGGTTACAATTTGACTGCCCCCGTGCCGAGGAATGGCTGCTGATCGAATGGCCCGAGGGCGACACCGAGCCGCTCAAGTACTGGCTCTCCACTCTCGCCGCCGACGCTTCGCTCGCAACGCTCGTCAGCACCGCCAAGCTACGCTGGCGTATCGAGCGCGACTATCAGGAACTCAAAGCAGGAACTCGGGCTCGGCCATTACGAGGGGGCGCGGCTGGCGCGGCTTCCATCATCATGCAAGCCTTTGCATTGCCGCTAACGGATTCCTCATCTCCCAAAGGGAGAAGATTCCCCCCTCAGCGCCGAACAAAACCAAAAACCGCCCGGAACCTAACGTTCCCGAAGGTTACCGACCCCGCGGATCCCCCGATCCGACCCGAACGACACACGCCAAATTCGATCGCAACCGTCCGTAGGCACTTGACCGTCGCACTCAGTCGCAACCTTCAGAGATGTCCATGCTGCACCAGGATCAATGCCGCTAAAATCTACAAACTTGTGACGCAGTAAGATTAGCAGGCTGTTTAAAAAGAAGCTGGCCTGGAGGCTTTCGCCGTGATTTCACTCACGTCGAGTTTTGGAGTCATGCATGCGCGGCGGCGATGTGAGGGCGGGTGAACTCTTCAGCTATGTCGATCTGGAGGATCGAGTTCGTCGTGATCATCCACTGCGCAGAGCACCGCCCGCCTCATGTCCGTGCCCGGCGTGGGACCGCTATGGCAGTCGAGGCTTTCGCGCCCACCATGGTGACCTTCAATGACGACCAAGAACGAAGATTACAAGGATTCCGCTCTGGCTGCAGCGTAGCAGGTGATGAGCTAAAGTCAGGACGGATCGTCGGCGTGTGAGGAGGTCAGCGAACGGTAAGGACGAAAATCGGTGAGAGTAGGGCTCGTCGAGCTGACTTTGCACGAGGTCCGCGTAGCTCCATACCGGCCAGCGGTCGTATCCGTGGCACCCCTGGTCACGGTGGCTCGTTCAAGTCCGTGAGATGCTGTCCAAAGGGCGCTGATTTTCTGCAGTTATTCTGGTGCTTCCTCTAATCGACTTCTAGAAATCCCTCGAGGATCGATCTGCGAGTCATTGTTGGCGCAGCCTACCGGTCCCGCACGTCGATCTTGCAAGCCTGAAGGCTTTGGCAGGATTGTCGAAAGATGCTCTTGCGTGATCACAATCTGCGTTAATGGGCGCAGCATTGGTCTCTCACGGAACGAGTCGGAGAGATATCCAGCCCCGCCAGTCCATGACATATCAGTTCGATCTGTTTTCGGCCCGGGAAGACAGCGGGGACCCTGCATTGGCCGGAGGAAACACACCAGGCGCTGACGGCGCTCATGGTGTGCGCGTTCTTCGATCACGCAAACTGCGTGGGGGTGCCTCACACCAGAAGGAAGCCGGTCATGATGCATGAGAAGATCGGCCCGCATGAGCGGAAGGCCGTCCTATAAGTTCGGTTGTCCACGGCTCACCAGGTTCTCCACAATCGCGAAAGCGGCGCCCTCCAATATTCCACGCGCGACCGGCTGGCAGCGCCTGGATAGGCGCACATCGACACTACCAACGGGGCGGGCGTCAACCAAGTGCTCATCTGCTGCTTTTTCGGCAGCAGGGAAGAACCGTTTCATGACGCCTTCCGTCCAGTGGAGGAGTGTTACTTGCCGGGGCGGCAGCAAGTTCTTTGGACGTACGCCCGGCGGCTTCGGTTATACTGCCTCCGGCCATTAACCTCTGCTGGTGTCCAAATATGGCGGACCTCGGATTAATTATTCAATAGTATAAAAGATTTCCGCTACGAATCCCCATGTACGTGGACAATTCTTGATGAGGTTGACAATTTCAGCATTGTTAATTATTCAAGAATGGAATAAACATGGGACATGGTACGATAGAGATGTGCTTTTTATCTATTGAACAACCATGCCACCCCGACGCTGGCTCGGTTGGGCGCTCGCAGCAATCGGTGGTCCGCGCGGCAAGGCGATCGTGCCACTAGAAAGTCCAAACCTTGATCATCCGCTTGGCCGTGTTTCCGATGGCTTGAATGCCGCGCCGATTGCGGGGTCGCACGACCCCTTTCGACAGGTCAACTTCGGTCGTCACCGGCGAAGCGGCCTGGATGCGCCCGACGAATTCGGAGGCCGTGCATTACCTCGCAAGCCTCGCTGCCAAAGTTGATAATACACCTCTGGAAGAATTAGGATTTATGGGAATACCCACTTGATGATGTGTGAGATGAAATTCCGACGCCATCCCCGACACGATAGTGGCTTGGATGGACTTTCAAGATTAACAAAGAAACCTCTTACCACGCGATAAACCGATAATTTCGAGAGGTATAATAAGTATGTCAAACAAGGTTGGGGCACCTCGGGAGATCAATACGGGCGAGTCGCGTGTGGCGCTGACACCTGACAGCGCCGTGCAACTTGCGAAACTTGGCTATAGCAGCATCATCGAAACGGGTGCTGGCGTTGCGGCTGGTTTCTCCGATGATGCCTATCGCGCCGCAGGCGTTGAGGTGGCCCCGTCGGCAGAGGCGCTGTGGGCTTCGGCAGATGTGGTCGTCAAGGTACGGCCGCCCGAACCGAGCGAGGTCGCGTATCTGTCTGCGGACAAGACGCTGATCTCGTTCTTTTATCCCGGCCAGAATACCGAGCTGCTGGAGCTTGCCAAGGCGAAGGGCGCCAACGTCATCGCCATGGACATGGTTCCGCGCATTAGTCGCGCCCAGAAGATGGATGCGCTGTCGTCGATGGCCAATATCGCCGGCTATCGCGCGGTGATCGAGGCCGGCAACAATTTCGGCCGGTTCTTCACCGGCCAGGTGACGGCGGCCGGCAAGGTGCCGCCGGCAAAGGTCCTGGTGATCGGTGCGGGCGTTGCCGGTCTTGCCGCGATCGGTGTCGCCACCTCGCTTGGTGCACAGACCTATGCCTTTGACGTGCGTCCCGAGGTTGCGGAACAGATCGAGAGCATGGGAGCCGAGTTCGTCTATCTCGATTTCGCCAATGGTGAGGGGGGAGGTCAGCAGGATGGCGCTGCCACCGGCGGCTATGCGGCCCCGTCTTCGCCGGAGTTCCGCGAGAAGCAGCTTGCCAAGTTCCGCGAGCTTGCGCCTCAGATCGATATCGTCATCACCACGGCGCTGATCCCCGGTCGCGACGCGCCCAAGCTGTGGCTGGCCGACATGGTCGCGGCGATGAAGCCGGGCTCCGTCGTCGTCGACCTTGCCGCCGAACGTGGCGGCAACTGCGACCTGACGGTCGCCGACCAGAAGATCGTTTCGCCGAACGGCGTCACCGTCATCGGCTATACGGACTTCCCGAGCCGCATGGCCGCGCAGTCCTCGGCGCTCTATTCCACGAACATCCGCCACATGATGGCCGACCTGACGCCCGGCAAGGACGGCACGGTCGTGCACAATATGGAGGATGACGTCATCCGCGGTGCGACCGTCGCCTTCGACGGCGCGATCACCTTCCCGCCGCCGCCGCCGAAGATCGCGGCCATCGCCGCGCAGAAGCCGAAGGAAAAGGTGAAGGAGCCGACGCCGGAGGAAAGGCGCGCCGCGGAAGCGGCAGCCTTCAAGGCGCAGACCAAGAGCCAGCTGGTGCTGCTCGCCGTCGGAACGGCGCTGCTGCTCATCGTCGGCGCCTATGCGCCGTCCGCCTTCATGAGCCACTTCATCGTCTTCGTGCTTGCCTGCTTCGTCGGCTTCCAGGTCATCTGGAACGTCTCGCACTCGCTGCACACGCCGCTGATGGCCGTCACCAACGCCGTCTCCGGCATCGTCATCCTCGGCGCGCTCCTGCAGATCGGCTCGGGTAGCTGGCTGGTGGTGGTGCTGGCGGCGCTTTCGGTGCTGATCTCCACGATCAACATCGTCGGCGGCTTCCTCGTCACCCGGCGCATGCTCGCCATGTTCCAGAAGTCGTGAGCGGGAGGAAACTGTCATGACCATCGGTATCGTTTCGGCCGCCTACATCGCGGCAGCAGTTCTCTTCATCCTCTCGCTCGGCGGCCTTTCGGGCCAGGAAAGCGCCAAGCGCGCCGTCTGGTACGGTATCGTCGGCATGGCGCTTGCCGTCATTGCCACGGTCTTCGGGCCTGACGTCGGCAACTGGTTCATCGTCGTGCTGATGATTGCCGGCGGCGCGGTGCTCGGCGCCTATGTCGCCGCCCGCGTGCAGATGACGGAGATGCCGCAGCTCGTCGCGGCGCTCCATTCCTTCGTCGGCCTTGCCGCCGTCTTCATCGGCTTCAACGCCCATATCGAGGCGGCGCATGTCGCCGGTCTCGATGAGGCCGCCCGCTCCGCGCTGACCGGGTTTGCGGCGATCCTCGCCCACAAGGAACCGGTCGAATTGTCGATCATGAAGGTCGAGGTCTTCCTCGGCGTCTTCATCGGCGCCGTCACCTTCACCGGCTCGGTCATCGCCTTCGGCAAACTCGCCGGCAAGGTGGACGGCAAGGCGAAGAAGCTGCCCGGCGGCCATGCGCTCAATGCCGGGGCGGCCCTTCTTTCGCTCGTGCTGCTGGTGCTCTACGTCAATGGCGCCGGAACCTGGACGCTGCTGGTCATGACGCTCGCCGCCTTCTTCATCGGCTACCACCTGATCATGGGCATCGGCGGCGCCGACATGCCGGTGGTCGTGTCGATGCTCAACTCCTACTCCGGCTGGGCGGCCGCCGCCATCGGCTTCACGCTCGGAAACGACCTGTTGATCGTCACCGGTGCGCTCGTCGGCTCCTCGGGTGCGATCCTCTCCTACATCATGTGCAAGGCGATGAACCGCTCTTTCGTGTCGGTCATTCTCGGCGGCTTCGGCGCAACCACGGGTCCGGCCATGGAAATCACCGGCGAGCAGATCGCCATCGATGCCGATGGCGTGGCCGCAGCCCTCAACGACGCCGACAGCGTCATCATCGTGCCGGGCTACGGCATGGCGGTGGCGCAGGCCCAACAGTCGGTCTCGGAACTGACCCGCAAGCTGCGGGCTGCCGGCAAGAATGTGCGTTTCGCCATTCACCCGGTTGCCGGTCGTCTGCCGGGCCACATGAACGTGCTGCTTGCCGAGGCCAAGGTTCCCTACGACATCGTGCTGGAGATGGACGAGATCAACGAGGACTTCCACGAAACGGATGTCGTCATCGTCATCGGCTCCAACGACATCGTCAATCCGGCGGCCCTGGAGGATCCGAACTCGCCGATATCAGGCATGCCGGTGCTCGAAGTCTGGAAGGCCAAGCAGGTGTTCGTCTCCAAACGCGGGCAAGGCACCGGTTACTCCGGCATCGAGAACCCGCTGTTCTACAAGGACAACACTCGCATGTTCTATGGCGACGCCAAGAAGAGTATCGACCAGCTGCTGCCGGCGCTGGCATGAGCGGGGAATTCGCGATGAAAAAAGGGATCCCCGAAAAGTTGGAGCTCGATACGACCGCCTTGTGGCAGGAAAGGCCCGCGCCAAACAATGCAAGCGCGGCACGCACCTCCAACGGGATCGCTCCCGCCACCTAGGCCATCTCGCTCGCGTCGTAGCCGCCCGCTACGGGCAGAGTCGAATATGAAGTTCAGAGGTTTTGGCAGTGAAAGTTGGTGAGTGACTGAAAACTGCGCTTTGAAAGACGATGCTTCGACGAACTAGTTCGTTTGATTGGCCGTTGCAATTCCGAAAATGGGCTGTGTGTTACATTTTTGCTTTTGTGAGATCAGTTGTAGGCAAAGCAACACTGCTCAAATCACCGTCCAGTTCCATAAACTTGATTATGCGATATGATATAACATAACATGTGGATGATTGATGAAAGCAAGTATGCTTCCCCCTTTTGAAAAGGCCTGCCTTCGGTGGGTGGCTCAAGGAAAGACACTCGCCGAAATCGCCTTGCTTGAGGGCAAGAGCATCTCTGAGATCGAGCTTTCCCTTGAGCGCGCCCTTGTGTCGCTTGAGGCAAAATCAATTGCGGAAGCCCTTAGGAAAGCAAACCTTTCTGAGTCCGATTGATTTGACAGGATCGCGATGTGGGTACCGCGTGAATGTGGGGATTGCCTCAGGTCTGTAAGCGCGAAAGCCGTGCGGCGAAGGTTGGGTCCCAAACGGAAGCAAGCCAATCCCGCTCCCTTTTGATGGCGTCCTGGCCCGGTTCCGGATCTTCCACGATCAACCCACGAGGGGTCCGCTAGCAAGCTGCGGCCGCTTCCGCTTCGCGTCGCGGTGATCGCGCCCGGACCCCGTGCCTTTTGAGGAGCCATCGAGCGGGAATTGGCCCGCTCCCGAAGGAGCCTCTCACATGTCGCACGATCTCTCTCTCGCCCAGTCCCACGCCTTCCAGCTCTCCCGTGACCTAATGGTCCCGGTGACCCTCTTCGAGGTCGACGGCGAATACGGCGTCCTTCCGTCCGACGAGATCGACGCCGACGACGACCTGGCGGTCGTGCATGAGTACATGCCCTGGCCGGCCCATTGAGCCGGCTTTACGCCCTTGGCGTGCCGCTTGCGAGCGGCAGGCCGCAAGGGAAGCTCCGCCGCGGCCGAGCGCTGGCTTGCATGATCCGACAATTGCATGCCCGCGCCCTTGCGGTCTTTGCTCTTCGCGGCCTGCCGAAAGGCGTCGGTGAACCAACGGGCAGGCAAGGATTATGGAGGCCGATCGCTGGGCGATCGGAAGAAAGATGAAGAGAAGAGAGATTGAAGCGCTGCGCGAGCAGGTCAGTTGTGCGGCGGTGCTTGAGCATGCCGGGTTTGCAATAGACGCGAAGGAGAGCACGCGGCGGGCGGTCAAGTTCCGGCGCGGCGGCGAGATCATTATCGTCACCTATGAAGGGCGCGGATGGTTCGACCCTCTGTCCGAAGCGAAGGGCGATGTGTTCCGGCTCGTCGAACACCTCGATCATGTCGGTTTTCTCGAAGGCGCCGGGCGGGTTGCAGATCTCGTCGGGTTTCAGATCACGGAGCCGGAGTGGCAGCCCGGAAGGGATGGCGAAAGATGTGACCTCTCGCTTCCCGATCGTTGGCAAGCTCGCCGCCGTCCCTGGCCGGATTCATCGACATGGCGCTACCTCAACGCTGAGCGTTACCTTCCAACCTTTTTGCTCAAAGCGGCGATCAAAGCGAACCTGCTGCGGGAAGGTCCACAAGGCAGCATGTGGGCGGCGCACAGAGACCATGCCGGGGTTCTGACCGGCTGGGAGTCGCGCGGTCGGCAATACCGGGGTTTTGCCTCCGGAGGAATGCAGGTCCTTTTCCGTCTCGGTTCAGACAGCGCATTACGCCTGGCTGTCACGGAAGCCGCAATCGACGCCATGAGCCTCGCGGCGATCGAAGGTTTGCGGGAGGGCACACTTTATCTCAGCACTGGTGGCGGCTGGTCGCCGACCACGGAGGCGGCGATGCGGGAGTTGGCTGCAAGGCCTGGCGTCCAGATGGTTGCGGCGACCGACGCCAATCCTCAGGGCGACATGTTTGCCGAGCGACTGCGGGCGCTCGCCGAGGATGCAGGCTGCGACTGGGCGCGGCTTCGGCCGCCCGAGGAGGATTGGAATGAAACCCTGAAGATCAGGGAGGAGGAAAAGAGGGAAAGGAAAGAAGGAGAAGGCGTGCCGGATTCGCGCCGCCCGCGTCAAGGGAGGCTGCGCCCGGCTTAAGCCGGCCCTTGACCCCGGCAGCTGCGATGCCGGCGGCCCGGAAGTGGTCATGAAGGACTGAAGAGGATGGCAAGGTCGTAAGGACAGTGCTGCGCTTCGGTCCGCCTCCGAAGGAGCCGCAGATGAACCCCTCTCCCGCAGTCCGAAAAGTCTTCCAGGGCACCGCAAATCGTTCGCAGATGTTCCGCATGTTCGACCGTCATCACCAACGGCCCAACCGCTGGGACGACGACGCCACGCCGCTCTATGCCGGCGAGTGGTTCGAGATCGGCGAGGCCGAGCACGACTATATGTTCGAAATCCTGCCGCCGCTCTGGATCCGCGGTTCGATGTTCGCGATGCGCGAGTTCCTCACCGGCTCGGTCACGAGTGTCTTCTTTGCACTCCGGATTGACGAAGCGATCCGCTATTTCCACGGCTATTGCGACCTTGCCGATCAAGCCTCCGTCGAGGCCATGCGCGTTGCGATTATCGAGCGCGAGAGCCGCCCGGTCCGGGCCATGACGCGCGAGGAACGGCTCGAGCATATCTGGAGCAGCACGGCGGACGACTATCGCGGCTATGCCGGCGAGCGCTGGCCGGAGGCCTCGCGCGGCAAACGCACGGTGATGCTCTACGGCGGGAAAGGCGGCACGTTTCTGAAGCTGCTGGAAGACCTCAGCGACGACGAGATCGCCGCGAAGCTGCCGGTGCAACTGCGCCACCTCCCCGCGCCGATCGCGGCTTGAGAGGAGCAACCATGCTCACCTTTCCGGTTGCATCCGTGCGCGAGGTGATCGCGCGTGGCCGCGCCGATGCCGAAGCCAATGGCGGCTTTCGCAACCCCTATTATGGACTGAAGCCTGGCAAGGACGAACAGCCGGGCGTCTTTCTGGTCGGAGATCAGGGGGTCTATCTCCTCTCGAACGGCAAGCTTGCCGGCGGCCAGAAGCCCTTCGTCGTCTATGCCGAGGAATGCAATCCTGCCACCAACGACGACTGGTTCGAGGTCAAGCGCCGGACGTTCGGTGGCGACGACGGTGTCGATTTCCTCGACGCCGGCCAGCTAGAGGCGATGATTGCGGCAAGCCCCAATGCCACGCATCTCCGCATCGCTTTCGTGGCCGACACCATGCAGCTGTTCTTGATCGGGCGCGACTAGCACTCGGTCGACCATAGCCGCGCCGCCCATGCAGGCGGCGGCACCTTCCACCTCTTCGCGTTCCCTCGACCGTCCCTTGCGGCGGCTCGATGACGCTCGCTCACAAGGAGCTTTCGATGAGCAACGATCCCTTCGGTCTCGATATATCAGGCAGCAGCGCATTGTCATCAGGCCTTGGTCTTGGCGTCACCGCGTTCGGCGGTTTTGCCGCCAATGACGACGAGCCCGATCCGACGCCGCCCTCTCCTACGCCTGCGCGGGCTCTGCCGGCGGCCAACCGGCCGCTCCCGCGAAAGCAGGGCCAGCGCGCCAACTTCTATCTCGACGACGGTGATCGCAAACTTGCCGCGACCTGGAAGGAAAGGGCGCGCATCAACGTTGCCGCGATCCTCACGGCACACGAACTCGAGAACCTGGACTTGCCCGCAACTCCGGAAGCCCAAGTGAGGCTGATCCGGTTCACCGGCTTCGGCGCCGGCGAACTGGCAAACGGCATGTTCCGGCGGCCGGGGGAAACCGACTTCCGTGACGGTTGGGACGATCTTGGTACATCGCTAGAATCGGCCGTCAGCGAGGGCGAATACGCGTCGCTTGCCCGATGCACGCAATATGCCCACTTCACGCCCGAGTTCATCATTCGCGCGATCTGGGCGGGCTTGCAGCGGCTAGGCTGGCGTGGCGGCCGCGTACTGGAACCGGGGATCGGAACAGGCCTGTTTCCGGCGCTGATGCCGAAAGAGTACCGCGGGTTGAGCTACGTCACCGGTGTCGAGCTCGATCCCGTCACCGCGCGCATCGTCAAACTGCTGCAGCCGAAGGCGCGCATCATCAATGGCGATTTCGCGCGTACCGACCTCAATGCGATTTACGATCTTGCCATCGGCAATCCGCCTTTCTCCGATCGGACGGTTCGCTCCGACCGGCACTATCGTTCGCTCGGTCTACGCCTCCACGACTACTTCATCGCTCGGTCGATCGATCTCCTGAAACCGGGAGCCCTGGCCGCCTTCGTCACCAGCGCCGGCACGCTGGACAAGGTGGATAGCACCGCACGCGAGCACATCGTCAAGTCCGCTGACCTGGTCGCCGCGATCCGACTGCCCGAAGGCAGTTTTCGGCGTGAGGCCGGTACGGATGTCGTGGTCGACATCCTCTTCTTCCGCAAGCGAAAGGCAGGCGAGCCGGAAGGTGACCTCTCCTGGCTCGACCTGCAGGAGGTCCGGCCAGCGATCGAGGACGAGGATGCAATCCGCGTAAACCGATGGTTCGCCCAGCATCCGGAGTTGGTGCTCGGCGATCACGCCCTGACCTCCGGCCCATTCGGCGAGACCTATACGTGCCGGCCACGCTCCGGCGAGGTGCTCGACGCGGCGCTGACGGCAGCGATCGCTCTTCTCCCGGAAGACCTCTATGACGGCGAGCCGACCGCCATCGACATCGATCTGGAGGACGAGCTTGCCGAGATCGTCGATCTGCGCCCCGACAATGCCAAGGTGCGCGAAGGCAGCTATTTCGTCGATGTCAGGCATGGCCTCATGCAGGTCGTTGACGGCGCACCGGTCGCGACGCATGTGCGCAAGGCTCGAAGCGCCGAGGGACTTTCGGAAAAGCACGTCCGCATCATTCGCAAGCTCATCCCGATCCGCGATGCGGTGCGCGAGGTCCTGAAAGCCCAGGAACTGGATCGCCCATGGCGCGACTGCCAAGTGCGGCTGCGGATCGCCTGGTCGAACTTTGTCCGCGACTTCGGGCCGATCAACCACACGACCGTTTCGGTGACCGAGGATCCCGAAACCGGAGAGGTGCGCGAAACGCATCGCCAGCCGAACCTGCAGCCATTTCGCGATGATCCCGATTGCTGGCTGGTCGCCTCCATCGAGGACTATGACCTCGAATGCGCAGCTCCGGCTCAAGGCGTTGCATCATCTCGATGTCCCATGGCTGCCCTCTCACATCGAGCAGCGCGAGGGCCGGATCGTGCGCCAGGGCAATCAGCACGATGAAGTCGATATCTTCGCCTATGCCACGCAAGGCTCGCTCGACGCTTCGATGTGGCAAAACAACGAACGCAAGGCCCGCTTCATTGCGGCAGCACTTTCCGGCGACACCTCGATCCGGCGGCTTGAGGATCTCGGCGAAGGGGCGGCCAATCAATTCGCGATGGCCAAGGCGATTGCCTCCGGCGACGAGCGGTTGATGCTGAAGGCAGGTCTCGAGGCGGACATTGCCCGGCTCGAACGACTGCGCGCCGCCCATGACGACGATCAATATGCGGTTCGCCGGCAGATCCGTGACGCCGAACGCGATATCGAGATCTCGGAGCGACGGATTGCGGAAGTCGGCAAGGACATCGATCGCCTTGTTCCGACGGCGGCCGACGCCTTTGCCATGACTGTCATCGGTGGGCTCTTCGACGAGCGGAAGGCCGCCGGTCGCGCCTTGATGAAGGAAATCCTCACGCTGGTCCAACTTCAGCAGGAGGGCGAAATCGCCATAGCCGCGATCGGCGGCTTCGATCTGGTCTATTCCGGCGAACGCTTCGGTAAGGGCGATGGCTATCGCTACACGACCTTGCTTCAGCGGACGGGCGCCGATTACGAGATCGATCTGGCAGTCACGGTGACGCCGCTTGGCGCGATCTCCCGCCTCGAACACGCGCTCGACGGATTTGAGGAAGAGCGGCAGCGTTATCGTCATCGACTGGACGAAGCCCACAGGCGGCTGGCTTCCTATCGCTCCCGCGAGGGCGGCGTGTTCGCCTTCGCCGAAGAACTTGCCGAGAAGCGCCGGCAGCTTCGGGAGGTCGAGGCCGCGCTTGCCGCGGAAGCGCGCAGTAGCGCCGAGCAAGACGCGCAGGCTGCGTGAGGGCAACGCGACCACCAAGAAGATCGGGGATCTGGGTGCAGTGCAGCATGTGCATGGCTGCATTGCACAATAAATGTTTCCCCTCTGATCAATAATCAGGCATTGTGCATATAGCTGATGCACATGGCGGTTTTCCTCCCAGTGCCGCCGCACCAGCTGTTCCCCTCTGGAGGTTTATTGACCTTCACACTTCATGGGCCGCGGTTTCCGCTGGCCCATTTTTTTTTGTCCTATCCATCCAGCGCTGACGCGCTCATTTCCGTTCGCGACGCGAGAGGAAGGGAGAAAAGAAGGGGAGGAACCCGGTCGCAGATCGGTCCACCGGTCGCCGCTTCCGCTCAACCGCCGTCTCCGCATCCCGGCCACTCGTCCTTCGCAAGGCGCTTCGCACCCCGCTTGTCCTTCGCAGCCGGGATGCTCGACCGCAGTTGCACCCGGCCGCCCGCTCCGCGGTCCGGAAGGTGTCTTCAGGAAAGAATGAAGACTGGAAGGACCGGCAGGAGCCGCGTCCCAAATCCCGGAAAAAGGAGCATCCCATGTATCTCATGAAGGTCGATCCGCGTGCGCTGAAGGACAATCCCGACAACACGCGCCAGTCGAAGTCGACGCCGCAGGCGGACGCCCTGCTGCTGGCGACGATCAGGGCCGTCGGCATCATCCAGCCGCCCGTCGTCTTCCCGGAGCGCGACGGCGGCAATGGTTTCATCATCGAGGCGGGGCATCGCCGCCGGCGTCAGGCGGTTGCCGCGGGCATCGACGAGATCGAGGTCCTGGTGGTCGAGGCCGCCAACGACAACGGCGCCATGCGTTCGATGGTCGAGAATATCGCCCGCGAGCCGCTCAACCCGGTCGACCAATGGCGGGGGATCGAGCGTCTCGTCGCGCTCGACTGGACCGAGGAGGCCATTGCGGTCGCCCTGACCCTGCCGGTGCGTCAGATCCGCAAGCTCCGGCTCCTCGCCAACGTCCTGCCGGCCATGCTGGATCATATGGCGAAGGGCGATATGCCGTCGGAACCGCAGTTGCGCACCATCGCCGCTGCCGCGCTCGATGAGCAGAAGGAAGTGTGGAAGGCGCACAAGCCGAAGAAGGGCGATACGGCGTCGTGGTGGTCGGTTGCCAACGCGCTTTCGAAGAAGCGGATGTACGCCAGGGATGCCAGCTTCGGTGACGACCTGCGAGAAGCCTACGGCATTGAGTGGGTGGAAGACCTCTTCGCCCCGGCCGACGAGGACAGCCGCTACACCACCAATGTCGAGGCTTTCCTCGGCGCGCAGCAGGAGTGGATGACGATCAATCTGCCGAAGAAGGGCGCGATTGTCGAGGTCAACAACTATGGCCAGCCCGACCTGCCCAAGAAGGCCGAACGCGTCTATGGCAAACCCGGCAAGGGCGACAGCACCGCCATGTATCTCGATCGCGAGGGCAAGGTTCAGTCGGTGCACTACCGGATGCCGGAAGCCCGGAAGCCGAATGGGCAGACCGGCTCGTCTGCCGACGGTTCGACAGGGGCCGATGATGAGGAAATCTCGGTCTTGAAGACGCGTCCTGACGTCACGCAGAAGGGCCAGGACATGATCGGCGATTTCCGCACCGATGCGCTTCACGAAGCACTCGGCCGCGCGCCGATCGAGGACGACATGCTGATGGCCTTGCTCGTGCTCGCCTTCTCCGGCCAAAACGTTCGTGTCGATTCCGGCGCCAACGATACTGTGTTCGGGGCCAAGCGCATGCAGCGCCACGCTGCCCGGCTCTTCTCCGAAGACGGCAGGCTCTCGTTCGACATGGAGACGGTTCGCGTCGCTGCCCGGTCCATCCTGGTCGAGGTCCTGTCGTGCCGGCGCAACATTTCGAACAGCGGCGTGGTCTCGCGCATCGCCGGCGAGGCGATCGGCGCCGATGGCTTCCTGCCGAACATGGGCACAGAGGATTTTCTCGTGTGCCTGTCGCGGCAGGCGCTCGAGGCGGCGGCAAAGGAGGCGAATGTGTATCCCCGTCCGCGGGTGCGCGAAACCCGTGCGGCCCTTGTCGATCATTTCAAGGACGTCCAGTTCGTGCATCCGGCGGCTCTCTTTTCGCCCGATGCGAAGGACGTTGCCGAATTGGTCAAGCATGCCGACCATCTCGACGATGATCGCGATGGTGATCCCGCGGGTGGCTCAGACACCGATGACGGTATCTCCTCGTCCAACGTTGCTGATCCGGATGCCGAGCAGTTCGAAGAGCCGGCAGACGGGTCCGAGAACACAGACGCGGACGAAACCGCCTATGGCATCGCGGCGGAATAGCCGCATTTCCACATCCAGCTTCACCGATCCCGCCGCCGGCCATCACCGGCGGCGCTTTCGTTTTCACAATCCGCAAAACCTGAAGGAGAAAGCGCATGTCTGCGTCCTTGATCTATGATCTCGCCCCAATTGGCTCCATCGTCGCCTGGTCGGACGGCACGCCGCGCCCGCCGGAACGCCACAAGAAAAAGCTGGCAGCCTGGGAGAACCGTAACAGCAAGGGTCGCTTGATCCGCAAGCAGGGCAAGCGCGGCATCGGCAATGTCAGCCTGTCGCCGGATTTTACCCTTCATGAAGGCGGCTTTGGCGCGGGCGGCGTGATTGCCATCCGCATTCACCGGACCTTCTCGCTCGACAGCGATCTCGCCTTCAAGGTGATCGAGCGGCCCGCGCTGGGATCCGTCCGTGTGTTCGACCGCGCTGGTGCAAACGCGGAACTCGTCCATCTGGCGGACAATCGGCAGGCAGCCGAGGCATGGCTGAGCCGGCATGGCTATCCCAATGCCGTGCTCGAGGAGGTGACCGCCGACGAGGTTGCCGCCGATCATGTCGAAGGGAGGGCCGCGGCATGAATACGCTCGTCTCCCAATCCTCCGAACTCTCCACCCCTGAACCTTCAGGGGTGGAGTTTGGTCGAAGTGCCGATGGCTTGCCTGTTGCGCGCATCGGCGATCTCGTCTTCGCGATGGTGCCGGCGCGTGACGGCCACTATTTCCTCGCCAGCGCCTGGCGCATGACGCGGCCTCTCTCCGACCTAAAGCGCGACGACTTCCATTCGCACCACGGCTCAGTCGAGGATGAAACCGCCTTCCGAGACCGCATGGTTGAGCAGGCGGAACATTGCCGTGAGTTTCGGGCGCTTGCTCGCCAGTCCGTCCGAATGAATTGCAGCACGCCCTGGGGCTCTTCCCAAGGGGCCACTATCTATGCCGACGGGATTGTCTCCCACACCACGGCCGGACATGGCGGCTTCAAGTTGTCCGCCCCCCACAACGCCTCGGTCCACCCGACGCTGCGGGCGGATGATGGCTGGTACGAGGAAGACGCCGCGTGGGCGATCGTGGCGCTGACCTTTCCGGATTTGTTCACGCGCTATGAGCGGAAGTGCGCTGACAAGACGGTCCGGGACACCTGGCCGGACGCTTGGGAAGCGATCCATGGTCGCTCGCTCCTGCCTGGCGAATCTCACGAGAAAGACGGCCAGGCATTCGTGCAGGTGCATGCCGGGGACTGGATCGTTATCTCGGCACTTCGTTCCGACCATCATCCCGGCATGACCGAGGTAATTGCCACCATTGGCGGTAAGCGCGACGAACGGGCGGAAGAAGGCCGTTTCCTGGTGCCGAGCGACGATTACGCTGTCGGCCGGTTTGGTTTCGTCATCGATGAGACGAAGCATGCTGCCTATGATGGCCCATCCAGCTTCGCCAGCTGGCGTGGGAGGGCCGCGTAATGTTCGGTTTCGCAAAACACGCCTCACAGCTCACCCGCATGGAAGCGGCGCGGCGGCAGACGCAGCATCAACTGGAACTGATCGATCGCCAGATCACGCGCCGAATGACCGCGCTCCTTCCGCTGCTTGGCCGGCGTCACGCGGGCTACCGTCGAGGCAAGCCGCCAGAGCCAGCTGCTTTCCTCGAACGCTACCGGTCGAACCTGGCGGCGCTGACCGCCGAGCGTCAACCGGAGGTCGATGCGCTCACGCGCAAACTTGTCCGGCAGGACGCCGCCATCGCGGCCATGCGGGCGCGCCGTCGGCTGCCCTTGCATCGGGTACGGGGTGGGAGTGTCCCAAGAGGAGGTGACCGCCCATGAGCACGATTGGCGAACTCGAGCGAAGGGCCGGTATCGGCTCCTCGCCTGAAGATCGGACAGCGTTCTGGATCCGCTTCCATCATCTCGAAGGGGCTGAATGCCTGAGGGCCGGTGTGGCGGAGCTCAACAGGCTGATTGCCGAGAAGGAGGCAACGCCGGTCGCGGCAAGCAATGGCACTGCGACGCGACACAAGAGGGAGAGGCTTCCGCCCTTGACCGAAGGGGAGGAGGAGGCGCTTCAGGCTTATGCCGCCAAGCACGGCCGGCGATGGAAGAGCGTTCTCAACCATGTCTGGATGGGTGGCGCTCCATATGACGACGGGGGCACGTTGCGCCGCCTGCGCAATTCGCACGGTCCGTCCTGGCTTCACTCCTATCGTCTGCCGAAGCCGCGCCCCGGCGAAAAGGCGGGTTCAGAGCCCCAGCCGGACGTGCCGGAAACATGATTCGCCGGTCAGTGTGCAGGGCTCCGGCGTCCAGCCCAGCCCCTGCAATACTCAATGCCGCGACCGCCTCTCTGGCAGTTGTGAGCCGGGTCCGCGGGGTGGCACTCCTCGAGCGGCTGCCTGCTTCAGGTGGGATCCGAGGGCTGCGGCTCGCTGAGGGCTTCCTGTTCAACGACGTCCATCGCCGGACCAGTTCCTTGCCGGCCTCCCTTCGGTTTTGTTGCGGTCTGAACCGGCGGCCGTCAGTTTCAAGGCCGCTATCGCGCCGCGGGGCGGCCGGACCACGCCGTCTTCTTCAAAGCAGGGCCGCGCGCCGCGCGAGGTCAATTTGACCTGCTTGCGCGCAGCCCGGCTCTGCTCGTCCTGGCGGGTCCGGACCCTGAAACGCCCGTCTTCTGCCGGCTCCTTTTGACCGCACCGAAGGGCAGACCGGCAAGGGCCGGAACCGCTTCGGAGGACAGCATGAAAGGAACAGCCCATGGCAAAGCCCGCAACCCAATCCCGCCACTCCGCCCGCGTCGTGCCGCTTCGAAAGGGCGCCACACTCGAAATGGTCCGGCTCACCTGCCCTGACGCCGCCCAGGCGATGGCGATCGCCGAAAGCTTCGGCACGGCCGTGATCGACGGCGACGGGATCCGCGACCTGCACGAACGCCTGATCATCGAAACTGCCGAGAGCCTCTCGGAAGGCCTTGGCGAACGGGCGATGCAGATCCACCTCCAGCGCATCGTCGGCGCCTATGTCGGATCCGCCCATGGCGCCGGACAATTCTATTCCCGTGCCGTCAGCGAGGCACGCGACGCCACCGCCAAGGCAGCTAATGACGCACGCGACGAGGATCTCGATGGTCCGGTTGGCTACGACAGCGCCGCCCAGCGCAAGCGCGAATTCGCAGCCGACATGGGCGTCCAGGCCCATTCCCTTCGGATGGCCGCGGAAGGTGCCGTTGCCGCCTACGAGCAGATCGTTGGAGAGGTCTGGAAGCCCTTCGATCGCCCGGTTGAAAATCCCGGCGCATCGCTCGACCGCAAGGCGGCATCCGCACAGTTGGCGGCCTTCGACTGACCGCAACGGCGGGGCTTTGGCCCCGCCTCCTCTTCTCTTTCCGATCGACAGCTGGTCCGCCCGGGCCAGCCTTTCGCATGTCGAAGGCAAAGAAAGAAGATGATCAGCTTGCCCGCCATCACGGACCCGTCCGGCTTCGGTCCTGCCGGGGTCGGGGGATTGAGCCGCAAGGGCTTCGCCCTCCTCCACATACGTTCCGGCGCGTTCGCGTGCGCCCTCCCCTCGGCCCCGGCCCTTGGACCGCCGTAACGGGGCCGCGATCGGCGCGGCCCGGAAAATGGAGGTATGGAAAAATGAGCAGGGTACCAGACGCGCAACGTGTGGACATCTATGGCCGGATCACCGACCGGATTGTCGAGGACCTGGCCCATGGCGTCAAGCCGTGGATGAAGCCATGGCACGACCGCAACATGAGAGAGCGGATCACCCGTCCGCTCCGGCACAACGGGCAGCCCTACTCGGGCATGAATGTACTGCTGCTGTGGTCGGAAGGCATGGCGCGCGGCTTCTCGTCGCCGATGTGGATGACGTTCAAGCAGGCGCTTGAGCTCGGCGCGGCCGTCCGCAAAGGCGAGACCGGGTCGACCGTCGTTTTCGCCAGCCGCTTTACCAAGACCGAAGCCGATGGCAGCGGCGGTGAGGTCGACCGGGAAATCCCGTTCTTGAAAGCGTACACGGTCTTCAATGTCGAACAAATCGATGGTCTGCCCGACCATTATCACCATCGACCGGCGCCTGTTGCCGATCCTGTCCAACGGATCGAAAATGCAGATCGCTTCTTTCGCAACACGGGTGCCGTTATCCGCCACGGCGGCACACAGGCATATTATTCACCGGTTACGGATCACATCCAGATGCCGCCATTCGAGAGCTTTCGGGACGCGGAATCATACGTTGCCACGGTCAGCCATGAAAGTTGCCATTGGACTGCGCATCCCGATCGTGTCGGCCGCGATCTCAGCCGTTATGCTAAGGACAAAACGGAGCGCGCCCGAGAGGAGCTGATCGCCGAGCTCGGCAGCTGCTTCCTAAGCGCCGACCTCGGCATTGTACCGGAGCTCGAGCCACGGCCCGATCACGCGTCTTACCTCGCCTCGTGGTTGACCGTGCTTTCCGAAGACAGGCGAGCGATTTTTCAGGCGGCCGCTCATGCGCAGCGGGCAGTCAACTTCCTGCACGGTCTGCAGCCGGATGCTGCCGAGGAGAAAGTCGCGGCCTAGAAATCAGAGTCGGTCGTTGTCGCCGCCAACGGCCGACATCTCTCTCGGCTCTCTATCCGTTGGCGTTCCCTGTTCTGGTGTCAGGTCCAGCTTGCCCCAGATCGAGGTTTTGCGGTCAGTCGATTTGAGCTTTCGCGATTGCTTGATTTCGATGGTAAACGGCTTTGTCTGCTGATGCATATATCCTCCAGGCGACGAATCGCGCGCACACGATACCGGGTTGTTTATTGGAGGCAACTCCCAGGCCGGCCGGTCCGTCGTCGCCGAACTAACGGCCCGGACATTGGGAGAGAGCAACGGTCTCACCACAGCAATGGTCCGCTTGGGTGGGGCGGTGGCACGTTGCCATCGCCGCGTTCCTCGGATCCATCGGCATAGGCCACGTCCTCCGCGGGCTCGATGAGGCATGTCTGATCGGAGAGCGGCTTCGCCTCGATCGTCTTACCGCAACGGCCATCCAAAACTTTCTTCCCCTGCCGGAACCCACCCCACTCGACAAATCGAGTGGGGACCCCAGGTCGCCGCCATTCCTCGCGCGGCAACAAAGTTTCTCCCGGCCGCCCTCCATTCCATTCCGGCCCTGCGGGTGCGGTCCGATCGTCCCCGATCCTTGCGACAGCCATCGAGGCCGCGAAGGGCGCGGCCCGAAACCAACGAAAGGAACACCACAATGGCAACCATCGGCACCTTCACCTCCACCGAAACCGGCTTCAACGGCTCGATCCGCACGCTCGCCCTCAACGTCAAGGCCCGCATCGCCCGCATCGAAAACCCCTCCGACAAGGGCCCGCACTACCGCATCTACGCCGGCAACGTCGAGCTCGGTGCGGCCTGGCAGAAGCGCTCCGAGCAGGACCGCGATTACCTCTCGGTCAAGCTGGACGACCCGAGCTTCCCCGCTCCGATCTACGCAACCCTCACCGAAGTCGAAGGCGAGGACGGCTACCAGCTGATCTGGTCCCGCCCCAACCGGGACTGAGATCCGGAACGGCCCCGCCCGCGAGGCGGGGCCAATCGGCCGAATTGAGAAACCGGAAGCGGGCGTCGAGCCCGCTTCCGGTTTTCCTGGTGCCATACGGGACCGGAAATGTCTGTTCAGATCGCTTCAGTGTGCCGTGCCGGCATGGCGGCCTCAAGGACGAGTGGTCAACCCCCAATTTTGCCTCCGCTGCGGTTCCCGCCGCTCCAACAAAATCGGCTCCCCCACCCGCCGCCGCTGGCGGTCGCGTACGCGATCCCTGACCCCGCCATCCCGTCCCGCCCCGCATCGTCGTCTTTCACGAACTCAAGGAGATGAGACGATGACGATCGAACAGCACATCGAGGAGCTGCGGCTGGAATTGAAGAACGCATGGGACGTGGCCGAGCGGCGCCAGATCGAGACGGAGCTGCAACTCGCCGAGGCTGATCTCGCCGTCATGCTTGCGGAACAGGAGGGTGCCGTCGACGTCGAGCCGCCATTCTGAGGCGGCTCATTTGTCCTCTTATCTGAGCCGGTCCGCCGGATCGACCGGCCTCCCGGCTGTCAGGGATTTCACCCCTCAACGCTCCCCTCCGGCTCCCGCCGGATACGGTCGCGGCCCCTGCGGGTCCGCGGGTCTGTTCTCTTTCTTCCGTCCTAATTTACTCCAGCAAATCCGGCGTCAAGGACGGCGCGGTCTCCCCCAATTTTTCCGCCGCTCCCGTTGCACTTCTCTTCAGAAAAATCGGCTCCCCCGCTTGCTAGTCGCGTACCACGATCCTTGACCCCTCTTTGCTACAGAGTGGCCGATCTCCGTCATCAACGAAGGAGATCACATTATGACAACCGATCAGAACCTCATGCTCTACACCAAGCTTGCCGGTTTCCGGCTCGTCGTCCTCGCAAACCGGTTCGGCTGCGACAGCGAGTTCTCGCGAGACCTTAATGACCGCCTGGTTGAAGGGCTGGAGGCAGCAATTGGCCGCGTGCGGATCATCATGTCGTTGGAGCGGAGCGTTCTCGCCGGAGAGGACGAGTTCGCCGAGTATCAGTTGGATGGGGAGACCGAAATATTCGGGCGCTTTCGCATCAGCTTGCTGGACGATCTCGAAATCGATTTCGACACGTACGAATACCGCATCAACGGCGGCGATTGGGCGATCGCTTTGACGGCGGACTATACCGGCGTCGACATCGACTATCCGGAGCTGATCGCACTCACCGACGACGAACTCGGCTCACTTGCGCCGATCATCGAGGGTATCACGTCGGAAACCGGGATCGCGGTGAATGCGTCCCGTGCCAGCTACATCAGGTGCGGGGGATCCTGATCGGTCCTTCGGTGCGGTCTCGATAATCCGAGGAGCGCGAGGGCAGCGTCTCAGTTGAGACTCTTCCTTTCGACTCGGCTGTCATCTCTCATCGGGGATGTTGCAGCCCGTCCGTCACGACGCAACCTGCCGCCGCCAGAATTTTCCCCGCCGCGGCGCGGCTCCTCGCGAAACAAAATTCAGTCGACGCCACGTCCTCCACTTCGTTGCGGCCCCTCGGGGTGCGTCCCTCCTTTCCGGTCTGCCGGCTATCCCCGCGATGACCGCAATTCGAAAGGAGAAATACCATGCAACAGCTCGCCCAATTCCTCGCCGCCACCGGCCGCCGGCTCCGCACCCTCGGCAAGGTGCTCAGCCACTTCTTCCGCAAGGGAAAGCTCGGCCTCAAGCTCGCGATCAAGATCCCGTTCCTCGTCGAGATTGAAGTATCGTTCGAGACTGACTGGAACCGGCGCCGCTGAGGCGCTTTCGAAGCCCGCTTCGGCGGGCTTCTCTCATTTCGACATCGAAGCGCGCGGACGATAGCCGCGTTTTCGCTTTTGTCGGAGCAGGTCGAGAAACAGTCGGACTGCTTCTTCTTCCCGACCGAAATGGTGGACCATCATCTGTCCCTTGGTGCCAATGCGGCCCCACTTGCGCAGCAGGCAGACGTCTCCGAAGAGGTTGGGTTCGATTGACATGGCGTAGTAGCGGGCCATGTTCTTCGAGGCGTCCGAGCGTTCGACATAGAGATGATAAGGCTGCGAGATCATGGGCGAAGAATCGCTGATCGCGGAAAGCCCGTCCAACGACACTTATGAATCAATCGCCATGGATCGATTCACATCGGTGATGATACCGGAAAAGCCGTAACAGGCTTGGGCGAGTCGCCTTCGCGCACGGCTCTACTCGCTCACGCTCCCCGAACCCGCCGGGCGGTTTCGGCCATTCGGTGACGATCCTCTCGCTGTTCTCAGCCGCACCATCCGTGTCTGGCACCGTCCCAGCGCCTGGCGAGGCCCTCGTCGACGAGACTGGCTCCGAGCGAACGCCCTGCTCGCATCACCGTGCGAAGCTTGCGGCCGTACTTATCCCCGTCACGCAGGCCGGCCGACAGCGAGAACTTGCCGTCATTGAGCAGCGCCAGCAGGCGTGCTTTCGCTGCCTCGCCTTTGATCCTTTCTGCCTCGCACCGCGGTGGGCTGAGCTCCGGCGTGTCGATATCCGCGATGCGGATTTTCTCGCCGTCAAACCAGAAGGTATCGCCGTCGACGATGCAATCCACCCGGCGATCGGCGCCACAGAACGAAAACGCGGCCGACAGGGAATCTGATGTCGTTGTCCTGGCCGCAGCCAGGAGTCCGGACAGGTTGCCGCCGCCATTGAAGGCAAGCCAGCCGCCCGCAGCAATGAGCACGACGCAGAGGATTGCAGCCAGTGGTTTGCGCGGGCGACTCGGTCCCGATCGGGGTGACCTTCCCTGCCAGCGATGTCGATCGTTCTTGCTGCCGGGCTTGCCCGGCTTTCTGAACGGAACCACGTTCGATTTCGCCACCCTCGGTCCTCTCCTGTTCGCCTCAAACTATCTCGCCGTCGGTTTCATCTGCGTTTACGGGCGGGGATTTCAGTGGGAGTGCGAGATGCGAGGCGCAGTCGATCCCGCCTCCCCTGGCGGGCCGCTATGCTGAGGCTCCTGCGGCTGCGCTTTCACCCGCTCCTCGCACGACGAGAATTCCCGAAATCCCGCCCTTTCGTGCGGCCGCTATGCTGATTTCTCCGATGCTCTTCATTGTCCCCGATCGCCCTTGCTTGCTGCGCTGCGCGCCGGCTCGACCAGGGCGTTCAGTTGTGCTTCTCGACTTGTGAACCTATTCTCTCCTACACACGCCTTCCCAGATGAGGCACAAACAGGGAGCCGCGTGGGTCGTCACGCGGCTCATTTGCATTTATGCCTGATCGAAGAATTCGACGGCGCCGGTGTCGAGATGGTAGTACGCGCCGACGATCTTGATGCGGCCTTCCGCCAGCGGTTTGAGCAGGAGGGGATCGCTCTCCTCGCGCAGATTGCGCACGACGCGGCGAACATCCTGTTTGACGGCGTTTTCGAGTGCATCACCCTGCTGGCCACGTGCCTCCAGGACCGCTGGAATGATAGGCTCGATCATATTGTCGATCTGGCCGGGGAAGCGCGCATTCGTTTCGACCACTAACATGGCGGCCTTTACCGCGCCGCAGCTTTCATGCCCCATGACGACGATCAGCGGTACGCCGAGTTCTGCCACGGCATATTCGATCGAACCCATCGCCACCGTATCAACGGTATTGCCCGCGTTGCGAATGATGAACAATTCACCGAGGCCACGCCCGAACAGCAGTTCCGGCGGGACCCGGCTGTCTGAGCAAGAGACGTAGGCGCAGAACGGCGCCTGACCCTTGGCCAGCTCAAGACGGCGCGCCTCGCTTCTATCGGGCAGGACGATCTCGTCACGCAGGAAGGCTTCGTTGCCACGCTTGAGGAGGTCGAGTGCTCCATCAGGCGTCAAGGCTGACTTGCCGTCCTTGACGGGCGCGGGTTCAAGGGGCGTTGTTTTGCCGCTCGTCGTTTGAGCGTGCGCGGCGGCAGGCAGCACAGCGACGGCGGAAGCGGCAGTCGCTGTCATAAACAGGCGGCGGGATACATTACACATCGATAGATACTCTCCGTTAGACGGCGCAGTCGCCGTCAGGGTTGAAAAATCAACGAGCATGTTCGGAGAGACGGAAGTTTAACCCCAAGACTGCACCGAGCACGCTCGATGCGGTCCGACATCAAAAAGGCAAGCCTTGATCAGAGGGGCCCGGTCCGCAACCACGATGTAGGGAGTGGGAATAGCGTTTCAATAGCCGTCAGCCGAAACGGAGCTTCCAAAAAACCGACGTCGGGCGGCATTTTAAAAAGCGGAAAATTTTGGATGCAAGGCTCTTGAAGGGGCAGGGCGGCGTTCCCAATTGTCGATCAACCCGCTGGTCCGGGCCCCTCTGGTGAGAGCCGTCGGCGCTTTCATGATGTCGGACCCTTCCGACATCATGCGCCGACAGAGGTTCTGTTTCTTGGAAACATCGTTGTTCTTCGTGGAGTGGCTGGGCAAGCCGCTCTGGATGTGGGCTGGCTTTCTCGGCCTCGTGATCGCAATTCTGTCGTTCGATCTCGGCGTGCTCCATAAGGAAAATAAGGAAATTGGTGTCGGCGAAAGCATCAAGCTTTCCGTGCTCTACATCTCGCTCGGCCTCGCCTTCGGCGGCTGGGTATGGTGGTATCTTGGAGCGGAATCCGGCCTTGCCTACATGACGGGCTTCGTCGTCGAAAAGACCTTGGCCCTCGACAACGTCTTCGTCATTGCCCTCATCTTCTCCTTCTTCGCCGTGCCGCGCCTGTATCAGCACCGCGTGCTCTTTTGGGGCATTCTGGGTGTCATTCTCTTGCGCGCCATCATGATCGGCGTCGGCGCGACGCTGGTCGCCGAGTTCTCCTGGCTGCTTTACGTCTTTGCCGCGTTCCTGATCGCGACCGGCATCAAGATGCTTGTCATGAAGGATGCCGAACCGGACGTGTCGAAAAACCCGCTCGTTCGCTTCATGCGCAGTCGCTTCAACGTCAGCGACAGCCATCACGGAGAACGATTTTTCGTGAAGCAGGCGCATCCGCAAACCGGCAAAATGGTCTGGTTCATCACGCCCCTGTTCATGGCCCTGGTCCTGATTGAAGTCGCCGACGTCATCTTCGCCGTGGACTCGGTTCCCGCGATCTTTGCGATCACGACCGACCCGTTCATCGTCTACACGTCGAATATCTTTGCGATCCTCGGTTTGCGCGCCCTCTACTTCGCGTTGGCAGCAATGATCCACCGCTTCAAATATCTGAAGCCGGCCCTTGCGATCGTCCTCGTGTTCATCGGCTCGAAGATCTTCGTCGCTGACATGCTGGGTCTGGAAAAATTCCCGGCCGCTCTCTCCCTCGGCGTCACCTTTGCGATCATCGCGAGCGGTGTCGTCTGGAGCCTGCTCAAAACCCGCGCCAAGCCACAGCCTTCCCGCTGATCTGCCCGGCACACCGCTCGGCCACCTCACAACTCAACGAACCTGAAGGAGCACATCCATGTTCTCAGAAATTGTCGCTGCGATTTTTTCAATGTTTTTCATCGAACCGCTGCAAGCCGAAATAGCGGAGCGTGTGGCGGCGGCCAAGGCGCCCACCGAGATCGTGCGCGCCTCGCAAGATTGCCTGGCGGCAGAGGCGCCCCGCCTTCTCGATCGCGCAACGAGGGACATGGGTTGGGCGGTTTCCAATGCCGTCAGCGTTTCGCTTGGCTGGAGTGATCCATTCGATCTCTTGGACAGGAGCGCGCCGGGTTGCGCAGCATTGGTGACGACTCTGAAACAGAAGGCGGAAGATAGCGCAGTATGACGGGACGGAGCGAACAGCGGCCGCAGAGCGAAGGGATTGCATCCACCCGCCTCCGCGAATTGGCCGCTATTGGCCAAGCTGAAGGCAGCATTGAAATCGGAAAGGCTTTGTCCCTCATGGGGCAAGCCGGCACTGCCCTCATCATCCTGCTTCTGACGCTGCCGGCGCTGTCGCCCATTCCAGGACCGTTCGGGATGATCTTTGGAACGGCGCTTGCGCTGGTGGCGCTTCAGATTGCTTCCGGATGCGAGACCATCTGGCTACCGATAAGCCTTAAAAGACGCCGACTGTCATCAAGCACGATCGATGTCACCCTTCGCTACGCGGGTCCTTTGATCGCTTGGGCGGAGAAAATCATGCGCCGCGACCGGCTTGCTGTTCTGACCAGCAAACCAGTCCAGATGTTGTTGGGCTTCCCCATTTTCCTGCTGGCAATCGCCATCGCCCTGCCCATACCCTTTGGAAATTTCCTGCCGGCCTTCGCCTTGATCGTCATTGCCGTTGCCCTCTTGGAACGCGATGGGCTCGTCACGCTGATCGGGCTGATCTTGTCTGTCGCAGCTTTGGCGGCAACGGCGGCTTTGGCATATGGCGTCCTTGCCGTACTTCCTTGAAGGGGAGACCTGAAACCCTGAACTGAAGACGCCAAAAAAACGAAAGTCACAAGTTTTGCTGCAACACGATCACAGCACTGGGAAGGTACTCGGAGAAAGTTCACTGTTGTTCGAGCTTATGAAACCTGTTCGTTCCGACACAGGCCTTCATGTCGTCACGCCGAAACCAGATCGCTCGCCCGCATCTGAGCGGCGCGTTCCCCGCTGTGAAGACGATCTGCTCATCGGCGCGCATGCGAAGCACCTCGTGTGGCTGGATCAACGGTCGTGCGGCCAACTGCTTCGATCGCGTCCGCGACGATCCTTTCATTTGCGAACTACGGCTGACCTGGTCGATCTCGACTGTCGTCATGCCGCAGCGGCGGGAAATGTAGTCCGCCGTTTCCGGGTCGTTGATCGCCGCGAAACTGATCCAGCTCGCGCTCTCGAACCATTTGCTTGAGGCGTCCCGCCCCCCATAGGTTTCGCGCATCTGGCCGATCGACTGATAGATCATGGTCAGCGTGATGCCATACTTCCGGCCGGCGTCGCGCGCAGTTTCCAGGATCCGCATATAGCCAAGCCGCGCGACCTCATCGAGAAGAAACAGTGCTCGGCCGGGCATCACCCCATTTCGGTTGTAGATTGCGTTGAGGAACGAGCCGATAATGACGCGCGCGAGGCCCGCATGTGTCTCCAGAGTCTTCAGATCGATGTTGATGAAGACGTCGGTGTTTCCCTCGGCAAGATCCCCCGTCGAAAACGTCTTTCCGGAAACCAGCGCGGCATAGTTCGGATAGGACAGCCAATGGGTTTCCTTGATCGCATTGGCGTAGACGCCGGAGAAGGTTTCGGGCGTCATGTTCACGAAGGCCGCGACGTTCTCCTTGACGAAATCCGAGTCCGAATTGTCGTAGATTTCCTGCAGACGTTGGCGCAACTGCGGCTCGGGCTCGGAGAGATTGGCGCGAACCTGGCGAAGCGTCTGGTTCTGTTTCTCCGTATGGCCGGACAGGCAAACGTCAGCGATCATCGCCGTCAGCAACTGCAAGGCGGAAGCACGGAAGAAGTCGTCGCGAACACCGCGCGTGCCGCCGCTATCGCTCATGATCCATGAGGCGACGGAGGCGATATCCTCTTCCTTGGTGCCGCCGAATTGTCCGATCCAATCAAGCGCATTGAAGCCAGTCTCCGGCTTCTTCGGGTCAAGGACGAACAGATCCCGGTTCGCGCTGCCTCGGTGCACTGACACCATAGGGGCAACTTCGTTCGACGGGTCCAGGACGATTAGCGAGCCGCCCCATTTCAACGCCGTCGGGATCGTCACCGACGTTGTTTTAAAGCCGCCCGAACCCGCAAACACGATGCCGTGCGACGAACCGAACGAGCCGTCGAAGCACAGCAGCGGCGACTGGCCACCGATACCCCATGTGTCGGGATCGTCAGCGCGAAACGCGCGCGTTCCTACGCTGTCTTTGTCGACGCGATATCGTTCGCCGATGACTATGCCGCCGGCGTCCGAAAACAGGTTCGCCGCCTCCTGCATGTTCATCCAGTCGGCCTCGCCGTGCAGCGCCCGTTTGCCGCGTATGCGTTTGGGTTCAGCACTGGCGAAGGCCGCGTTGCCGGCGAGCGCGACACGTAGGGCGAAGCAGGCGGACATCGCTACCGCCGCCGCGCCGATCAGCATCGCGGGATCGACATAGGAGAGGATCGACTTGCCGACCGGAACATGGCTCCCGAATGCCGACAGCCTGATCGCCTCGCGAGCGATGGCGACAATGATTGTCGCTACACCGCCGGCAACGACGCCCCATCCTGCTGTCTTGATCCTGATCGCGCCGGCGCTCGCAAAGAGGAAGACAATGCCGATTGAGGCCGCGGCGACATACGGCAGGGCAATGCCCGCGCGACCGAGCGTCTGCCGAGCAGCCTCCGTCTTGCCAAAGCCGGACAGCCAGTGTTCGACCCCGGTCAATCCGATCGTGACCAGGAACATCAGCGCGACAGGCGCGATGAAAAGAATGATCCTATTCATCGCTGTTGCCAAAGGCCTCCGCGCCGATCGCCATTAGGCGCGAGCGTTCGGTGTTGTCGGATTTGAGCCGTTGGCTCAGCTCGATCAGCGCGCCGAGCAGAAGCGCTCGCTTCTCGTAGCGAAGACCGGCTTTGACGATCAAACCGCCGAGCTCGATCTTTTCCCGCGTATCTTGTCTGCGGGCGTCGGATGTGGTCGTGCGCGCCATCCGCTCAAGCCTCAGCAGACCCGCCCGCAGCCGCGCCAAACGCGTCCTGCGTGGACGATGCGCTGCTTTCGCCGGCGTTACCTCCCCTTTTCCCTCCGGTCGTGGCGGCCTTTCCTCCACGAAACCGTTTGGCCAAATCCTCGAAGGCCGCCTGCAACACTGCCTCGTCGACCTCGATCTCGCCAAGACCG
Source organism: Ensifer sp. 22521 (assembly GCF_052044795.1). Classification (NCBI taxonomy): domain Bacteria; kingdom Pseudomonadati; phylum Pseudomonadota; class Alphaproteobacteria; order Hyphomicrobiales; family Rhizobiaceae; genus Ensifer; species Ensifer sp. 22521. The sequence continues at coordinate 36,502 of NZ_JBQENM010000016.1, forward strand.
GCCTTAAGGGCGATCCGGCCGATACGCTCGGCCTCACGGGTCTCGGCGGCCTTGAGCTGCTCCTGGAGTTTGGCGATTTCGTCGCGGATTCTTGAGGACGGCTTCTTCATTTCCTGATGTCTCCTTGATGAGAATTCGCGTGATACGGAGCTCAGTCTTTCCGATCGGCGTGCGGAACGCACTAGGTGGATCATGCAATCGCCAGCGGCGATGCTTTCGTGAATGATCCCGGCCGTTCCGAAGGAGCGGATCCGAAGGGCGCAATTATACGTCGCTGATGCGACGCTCTGCTTTGGCCTTGGGCCGAGGCCTTCCGCTTCTGACGAACCTGTTGATTTCGTTCGCAACCGGGAAAGAACTCGCCGTGGCCGTCCCTCACTTCTCCGTCAGCGTTGTCGCCCGTGGCTCCGGCCGCAGCGCCGTCCTGTCGGCGGCCTATCGGCACTGCGCCAAGATGGACTACGAGCGCGAGGCCCGCACGATCGACTACACCCGCAAGCAGGGATTGCTCCACGAAGAGTTCGTTATTCCCACCGACGCTCCCGAATGGCTGCGGACGATGATCGCGGATCGTTCAGTCGCCGGCGCCTCCGAAGCCTTCTGGAACAAGGTCGAAGATTTCGAGAAGCGCTCCGATGCGCAGCTTGCCAAGGACGTCACCATTGCTCTGCCGCTCGAACTGACGGCCGAGCAGAATATCGCGCTCGTGCGGGATTTCGTCGACCAGCACATTACCTCGAAGGGCATAGTTGCCGACTGGGTCTATCATGATGCGCCGGGCAATCCGCATGTCCATCTCATGACCACCTTGCGGCCGCTGACCGAGGACGGTTTCGGCGCCAAGAAGGTCGCGGTGACAGGACCGGACGGCAATCCGATCCGCAACGATTCCGGCAAAATCGTCTATGAGCTCTGGGCCGGCAGCATCGACGATTTCAACGCGTTTCGCGACGGATGGTTTGCTTGTCAGAACCGGCATCTGATGCTGGCCGGTCTTGACCTTCGCGTCGATGGACGGTCCTTCGAAAAGCAGGGGATCGATCTCGAACCGACTATCCACCTTGGCGTCGGGACCAAAGCGATCGAACGGAAATCGGACGGGGCCTCGAAGCCGATCGAGCTTGAGCGCATCGACCTGCAGGACGCGCGGAGAGCCGAGAACGCGAAACGGATCGACCGGAGTCCGAAACTCGTCATCGACATGATCATGCGCGAGAAGAGCGTCTTCGACGAGCGTGACGTCGCCAAGATCCTCCACCGCTACATCGACGACCCGGACCTGTTCCAAAGCCTCATGGTCCGGATCATCCTGCACCCGGAGACCTTGCGTCTTGAACGCGAGCGGATCGACCTCGCCACCGGCTCCAGGCTGCCCGCCAAATACACGACACGCGAAATGATCCGGCTCGAAGCGGAGATGTCCAATCGCGCGATCTGGCTCTCTCAGCGTTCGTCGCATGGCGTTCGCGACGCAGTGCTCGCCGCGACTTTTGCCCGTCATGACCGCCTGTCGGAAGAGCAGAAAACCGCGATCGAGCATGTGGCAGGACCCGAGCGGATTGCGGCCGTGATCGGCCGCGNGACGACGATGATGAAGGCCGCGCGCGAAGCCTGGGAAGCTGCCGGCTATAGCGTTGTCGGCGGCGCACTTGCCGGCAAGGCGGCCGAGGGACTGGAGAAGGAAGCCGGGATCATCTCTCGGACACTTGCGTCGTGGGAGCTTCGCTGGAACCAAGGCCGTGATCAGCTCGATGGTAAGACGGTGTTCGTTCTCGACGAGGCCGGCATGGTGTCATCGCGGCAGATGTCGCTGTTCGTCGAAGCGGTGACGAAAACCGGCGCCAAGATCATTCTCGTCGGCGATCCCGAGCAGCTTCAACCGATCGAGGCAGGAGCCGCCTTCCGCGCCATCGCCGATCGTATCGGCTATGCCGAACTCGAAACCATCTACCGCCAGCGCCAGCAATGGATGCGGGATGCCTCGCTTGATCTTGCCCGTGGCAAGGTCGGCAAGGCGGTCGAAGCCTACCGCGCCAATGGCAGGATAATCGGGTCGGACCTGAAGGCCTACGCGGTCGACAACCTCATCGCCGCCTGGGACCGCGATTACGATCCAGCGAAGACTTCGCTGATCCTCGCTCATCTGCGCCGGGACGTGCGCATGCTCAACCAGATGGCGCGCATCAAACTCATCGAACGCGGGATTCTCGATCAGGGGTCCACGTTCAAGACCACCGACGGCGAACGTAACTTCGCCGTCAGCGACCAGATCGTGTTCCTGAAGAACGAGGGATCACTGGGCGTTAAGAACGGCATGCTGGCCAAGGTCGTCGAGGTGGGACCAGGACGGATCACCGCGCGGATCGGCGATGGGGAGAATGCCCGCCATGTGCTGGTCGAACAGCGCTTCTACAACAACCTCGATTATGGCTATGCCACGACGGTCCACAAGAGCCAGGGTGCGACAGTTGATCGGGTCAAGGTGCTGGCGTCATTGTCGCTCGATCGACATCTCACCTATGTCGCCATGACGCGTCATCGCGAGGACCTGGCCGTCTATTACGGCCGCCGATCCTTCGCCAAGGCCGGCGGCCTGATCCCGATCCTGTCGCGCAGGAACGCCAAGGAAACAACGCTCGATTACGAGAAAGGCAGCTTTTACCGGCAAGCCCTACGCTTCGCCGAGGCTCGGGGCCTCAATCTCGTCAACGTGGCCCGCACGCTCCTTCGCGATCGGCTGGAATGGACGATCGGGCAAAAGCAAAAGCTCATCGATCTTGGTGCGCGCTTGGCCGCGGTTGCCGGCAAGCTCGGGCTGATCATCGGCTCTGTGAAATCTCCACTCCAGGACACTGTCAGGAAGGCAAAACCCATGGTTTCCGGCATCACCACCTTCGCAAAATCAGTCGACCAGGCGGTCGAGGACAAGGTCGCGGCCGATCCCGGCTTGAAGAAACAGTGGGAGGAGGTTTCGACCCGTTTCCACCTCGTCTATGCGCAGCCGGAAAGCGCGTTCAAGGCTATCAACGTCGACGCGATGTTGAGGGACGAGGGCGTTGCGAAATCCACCGTTACAAACATCGCATCGAACCCTGAACACTTCGGCGCGCTGAAAGGCAAGACCGGGATCCTCGCCAGCCGCGCCGAGAAGCAGGAGCGAGAGAAGGCTGAGACCAACGCGCCGGCACTGGCCCGCAATCTCGAGCGCTATCTGCGTCAGCGTGCCGAAGCCGAGCGCAAGTTCGAGGTCGAGGAGCGGGCGATCCGCCTCAAGATCTCGATCGACATTCCGGCGCTCTCGGCAAACGCAAAGCACACCCTCGAACGAGTGCGCGATGCGATCGACCGGAACGACCTGCCGGCCGGTCTCGAATATGCGCTTGCCGACAAGATGGTGAAGGCCGAGCTCGAAGGTTTCGCCAAGGCTGTATCGGAGCGTTTCGGCGAGCGGACCTTCCTGTCTCTGGCCGCCAAGGACTCCAACGGACAGACCTTCAATGCGGTTACGTCAGGGATGACGGCCGGACAAAAGGCCGAAGTGCAATCGGCATGGAATTCGATGCGGACGGTGCAGCAGCTGGCCGCGCATGAGCGCACGACGGAGGCGTTGAAACAGGCCGAAACCCTGCGTCAGACGAAGAGCCAGGGGCTCTCTCTTAAATGACGGCGCAACTGTCTGTACGTCGGATGGGACCTGCGCAAAGATCGAATGCCATCCTGCTCTTGCTGGTGGCGACAACCATCCTCGGGGGCGGTGTTGCTGCGGCCATCATCGGCGGCTACCGCATCAACCTGACACCGAGCGAACCCCTCGGGCTCTGGCGCATCGCCGCGCTTGATCGAGTGGTGTCCGCAGGCGACCTCGTCTTCATTTGCCCGCCGCAAACGCTCGTCATGCGAGAGGCGAGACGGCGGGGCTATCTTCGCTTCGGAACCTGCCCGGGCGGGGTCGCGCCGCTCATCAAGACGGTCATCGCGCTTCCCGGGCAACACGTCGCAATCGGTGCGAGCGTAACGATCGACGGGCGCCCGATAGCATTCTCCGACCTGGCTCAGCGCGACGGCAAGGGTCGGCCGATGATGCCTCATTCCGGCGGCGTCTTGCCGGCACAAAGCGTCTTCCTCCATTCACCGTTCAGGAGCTCCTATGACTCCCGCTACTTCGGACCCCTTCCCGTCTCGGGCATCCTCGGCCTGGCGCAACCGGTGCTCACCTATGCACCGTGAGCACATTCGGCCGATCCTGTTGATTACCGATTCAATAATTGCCGGAACGGTTGCTTGGAGCGGTCAAGTCCTTCTCCTTCCGCTCGCATTCACGTTTCCGACCCTCTGGGCGCTTGCGCGAACGAGACGGACGGCTGCGTGTGTCTCAGCCGGCTACTTTCTCGCTGCATCACGGGGTCTGCCGCAGGGCGTTGCGACTTTCTATTCCTCGGACCTCTGGCCTGGATTATTGCTTTGGCTATGTGCGTCCACCGGCTTCGTCATCGTGCACACCGTCCTTTGGACCAAGAGGGAGGGTGCTCGTCCGCGTCGCTATCTCCTGGCAGCGGTTCTCATGGCCATTCCGCCATTGGGCATTACCGGCTGGGCGCATCCGATCACTGCCGCGGGCGTGCTGTTTCCAGGATGGGAATGGTGGGGCCTGGCTGCCGCGACAGCCGGCCTTATGGGCCTCGTATCCCGCATGTGGCCAGCTGTCGCGATTGTCCTGGCAGGCTTTTGGATCTGGTCCGCCGCAACCTGGGACGAGCCGACGCTACCCCAACGCTGGCAAGGCGTCGACCTTGAAATGGGCGGATCACTGGGGCGCGACGCCAGCATGCAGCGCCACCGTGATCTGATTGCCACTGTGACAGATCGGGCATCGGGCGGCGCTGGCATGATTGTTCTTCCCGAAAGCTCTCTGGGCTTCTGGACGCCGACCGTCGAACGGCTCTGGGTGCGAGTTATGCGGGGGACTGACATTTCCGTTATCGCCGGCGCGGCAGTTGTCGATGCGGAGGGATACGACAATGTTCTGATCGCCATCTCCGGCGACGGCGCTCGGCTACTTTATCGCGAGCGCATGCCGGTGCCGGGCTCGATGTGGCAACCTTGGCGTCCCTTGCTCGGTGAGAGCGGCGGCGCGCGGGCGCACTTCTTCGCGAATCCGGTCGTGACCGTTGCCGGCGATCGGGTCGCACCGCTGATCTGCTACGAGCAGCTGATCGTCTGGCCCGTCCTGCAGTCCATGCTCCACGATCCGGACGTCGTCGTTGCTGTCGGCAACGGCTGGTGGACCAAGGGCACATCCATCGTGGCAATCCAGCGCACCAGCACGCAAGCCTGGGCGCGCCTGTTCGACAGGCCCGTCGTTTTCTCCTTCAACATCTGATTTCCCAGGAGCCCAACATGCTCGATGCCGCCCTGATTCAACAATGCGCCGACCCTTCACTGAAGCCCGCGATCGTTGAGCAGTTCGTGACCGCTGCGGGCGCGAATGATCCACTTGCTGTCACTGTCAAATCGGGTGGTCGATTGATCCTTGTTCCGAAGGCGACGTCGCCGGACGAGGCAATGGCGATCATCCGGCAGTATGTCGGCCAGGCGGTGGTGCGTGTCGGCCTGACGCAGTTTCCGGCTGGCGTCGGTGTGAAGGACGCGGCTGATTTGAAGCCCGATCTCGTCGATCCTTGCGAAAGCCTCCGCAAGGGAACGGCGATGTTCGCAAAAGTCTTGCGAATTGTGGCCAAGTGGTACGGCAATCCGAAGAGCGCAGATGTCTTCCCCCAGATCTTCGAGGATGCCGTCTATGCCTGGAAGACTGGCGAGTTCGAGGGCGTGAGCGTGTTCCAGGCAGAAGATCCAGGTGGCCCAGTCGTCAATCAGCGCGAGCCGATCGACAGCGAGACTGATGCAGCGCCTGAAGACGCGTCCCCGCCAGCCGATGCCGAACGTCAAGATGAGAGGGAAGTTGGCACAGCGGGAATGCGGATCGATCTGTCGCGGATCGGTGGAAAATGACCAATTTGAGCCAAGGCCATACCCTCGGAAGTAAATATGGGTGAGGCCGCCAATTCGACAACGCTTTGGCCTACCTGCAGTCCACACGTAAATCGTTCGCGGCCAACGGTTTTGGACACTACCGCGAGGCCTCTCAGGATGGCAAATTAAACTGACTGAAAGAGCGTTCCAGGTCTTCGCCGACCTCTTGTCTCGTGTCGGGTTTTTGCATATATTGCGTGTCGGGTGTTTGTAGAAAGATGAGTGCCATGCACCAGCCGAAGACATTGAAACAGAAAATCCAGAACCGAGTCGCCAGAACAAAGAAGACCGACGTCTTTCTTCCGCGAGATTTCGCTGACCTCAGTGGCGAGGATCAGGTTTTGCGCGCTCTCAGGTCCCTGGTTCACGATGGGGCTCTGATGCGGCTGGGTTACGGTGTCTACGCCCGCGCGGTACGATCGCGCATTTCAGGCCGGCTGATGGTCTCTAGTTCCAACGGCTTTCACAGCGCGGCACTGCAGGCGCTTAACAAGCTTGGTGTGCCTTGGGAGCAAACCGAAAGCACCAAAGCCTATAATGAAGGCCGTTCCACTCAGATCCCGGTAAACCCGACAGTCAAAGTCAAGGCGCGGTTCAACCGACGGCTTTCCGATGGCCGCACGGAGCTTCGCGTTGAACGATAAGCCAGACCAGAAAACTCTTCTGGAAGTACAGGAATATTTTGGCCTTCCTTCACCAGCTCTGGTCGAGAAGGACTGGTTTGTCGTTCGCGCCTTGGCTGCGATACACGATGCGCAGGTCGATGGGCTGTCTCTGGCGTTCGGCGGCGGAACAGCACTGGGGCGCGCCTATCGCCTGCTCGAACGGATGTCCGAGGACATCGATCTGCGTATTATTGGCGAAAAGGCCAACTCACGCAGCGCGCTCAAGCGTCTGCGCGGCGAGGTGAATGATCGGCTTCAGGCGGCCGGTTTTGCGGTAGAAGGCCACTACGCCGTTAAGCAAAACGACCGATATGTCCGCTACGATCTGCCCTATGAACCCATAGCAAAAGGAGAGGGCGTCTTGCGCCCGGAGATCAAGATTGAGATCTCCGCTTTTCCCATTTGTACATCCCCCGAACCGCGTTCGGTCTCATCCTTTGTGACGGAAGCGAAAGGCGCTGATGCCGAGGCAACAGACGTCGCGTGCGTGAGACTGGTAGAAACAGCGGCGGACAAGTTCGTTGCGCTCGGGCGCCGAGCCGGTTTTGCTTTAACGGGGCTCGGAGACTTGGACCCCACCCTTGTTCGCCATGTCTATGATTTGTCACGCATGGACGGACACTATGATGCGGATGAGGCTGCCGCGATCGCTCTCCAAACGATGGTGGCTGAAGCGGAAGGGCGTGCTGACGACTATCCTGCCTACAAGGCGGACCCGAGGGGCGAAACCCTTCGCACGTTTGAAGTGATGGGCAAGGATGAGAAGTTCGCTCAGGGCTACGCAAAATTGCTCGGTGACATGGTTTACGGCCAAAAACCTGAATTTGCAGCAGCCTTCGAAGCGGTGCAACGCTTCGCTGATCGGGTCCGGGATGCCTAGAATTCCTTCAGGCGGGTGAAGATGTCGCCCCGGCCTTGGTTAAGGCCGTTATCGAGAAATACGCACCTGATCTTGATGACGCGGAAGTCATTGAGATTGGGCGCGACCGTTCCTGATTGCTTACGCAATGGCGCATCTGCTGAGCGGACCGTCGTGACGGTCGAAGCGTCAAAGCTCACCGCGAGGCAAGCATCGCCGCATCCCGGACGTCTGATCTCGATGTTAGGTGGTGCAATAGCTCCGAAATGACGACGGCCCTGAATTTCACGACGGGTTACCGATCCGGAATCTGATACGCGTCGACACCGTCAGGTCGGGCTTGTTTTCGCCAGGAACTCCCTTGGATCAACATCCAGCGCTTCAGAAATCTGGCCAAGGACCGTGAGGGTTGCCGACATCTCGGCACGCTCGATGGCACCGATATGGCGTGTGCTCAGGCCCGTGCGATGCGCCAGTTCCTCCTGCGTCAGTTTCTTGCCATGACGTATTCGACGCAAATTACTCGCCATGACCTCGTTGAGATCCATGACGCCAGCGGAACCAGAATCGGAACTATTGTTCTAGGAACTATAGTTCCGATTCGTCCAAGCCTGTGATATTGCCGGATGATCAGATGTTTACTCTTCAGAGGATCGTCTGACATAGGAGACAAGAGACGCGAACGCGAATATCAAACGGTCGTGCCAATCTATCGTTCTGGGAAGGACAAGAAATGGAAGATGCGGGCTCCTCGCAAACCGAAGGAGATCAGAGGAAACCTCGGTACGATCTGATGGATAAGGCGGAATTGGAGACGCTCACTGTGTCCGCCATTCGCGAACATCGCCGTCTCCTCGCCGCCGACCAGGCCGTGTACGACGAATGGACACGCGCAAGCGAGGATCCTTCAATCGCCAATTCGGTCGTGGAGACCCTTCAGGAAGAGCATTTCGCGCGCCAAAAAAGGGCGGCAGCTCAGCAGGACGAGCTTTCGGATATGCTAGACGTACTCGGTTTCGTGCCGGAAGTACCGGTCGACGATGAGGCTAGCTAGGAGGCAGCAAACCACGATCCTTGGCGATCGCTACCAGTTGTGGCACCGACTCGGCGCCGAGTTTCCCACGGGCCTTATCGAGATGATGCTGCACGGTTCGGAAAGCGATGCCGACCAGATTGGCGGTTGTGAGTGTACTCTTCCCCTTGGCAGCCCAGATCAAGCAGTCCATTTCACGAGGCGACAACGCCTGCTTCGGATTGAGTGCGGTTTTGCCGCCGATCATCATTAGCCGGTAATGGATCATCATCACCAATTGCACTGCTCTCTTCGGGTCGAAGGCGACCGGTAGGTCCACTTTCCTTTCGGAGGATGCGAAGGTCAGCATCATCGATGTGCCGTAGCTGCCTTCAACTGGAATAGTCATGCCGCAACGGATCCCATGCTCGATGGACCCATGGCGGAACCTTCTGAGCTCAGACGAGCCGCGCGCCCTCCAATCGTCCGCCGTCCAAAAAAATATGTCGCCTTTCCGTTTCGCCTGCGTCACCACTGGATCGATATTGGAGTAGTCGGCCGAGAGATAAATGCGTTCCCATGGCTTTGGATAGGTGTTGAAGGTCTTGATCTGAGCGCCTTCCTTTTGAAGATAGGCAAACCGCTCGTACCCGCAGGACCGCGCGAAGCGCTTCATGGCACCTTTGATCGTGAGCTCGTCCTGCGCCGCTTCCAACATGTCCACGAGTGAGCGAAATTCTCCATCCAACAGCGTTTCTCCTGTCTTATCGACCTGTAGGTCGGCCATGATCTTGCACGTCGAGACACTCAAACCGCCTTGCCGCCTGGCGGCCAAGCCATGGCAGTGTCAGCCACAGGCGTCTCGACGCAACCCACGCTACGGGAGCAACAAGCAGCAGTCCCTCTAGCCGTGTACGTCTAGCACTACCTGCGAAAAGCCAAGTTGCAAGTCTCCCTGAACTAAAAAGATGACAAACTCAGAAAAGTTATTGCGGGGGATAGCAATGTTGCACCGGNGCCGGTGAACTGATATGCGGCAAAAGCCGGGCGCTGTTCGTCAGTTTCTGCCGTAGGTCGACGGGAATATAATATCCTGGTCAACGAGCACATTGAACTTGTAGCCGGGGCGGATCTGGATGGTCGGCTGCACATTCAGGTTCTTGGAAATGGTTTGCTCGGCGACTCTGCCGAAGGATTCCGCGAAGTTGCGCCGAGCCGCATCCGAGGCGGTTTCCTGTGTTGCGAGCGTCGAGCTTTGCGGCATCGACATGTCGATCCCGGCCCCGATCAGTGCGATGAGTGCCGCAGAACTCCACGTGTGCCAGAGATGGCGATCGACCTTATCCTTGAAACCGCCATAGCCTTCGGCATCGGTACCGGCCATGCCGCCAATCTGCAGGGTTGATCCATTCGGGAAGATAAGGTCGGTCCAGACAACGAGGACACGCTCCTGCCCGAACGAGACTTTGGAATCGTAGCGGCCAAAGAGCTTGGCCCCCTGCGGGATCAGGAGCCGGTAACCGGTGGCGCTGTCATAGACGTTCTGACTGACCTGCGCAGTGATCCGTCCGGGAAGGTCGGAGTTGAGACCGGTGATCAGGGTGGCGGGAATGACGGAGCCACGCTTGAGTTCGTAGGCAGACATCTGCGGCACGACCCGGTTCGGCAGGTAGCCAAGGTCCTTGATGTCCTGATTGAAGAAATCTTCCTTCGAGGTTTGAGCGTTTGGATCAACGTTCTGGCCCATCAGACCGGACTTCATGGCGGCGGCATAGAGGTCCGAGGTGCTGTTGGCAGTCGTCGTCTGCCGGTCCATGTCTGCAGAGTTATTGACGGCCTTGTCGACGTCGGAAATATCCACCTTCAACGGCGAGTCCAAAGCCGTCGCCCGCGCCTGTAGCCGAGCCATGCGCTGCCGTTGCACTTCACGGATATACTGTTCGTCCTGCTCCCGTTTCAGGCGCGCTTTCCATTCCGCTTCAGATTCAAGCCTCGAGCGCGGCTCCTCTCGCTGTTCGGGCGTCCGATCGACAACGGCGGTTTCCTTCGTGACCTTCTGTTCGACGGCGGGCGTCGGCTGGAACACTTCGCGTTGTTCCGGATCACCAATAATGCCATCGGTGACACCACGCTTGAGCTGGTCGCCGAAGTTCGTCGCGGGAGCATTTGATGTGCTGTCGAGATCGTTGTTTCGATTGAAAGGGAGCCCGCGCCATGAAAGTCCGATGACGACCACGCCGACAAAGATCGCGACGATTACGATGGCAATGATCATCGGCAGCCGGTTCAGACGGCGCATGCCCTTCTGATCGTCGACCTGGCTGGCGGTGCCCAGTTGCAGAGATTGGACCATGCTCGCCTCCCCTCAATTGCGCTGCATGATCGAGAGCGGGCTTGCGGGCACAGCACCCGCAGCCGTCGCCGTGTAGGCCCGGCCAAGCGCGATGGATGGCGTCGAGAGCCTCGCGAGTACCTGGCCGTCGACGCCGTCGATCGAATAGGCGAGCTCGACGGGTTTCACGTCCTTTCCGGCTTTGCCGTCGGTGATGACCGTATAGCCCCATCCTTTCAGCGCCGCCTCGAGTGCCGCCGCATAGTCCGATGAGTCCTTCTCCATCTTGATGGTTGTCGTGCCTGAAGGACCGATCTGCTCGGCAAGCCGGCTTGCCATGTCGCCCGCAATCGCGCTTGCGGCCGGACCTGTGACGGTGGTGGGAGTCGAATTGGTGATTAGCCCGTCCTCGGCTGTCTGGCAACCGGAAAGCATGGCGGTGGCGATGATGATGGCAATACGCTTGCGCATGATTCAGCCTCCCCGCCGGATTGTGATTTTCTGCTGGCGCCAGCCGACGCCGGAGACGAGGATCGCTTTTTCGACAGCATAGTCGACGATCATCATGTCGTTCTTCATCCGATAATTTACGATGCGGTTCTGGCCGCCGCTGACGACGAAAAGAACCGGCGCATCCTGGCTCGAGACCGATTTCGAGAACTGGATGTAGGTCTTGGCGCCATCCGAATAGACCCTCTTCGGCTTCCAGGGCGCGCTGCCGCTTATCAAATAGGAAAAGTTCAGCTTGTCGGGCGCGGCGCCAGGAATGCCTGCGGTCTCCAGTCGCGAGTTGATATCGGCCAGCTTGGTTGACACGTCCTCGGGATACTCGAAACCAATGCGGGCCATGTATTGGCTCGGATGCGATTTCAGCTGGATGTGATAGGTGCGCCGCGAAGTCGTGACGACCATGGAAGTGACGAGCCCCGGTTCCGATGGCTTGACGATCAGGTGGATGGCCTGCCCGCCCGTAGCGCCGGAGGTTGCCGGCTCCACCTTCCAGCGAACGGTATCGCCAACTAGAACATCGCGAACGATTTCGCCACCCTGGAGCTCGATATCGCAGACTTGCAGCGGTGAGCAGACGACCGACGGCTGCGTCTCGCCGAAGAGGAAGATGACCTTGCCGTCCGGGCCGGTCGTGACCAGGCCAGGTGTACCGCGCCACTTCCTCGAAATGTTGGTACCCTTCACCTCGTTGTTCGTCATGCTCTGCGCCGCAGCGCCGCTGACAAAGGCGAGTCCGGCCAGGCAGCCCGCGGCTGCGATCAATCCTATTCTTTTCATGTAGGTGAATTCCCTGCCCTTAAAGCTGTGCTGTCCAGTCGAAGTCCCGGACATAGAGACCGATGGGGTTGAGACGGATGGTTGCCTCGTCCTGCGGTGCGGTGAGCGTGACTGTCGCGATCCCGCGGAACCGGCGCGTGCCGATTTCCTTGCCCTTCCGGTCGCGTTCGTACTCTGTCCAGTCGATCTGATAGGTCTGGTTCGAGAGCGCCACGATGTTGTTGACCTCGATGGCAACCGTCGACGATTTCGCTTTCTCGAACGGCGAGTTGCTCCGGAACCAGTCGTTGATCTTCTGCGTCGACGGATCGGAGGTCCGAAGCAGCGCGTAGGTCCGGTCGATGTATTGCTTCTGCACCACCGCGTCCGGCGTGATCGAACGGAAGCTGGTGACGAAATTGCCGAGCGTGGCGCGCACAACTCGGACGTCGGCATATTCGATCTGTTCGGGGAAACCGGCGGTTACTGCGGTACCGAGTTTATCGACCTGGACAATATAGGGCACCAGCTTGACCTGGGTGCTGAGATACATCGCATATGCGAAGCCAATCACTGCCATAGTCAAACCAAGGATGCCGACGAGCCGCCACGCGGCGGCGGACTGCACATACGAACCATATCGCTCGTTCCATTCCTGACGCGCGGCAAGGTAGGGGTTTTCGGGGGCGCGGTTCGCTGCCATCGATCGATCACTTTCTGATTGCTGTTAGTCTTTGCGTTCGGGAGGTGATTTTGGTCCGCTGTTCCCACTGCGCGCCTGATCGAGCTTGGAATTGGCGAGACCCAGGATAGACCCGGCATAGGCGCCGGGAGAGCCGATGGCCTTCTCCTTGGCAGCTGAGCCGGCAGCTTTTCCCGCCGACCCGATCCCTGCACCGAAGCCACGAAGAGCGGCACCTGCGACGGATGAACCCGCCGCTCGCGCGGCCTGGGCAGCCGCAAAGCCTGCACCCGCTGCACCCGCTGCGAGAAAGCCGGCACCCGTGGCGAAAGATGCCGCTTGGCCGCCATGCCGGATCGCTTCCATGCCGCCTGAGACGGATGCGCCCTGGACGACCCCTTGCATGATGTTCGGGACGTAGATCGCGATGATGAAGACGACCACAGCAATGCCGGCGATCGCGAGTGCCGTTTGGAACTGGTCGCCAATGTCGGGCTGGTTTGCCAGTCCGATCAGAACTTCCGATCCGATCCGCGAGATCATGACGAGTGCCATGAGCTTCATTCCGACCGAGAAGGCATAGACCAAATATCGGACCGCAAAGTCCTTGGTGTAGGACGAACCGCCCAGGCCAAGCATGATCATACCGGCGAGCAGGCCAATATACATTTCCACCATGACCGAAACGAAGATTGCGGCGACGAGCGAGAAGGAAATAACCACCACGACCATGGCAAAAGCGGCCGAGATCGCCAGCGCGTTGTCCTCAAACAGACCGAACTGAATCTTCTCCGACATTTTCGTTGCAACAGCGAGCCCAGCATTAAAGACGTCGGCCGGCGAGGCCGTGCCGCCGCCAGCGCCAATCTGGAACAGGCTATCGACCACGGCCTTCGCGAAGGTCGGTCCCTGCGCCAGCACAAAAGCGAAGAAGCCGACGAACATGATCCGCCGTACGAGTTCGGCGAACCAACTGTCGAGCGATGCGGCCTGGATCGCGAGCCAGACTGCAGCAATGCCGATCTCGATCGTCGCCAGGATCCAGAACAGCGATTTCGCCGCATCCATTACCGTGGTCTCCCAACCCTTTGCGGCCGTGGTGATCTGGCTTTGCAGTGAGGTGAGCACCGAACCTTCCTGCGCGAGGACCGGCTGCGCCACCAGCACGCCCAAGGCAGTAAGCAGCATGGCGGATCGAAGTCGGTGAAGAGATATCGCTGTCATGCCGCTACCACTCGACTTTCATCTTTTCGCCGCCGGAGGTCGGGTACTTCTGCGACGAGCCGAAGAACGTTTCACGGCGCTGCTGCGCAGCCTGCTTCTCAGAAATGAGAAGCCAAATACCAGCACTGCCGGCCGCCATGAACGCTGCAGTCGCGAGGAGGATCAATTTCGTGCTCACCATTCCACCTTCATTTTCTCGCCGCCGGACGTGGACGGCGCTGTCGCGCCGAAGAACTTCTCGCGCCGCGCCTGGGCAAGGTCCTTGTCGGTTTGTTCGGTCTGAAGCCAGGTTCCCATCATCGTCATCTGCTGGGAGACGAGGCCGCGAAGCTTTTGCATTTGCGCGACCTGCTGCGCTGCAATCTCGTGACCCACCTGCAGGGCCTTCATTTGGCCGTCGGCGGTCTCAGACATCGACCGCAGAGAGGACATTGTGCCCTCTTCACTATCGAACTGGTCGGCGGTCAGACTCGCCGCTTTCAACGTGCTGGCGATCGTATCCCTGTTCGTATCGGACCACGTTTGGTAGCTCGAAGAAAAGCTTGTCGCGTCCGGCAGGTTGGTCTTGAGGCGCGAATAGCTTTGGAAGCGCTGCTGCAACACGTCGTCAGCATTGCCCATCGAAAACGAGATGCTTTGACCCTGATCGACGATCCTGCGCAGCTCATTGAGGTCGCTTTCGACCTGACCCCACATATGCGACGGGAGCGTCGCGGTGTTCTGCAGCAAGTTTTGATAGATGTTCAGCTGCGTTTCGATCTGTTGCGCCAACTGGCTGATCTGGGTGAGCTGGTTCTGGACTTGCTCGCCGGACTTCCCGACCAAAGCGACCAACTCACCGTTGTTCAGGACCTGCGTCCACTCCGTTGCGGCGCCAGTTGCGGTGCCCGCTGATGCTGGCGACATAGTGCCGGTCATCAATGCAACTGCCGCCAGACCAGCGAGCAATCTATTCGAAGTTGAGCAGGGCTTCGGCATCGTGAACTCCTCTCGTTTGAAGCCAGTGGATTGGCCAGTCGCGGCCATGTTCGGAATTGAGCGCGCGGATACGCTTCAAGTGTTCCTTGCCCGATGCGCCGACGAAGCTGAGCGCCACAGGGCCGAGCGACATGTCGAACAGCCGCCGGCCCTCTGGGGTAACGACGTAACATTCGCACTTGGGGATCGCGTTCGAAACGATCTCGATCTGCCGCTCGTTAAAGCCGATCCGCTCGTAGAATTCGCGCGTCCCTGGTTCCCGCGCGGCGCCGTTCGGAAGGCAGATCTTGGTCGGGCAGGATTCCTTCAGGACATCGATAATTCCGGAACGCTCGGCGTCCGAGATCGATTGAGTGGCGAGGACGACCGCGCAGTTCGCCTTGCGTAAAACCTTCAGCCATTCTCTGATCTTGTTGCGGAAGACTGGATGGCCGAGCATCAACCAGGCCTCGTCGAGGATGATCAGGCTGGGCGAGCCGACAAGGCGCTTCTCGATCCGGCGGAACAGATAGGTGAGTACGGGCACGAGATTGCGCTCGCCCATATTCATCAAATGTTCGACCTCGAACGTCTGAAACGCACCGAGGGTCAAACCGTCCTGTTCGGCGTCGAGCAGTTGACCCATTGGTCCGTCGACCGTGTAGTGGTGCAGCGCGTCCTTGATCTCGCGCATCTGCACTCCACTGACAAAGTCTGACAACGATCGACCGGATGCGCTCGCCATCAGCCCCACCTGGCGAGAGATAGCATTGCGATGATCAGGGGTAATTGTGACACCCTGCAGCGCCACGAGCATTTCGATCCATTCCGTCGCCCATGCGCGATCACTATCGCTCGCGAGGTCCGAGAGTGGGCAGAAGGCCAGAACCCTCCCTTTGTCTCCAGCGTCACCGCCGATCTCATAATGATCGCCACCCGCCGCGAGCGTCAGCGGCAAGAGCGAGCTTCCCTTGTCGAAGGCGAAGATCTGCGCCTCGCGATAGCGCCGGAACTGCGCCGCAATCAGTGCAAGCAGTGTGGACTTGCCCGAGCCGGTCGGCCCGAAGATCAGGGTGTGGCCAACATCGTCAACATGCAGGTTCAGCCGGAACGGCGTGGAGCCGCTTGCTACCTGCATCAGCGGAGGCGAACTCGGTGGATAAAATGGGCACGGGGCGACGGGGTTGCCCGACCAGACAGAGTTGAGCGGGATGAGATCGGCAAGATTGCTGGTGTTGATCAGGGGCTCCCGGATATTGCAATACCAATTGCCCGGCAGGCTACCGAGAAAAGCGTCGGTGGCGTTGAGCGTTTCGATCCGCGCGCCGAAACCCTCTGCCTGGATCAGCCGGCGGATCGCCTCTGCCTTTTCCTGCAGCGCCTCGCGATCGTGATCGAAGAGAACGATGACGGGCGTGTAATAGCCGTATGCCACCAGTTGCGAGGACGCCTGGGCGATGGCGTCTTCCGTCTCGGCCACCATGGTCATGGCATCCTGGTCGACCGAACGGCTCTGCGTCTGAAAGAGCTGGTCGAAGAATGGCCGCACCTTCTGCTGCCATTTCTTGCGGGTCCGCTCCAGTTTCTGCCTTGCTTCCTGCGCATCGAGGAAAATGAAGCGCGAAGACCAGCGATAGGTGAGGGGCATCAAGTCGAGGCTGTTGAGGATCCCCGGCCAGCTCTCAGCCGGCAGACCGTCTATCGCGACAACGCCGAGGAAGCGGCTTTCAACCTTTGGGGTCAGGCCATGCTCGAGCTCAGCCGTCGCGATCCAGTCGAGATACATCGGCGCATCGGGCAGTCGGATCGGATGGTTCTCACCAGTGATGCAGAAGCGAACGAATTGCAGCAGTTCGTCGTAGCGGGCGAGCCGCTCCCCTCCCCTTTCGACGACCTCGCGTGTTTCCATCCGGCGAATCGAAAGGGTGTTGGCGAGGTACTGCTCGATCTCGCGCACAGCGTTCTTGAAGACGAACAGTACCGTGTCGGCATAGCTCTTCTTACGGCTCTCCTCGTCCGAGTAGATGTATTTGCTGAGCGCCGTTTTCTTGGACTCGAGCGGCCGATATGTGAGGACGAGCGCGTGTTTGCTCTCGAAATGTCCCTGCTCGCGCCCGAAATGCGCGCGCCGCTCGGCGTCGATCGCGCGGGTAATCGGATCGGGGAAATGGCATCGATCATCCGACGGATAGTCGAATGTCGGGATGCGCACTGCCTCGACCTGGATCATCCAGCCGCTTCCGAGCCTCGACAGGATCGTATTGATCTGGCGAGAGAGTTCGTTGCGCTCCAGGTCAGTCGCGCTTTCGGAGTCCGGCCCGGCAAAATACCAGCCTGCCATTAGACTCCCGTCCTTCAATAGAAGGACGCCATTGTCGACCAGACCGGCATAAGGGACGAGATCCGCAAAGGATGGGCCGGTGGCCCGGAAGCGTTTGAGAGCGACCATGTCTTCCCTCAATACCGGCGCCATGGCGAGGAGGTCGCCTTGTAGTAATGCTTGTAGGAGATGTGGCGAATATAGACCTGCCGCATCAGCGGGTCCGCCTTTGCCATCATTCTCAAGAAACCAACGATGA
Source organism: Ensifer sp. 22521 (assembly GCF_052044795.1). Lineage (NCBI taxonomy): Bacteria > Pseudomonadati > Pseudomonadota > Alphaproteobacteria > Hyphomicrobiales > Rhizobiaceae > Ensifer > Ensifer sp. 22521. The sequence goes on from NZ_JBQENM010000016.1 coordinate 54,108, forward strand.
CGATCCAGATGGCAACGCCGAACAAGGCGGAGTATGCCGTCAGCACCACGAAAATCAGAATGACAGAAGCAAGCCCAGTGAGCAGCACAAGTTCCCTGTCCGCCCCCATCAACAGGTTCGGGCGTGACAGGGCACGATGAATGCGGTTGCGTTGCAGTCCCGATGAGGACTCAGCCATGAGCCCCCTCCCCTTCTCCGCTTGGATCGATGGAGGTGGCTCGCACGTCGGAGAGCCCGATAGAGGCGCCGGTGGCGCCGAATAGGCCGACGATGGTGGTGGCGCCGAGCAGAATGCCGGCGACGAGCACGACATAAACCAGTCGCCGCGCGAAATCGTTGAGTTCGCCCCCAAATATCAGCATGCCGCCGGCGATCGCTACTGCTGCAAGTGCGATGGCACCGGCAACCGGGCCGGTAATCGACTCCTGGATTTGTTGCAGCGGACCTTCCCATGGGAGGCCGCCGCCGGAGCTCGCGAGTGCCGGGGCGACTGACGCTAAGATGATGGGCGCTGCAAGGAGTGCTGCGGCGATAACAGCGTTCTTACGCGACATGGCGGGCCTCCTGTTCTTCCGTGAGCTCATCAGACTCGATTTCGTATTCACCGTGGGCGTAGCGCTCGACCTGTATGACGTCGCGAACCCGCCGACCCCTTGCCGTTCGCTCGATCGAGATGATGAGATCGACCGCTTCTCCGATCACATCCTGCATCGGCTGCTGACTGGCTTCAGCTGTCAGTTGCTCGAGACGGCGGAGCGCCGACATGGCGGTGTTCGAGTGAATCGTGGCAACGCCTCCTGGATGGCCAGTATTCCAGGCCTTGAGCAGTGTAAGCGCAGCGCCGTCACGGACCTCGCCGACGACGATCCGGTCGGGACGCAGGCGCATCGTGCTTTTCAACAGCCGCGCCATGTCGACTGTATCGCTTGTGTGGAGAAGGACGGCGTTCTCGGCTGTGCACTGGATCTCTGCTGTGTCCTCGAGGATGACGAGGCGGTCGTCAGGCGCCGACTTGACGATCTCGTTGATGACGGCGTTCGCGAGCGTCGTCTTGCCGGAGCCGGTCCCACCGGAGATGATGATGTTGAGCCGGGACGAAATTGCGCTGCGGATCGTCAACGCTTGCTGTTCGCTCATCACGCCGGAACGCACATAATCCTCAAGCGGAATCAAGCGCGAGGCGCGACGGCGAATGGTGAAAGCCGGCTTCGAGACGACGGGCGGCAAAAGACCCTCGAAGCGATGGCCTCCGATCGGCAACTCGCCTGAGACGATCGGCTGCTCGGTATCGACCTCGGATTGGAGCGCATGCGCCACCGTTCCAATCACCATTTCCGCCGCCGCGGACGACATTTCTCCGGCGGGTGCCACGCCATGGCCGAGCCGTTCGATGAACAGTTTGCCATCTGGATTGAGCATGATTTCGACCACGGTCGAATCATCGAGAGCGACGCAGAGCTGATCGCCGAGCGCCTCCTGAAGCTTGCGGACGAGTCGAGGATGAGAGCGAAGCTGGTTCACGGCTTTTTCCTTAGGCTGCCTGGCCCAGAGGGCCGGTGAATTGAGAGCGATAGCTGGACGGACGCAGCCTCTGGAACGCTTCCGCGTTCGCCTGAAGGATTCCCGCTACGGCTATGGTCACTCCGATACGGCTCGGCTCGCCAATGCGCCCAAGCGGCCAGCCGACACGGCTGAGAATGCGTTCGAACCGCAGGTCGGTCACGGTAACGATCTCGGTGATGGCGTTTGCGAGGCACCACTCGATTATGCCCGCAAACATGGTCAGCGTTACCTCATGCACCGAGCCCGATCCCCTGCCTTCCTCAAGGCTGGTATCAACGCAGAAGCGGGAGCTCTCCACCATCGCCGGGTGTGCGCTAAGCCCGTCCTTCGGTAGAAGCGACGGAAAGACGCTCGTCACCATCGTCGGGCCAACGGCCGGCAGGAGCCGTGCGCAACCACTCACATCGCCGGCGTTGGAAACCGCCAACACGTAGGTTGGATCAAGAGTGTCGAACCCATCCGATTCCTGACCGTCTACAACGTTGACCTCCCAACCCAGCCGCTCAGCGAAGACGCGAGCGCGTAGTTGGTGATGTTGCTGGATGAGCCGAGCTTCGTGAACATTCCGCGGTTTGGTGAGCGCGAAAACCTGCATGAATTTCTCCGTCGTCGTTTAATCGGCGGAGAAGTCAGCATGGAATGGAATTGAGCGGTAGTTGGAGGATCCTGCAATGGTGGGCGAGTGAGTCGCAGCGCGGTGCTCGCCGAGTTTGGGGAGATCAGGTCGTTTCACGCCCAACGTGGGTAGAGCGGTTTGCAGGATTCACAGATAAACAGATCGAGAACGCGAAAGCGCGAATGATCGGGTAACTCTCGGAAATGTTTCGGAAAACAGGCCTACGATCTCGATTTCATCTAGCTTAGGTTAACCAGCCGTTAACCATTAAGTCCTTGCCAACCAAAGGGTTTTGAGTATCGTCACGGTAAATCTGCCGTTCTGGCAAAAATTCCGTGATGAGAGATTCTAACGTGAGCTTCGCGACAAACTCGAACCGTAAGGCTTTGCCCAGCGTTGATGAAACCATTGGTGAGCAGGCCGATTTGCTGAGCTCGCACCTTCAGTCGATGAGCGAAGCGCTCTTTCCCCCAACCTCTCAAAAGGTTCTACGCAAGTTTACGTCCGGCGAAGCCGCGCGATTGATGGGTGTATCTGATTCCACGCTGAGAAAAATGACTTTGGCTGGCGAAGGCCCTCAGCCGGAAACTACGAGCAACGGTCGACGGCTCTATACTCTCTCCGACATCAATCAAATTCGGCATCTGTTGGCACAATCGACCCGCGGACGCGGAAGCATCGAGTTCGTCCCCCATCGCCGTCCAGGCGAGCATCTTCAAGTCCTCGCAGTCACCAATTTCAAGGGCGGGTCAGGCAAAACGACAACGTCTGCTCATCTTGCGCAACATCTGGCACTTCAGGGCTATCGGGTTCTTGCTGTGGATCTGGACCCGCAAGCGAGTTTATCCGCCCTGCTCGGCGTTCTCCCGGAACTGGATGTCGCGTCCAACCAGACTCTCTACGCTGCAATCCGATATGATCAGGAGCGCCGCGCTTTATCTGAGGTTATTCGCCCTACCTATTTCGACGGGCTCGACCTGGTGCCTGGTAATCTCGAGCTTATGGAGTTTGAGCACACGACTCCCAAGGCGCTGAGTGCTGGCGGTAGCGGTGAAACGCTTTTCTTCGCGCGGGTCGCAGAAGCACTCGACGGTGTTGCCGACAATTACGATATGGTCGTGATTGATTGTCCGCCCCAGCTGGGCTTCCTTACGCTGAGCGGGCTGTGCGCCGCGACAGCAATGATCGTGACTGTACACCCACAGATGCTCGACATCTCGTCGATGAGCCAGTTTCTGCTGATGACCCGAGACCTTCTCGGTGTCGTTCGGGAGGCAGGGGGCGACCTCAAATATGACTTCGTTCGATATCTTCTGACGAGGTTCGAGCCACAGGATGCGCCCCAAACAAAGGTCGCAGCCCTCCTTCGCAACCTGTTCGACGATCACGTCCTCACCAACCCCATGGTCAAGTCGGCGGCCGTATCGGATGCCGGGCTTACGAAGCAAACGCTTTACGAGATCGGGCGCGAAAATCTCACCCGATCAACCTATGACAGGGCGATGGAAGCGCTGGACGCCGTCAATGTCGAGATCGAGACCCTCATTAAGCAGGCCTGGGGCCGCGCGTGATGGACATTCTCACCGGCATATTCCCCTGCCGGCCTGCTTGTTGGGAGCTCCCAACAACGAGCGAAACTCCGGGTCGGATTAGAATAGGAGAGGAAATGTGAGCAGGAAGGATTCTATCGACTCTCTCTTCCTGAAGAAGCCGGTCGCTACCGCTTCATCAGCCTCCAAGTCAGCCGACCGCGTGCGCACCGGCGCAATCTCGGCGATGGGTTCGTCGCTCCATGAGATGGCTGAAAACGCCAAACAGGCGTCCAAACTACAGCAGCAGCTTGCCGAAGGTGAAGCGGTCATCTCGATCGAACCGGCGTCAATTGATACGTCCAAGATCATTGATCGGATTCCGATCGAAGTCGATCCTGCGTTCGACGCTCTTGTCGAGAGCATCGCAGAACATGGCCAGCAGGTTCCGATACTTGTGCGGCCAAACCCACAGGCGGCAGGGCGATTCCAAATCGCATATGGTCGCCGCCGCCTGAAAGCAGCAGAAAAGCTCGGCCGTCCCGTCCGTGCGATCGTCCGAAACTTGTCGGACAGCCAGCTCTATGTCGCCCAAGGCCGAGAAAATCTCGACCGGAAAGACCTGTCGTTCATCGAGAAGGCTTTCTTTGCGAAGAACCTGGAAGACGACGGATGCGACCGGCCAACGATCATCGCGGCTCTGGTCTCTGACAAAGCGGACGTGAGCCGCTACGTTGCCATCGCGCGCCAGGTCCCCCAGGAGCTGGTTAAATTAATCGGTCCCGCACCGAAAGCCGGACGCGCTCGCTGGATGACCCTCGTCGAACATCTCGCTTCCCCCGCCAAGCTTGAGACCGCACGTGAGCTGCTCGCTGGCTTAGCGGAGCAGAGGCTGGAAAGCGACGGGCGTTTTGACGCGTTGTTGCGCGCGCTTAGCGAGCCAAGCAGGAAAGAGCGTGCCAAGAGCTCGGACCTCTGGAAAACACCCCTCGGGAAGCGCGGAGCACGCGTCGAGGCGCGTGAAGGCAAGACGACTATCACCTTCGAGGAGAAGGTCGTCCCTGCTTTTGGGCAGTTCGTCTCGACGAAGCTGGATCAGCTTTACAGGGAATTCCAAGAACTTAACAGTAATGGAGAAGAGCGATGAGCTAAGCGTGTGTTCGGTGAACAGGCCAAACTCACACGGCAAAGAAAAAGGCCCCCGAAACAGATCCCGGAAGCCCTTCTCAATTAGTTCGCACCTAGAGAATCGCATTTCCCGGAATCCACGTCAAGAGTCTTTGGCATCGTTTTGGTGAACGTTTTTCTGTTGCCTTTCGAAAGGTAATGAAAAATGCAGACTGATCGCATAGCGACGCCCTTCGGGCGGCGGCCGATGACGCTTGCCTTGGTGAAGGCTCAATTCGAGTCCGCGACCATCAAAAAGCACAAGTCAGCCGACAAGTGGAAGATCTACCGAGACGTATGCGATGCGCGGACCCTACTTGGGCTGCGCGATCGTGCGTTGGCTGTACTCAACGCACTGCTGTCTTTTTACCCCGGAAGCGACCTGACTGTAGGCGCCAATCTCATCGTGTTTCCGTCAAACGCGCAGTTGTCGGCTCGCGCTAATGGAATCGCCGGCACGACACTTCGGGAGAACCTGGCGCTTCTCGTGGAGGCCGGTCTGATCTATCGAAATGATAGTCCGAACGGCAAGCGCTACGCGCGAAAGGGGCGGGACGGTACTATCGAAACCGCTTTTGGCTTCAATTTGGCTCCGCTGCTTGCTCGATCAGAAGAGCTCGCGGTCATGGCCCAGCGGGTGGCTGATGAAAACCAGCGCCTTAAGGTGATGAAGGAAAAGATCACGATCGAGCGCCGGGATATCCGGAAGCTCATTTCCGCTGCAGTAGAGGAGGGCGTTTCGGGTGATTGGCAGGGGATTGAGGACCAGTTTGTTGCCATTGTCGCCCGGCTTCGAAACACCAGGGCGGCTAGGGAACTGGCAGATCTCCTCGACGAATTGACGTTGTTGCGGGAAGGCGTGGTCAACATGTTGGAAGTGCAGGTTCTTTCAGCAAAATCCGATGCCAATGATAGCGAAATCCGTCAGCACATACAGAATTCAAATACCGAATCCATCAATGAACTTGAACCTAGCTCTAGAAATGAGCTCGGGGCAAAACCGAGCCAAGCGCCGAGGCGTCACGGGGAGCCGATGAAATCATTTCCACTTGGTATGGTGGTTCGGGCGTGCCCGCAGATATCGGATTACGCGCCCGGCGGACAAATCGATCAATGGCGCGATATGATGGCCGCTGCTGTGGTGGTTCGTTCCATGCTGGGCGTTTCTCCTTCTGCCTATCAGGAGGCCTGCGAAATCATGGGCCCCGAAAATGCTGCCGCGGTGATTGCCTGCATTCTTGAGAGGGAAGGTCACATCAATTCAGCGGGCGGATATCTCCGCGATCTCACCGCTCGCGCGCAACGGGGTGAGTTTAGCCTCGGCCCGATGTTGATGGCACTCATGCGAGGCGCCGCGTCAACCCAGGCCAAATCGGCGTAGCAATATGCGATAGGAAGCGAGCTGTTGGGAGCTCCCAACAAACAGCAAGAGGCGGAAAAGCAAGGGGTCGATCTGACGCCGCGCTCTCACCACGACGACTCATGATATGAAACCGCCCTGCACAGTCGCATCGCTTCCGGGTTTACCCAAGCAGGGTTTTCGGACGCCCTGCGTTTCGGTTGTTGATGAATAGAAGGTCAGTTTCATGAAGCCATTCGACAACGGCCCTTTCACCGCAGTCGCTGCCACGGTGGCGGACCTGCGTGCGGGTGACGGTGAGTCCGAGGTGAGCGCCCTCTCCCGGCGCCAGACCAAACTGTGCAAACGACTGGCGAAGTTCGATCTGGTTGAGATTGTTGAGATCCTGGCCGGCCTCTTAACCCACCCCGACAACCATTGCGCAACCCCTCGCATTGAAGCCCTCATCCACTTGGCTGTCCTGCACTGCCGGGGAACGCAGAAGCCAACTCTCCTGCAGATCCGTGAATGGCTGAATGATATCCTCTTGAGCGATGCCCTTGGCATCGGCGAAGATCGCGTCGAAGACGTTTTTGCCACTGTCGTTCCCTCACCGAGTGGTAGCGCGATCCTGCTGGAGGGTGCGTGGCGCGATAGCGCTTTCTGCCTTCAAAATATGATGGCTGCCTTGCTCCGGTTGATGGACGAACCCTGGGCGGCGTCCGCGATGGCTAATGTGATGGCCTTACTTCAACTCGCACGCAAGATGGCAGAAAAAGCCGGGATCCAACGCTACGAAATGACAACCGTTGGGCCACAGCAAAAGATCAAGGTGACTCCAGAGCGCGTCGAGTTGACACGACGCGCGGTTCAATTTTCCTTCCAGGACATCATCGCGCTTCACGTGGTTGCCCGCGACATAGCGCCCTTCGTCCTGGATGCCCGGGATTATGGTGTTTTGGCGTCGGAGAACCTTTCCCACAGCAGCCTCGAACGCTACCCGCTCATCCGTAAGGGCAACAATTGGCTGGTTGCTTTGCCAACTGCCATCGGTGTCGCCGCGCGCAGGTTTATCCTGGAGAAAGCGAACGACGCCTCTGCCCTCCCCCGTTATGAAGACGCACTCAGGGCCGTTGAGTTGCAGGAAATTTATCACAGAATCCTACCTGGCTGGGAAATGACAAACGCCTCGGGGCCGGTCGAGCTCAGCCGGAATGTCCATGTGATCGAAACCCAGTTCGATAAGGGCGCCTACGCGCTGATCGTCCATCTTTCCGACGATTTGAACGCAGCGCTCGGCACGGGTCTCAATGGGATGGAGCAAATCTCAGTCGGCATCTGCGAGGCCCTTTCTCGTCTTGAGCGGGAGGTTGCCGCGCGAGCGGACTATCGCCGCGGACTTACCGTATTCGTGCGCGGCGGAGCAGGGCGTGGATATACGATCGACCTCGACCGGTCGCCAATTCCCTGGCATCGCGCCGATCTCGACCTTGGCGACGCGGCCAGGATGGCTCGAGACATCGACTTTACCGGCAAGCGCATCTGGAAGCTCTTGTCACGTAAGGAGGAGATCGCCTCTGAAGGGAACTCGCTTGTCAATTTCGGCGGCTTTCTAAATTTCTACGGTTATCTCCGCAGCCAGCATTTCGATTTTTTGCCGGCAGAGAATACAACTGCGGACATCCTTATTATCCCGGCGGACTTCGAGGGGCAGGAGAGGGCGCGCATTCGAAAGGCCATCGACTACCATCTGACATTTAGCCCGACGGGCCGCACTTTGATCGAAGTCGAACGCCGGTCAACCGCATCGTTCTTCAAGGAAGTTGAGACGCTCCCCTTGTTCATTGCGCCGCAGGAAGCCGTAGACGATATGTTTATGGCTGTCACTGAAACCGCGCGCCGACCTTGGTGGGTGGAGTATCGCAGGACTGACAATGATAGACCCGAGCTTACTTTGCGGATCTGGGATGCTGCGCAGCAATGGCTGGTGCGACTCGCGCGACTTCTTGAGGCGGATCTGGCCTCCCTACCCGATTGGCCGGTTTCCTTCGTGCTGGACTTTCCGGATATTGCCGATCTCGATGACAGTCTGCCCAAGGCCGATGAGAAACCACAGCGGCCGCGTGTCAGGTTGGTCGGAGGTGTTGTTCATATCACGTCCACCGTTCCCGTGCTTCGGGGCTATGTCAATGCCAGCAATATTGCCGAACGCTACCTGATCGCCGCAATGGCAATGGGTGCAAGTGAATTTGCTGGTGTTGAACGCTCGCTGGACTGGGCGGATTTGCTTGCCTCGAGGGTCGTTGGAACGGATGAGGCGAGGTTCGTACACGCCATTCCCGCCGAAGACATACCGCAAATGCTCCTGTCAGCCGTTCCTATGCCCAAGCCGCGCTTCTGGCTTGAGGAAGATCACGCTTGGTCCGTATCTAGACTGGCTCGTCGCGCCGGAACTGACCGCCATGGTGTCGTCCCCGCCGCTGACGTCAAACCGCTGCTTCATTCAACAGTTGCTTTTGTCTGGGCGCGCATAAAAGCACGATTGGAGACGATCAACCGCCGCAGCATTGTCGAACTGGCGATCCTCAATCACGAGGCGATCGACAAGGACCGCTTTGATTGGAAGCAGACGGCGGCCGCACTCCTTTCCTTACACCGCGACCAGGAAAACGTCCTGCTTGTGCATAATGAACGGGAGGCAAAGCGGGCGGCGTCGAGTGTTGCGAGCCGTGCCTTGGCAGAAATGGCAATCTGCACCTCCCCCGTTGACGGCGGTCGTTCTTGCTCCGCTATCGATTTTGACGAACTGCTGGCCGATACATGTGCAATGATCGACTGTGCCACGCAGAGCGATGCCTACTATTACGGGCTTGCCAAAGTACCGCTTGAAATCGCGAGGAACGGCAGCTTCATCTTTGACAGGGGCTTCTTGGAGGAACTCCATCTACCTTACATGTATGCCCAGGGCGACCGCGCATTTCATGATGCTGCGGAAGCCTATGGTGCCGCTTTTGCGCAAGCGGATTCTGACGAAAGCAATGACGATGTGCCGGACGGGCTAGATCCTGATTTGAACGCAGCGATATATGCCGAATTCGGGATGTCCATTGTAAATCTTATCGACCTCTCGCAAGTGGTAGCCGCACGCGGGTTGGAGCAACGCACGCTTTTCCTGGTTCTGCGAAAAAGCGAGACTTTGGCCATCTTGAGAGAAGTTGGTGCTGATGTTGATGCGGAACGCGCATACGAAGCTTTGACACTGCTGCCTCGACCTGTGTGGAACGATCCGCACCCAGTACGCGGATCGGGACGCGACTGGCAGCCTTGGCGGATGAACCGAAGGCTTTCATTGACACGCCGGCCGTGGATCCAGATTACCGAGGACGCTGATCCTGAAATGCTGCTTTTTCCAATTCTCACATCCCGGGTTATCCGAAGAATCTTCGATGTCGTTGATGGGCGGCTGGGCTCGGAAATGTTTGATACAAAGGAGATCGATCGCTGGATCGGTAAGGTCGTGAATGAACGTGGTCATGCCTTCAATCATGCGGTGGCCGCCAGCCTCCGTCGCAACGGTTTTGATGCGCAACCGGACCAACTCATGACCCTTTTTGGCGCGGACAAGAAGGCAGGCGATATCGATGTTCTGGCCTGGAAAACAGAAACGAAGGAAGTCTGGATCATCGAATGCAAGCGCCTTTTACTCGACCGCACCGTCGCAGAAGTCGGCGACCGGCTGGCGGATTACACGACGGCGGGCAAGCGCAACGGAAAGCGTACACCGATCCAGAAGCATCTGGATCGCGTCGCCTTCCTCAAAAAGAACCCTGGTCCTCTTGGAAAACTCACCGGCTTAGATCCGGACAGACTTATTCTGCGTTCGGCGTTGATTACGGACAGGATCGTACCGATGCAATTTGCCAAGTCCGTGGATCAGCTGGTGGACAGGGTGTGCAACTTCCGCAAGATCGATGATGTGTTTGGCCATAATAGATGATCCCTGACGGTCGAAAAGCACTAGGTAGTGGAACTCTTCAATGCCGGGCCTAGAGAACCGGTCGACACTCCTCGGCAGTAAAGAGAACCGAGCGATCGGTCGCTCATCGATGGTGACTCAGCGCCGGATAAGGCCGAACCGGTGGGCTTCGTCCAGCAAGTCCCTGACGGAAGAGGGCTGCCATTTCTTGCCGCCTCGTGCGGGCCGTTCACCCATCTGGTCAAGTTGAGCGCCGATGTCGCGAAGAGATAGAGTTGGATCGGCAATGGTGATTGCTGCTACCAGCTTCATCAGATGGTCCTCGGGCGCGCGGCGAGGGGACCGGGCCAAAAGTTCTTTTTCCGCGAGCTTTTCGCGAACCATGCGATGAACGGCTCGACGAAGGCGCTCAACGGTCCAGTCGTGGCCGCGGCGATTGAGCACCCGCACGACATTGTCCCAACTGTGTTGCGGACGGAGTTGCCGCACCATTGGCAGCCACGTCTGCGCGGACGCAACGAGCTCGTCGAGATAGAGTTTCTCGCGTGCTTTTGATACTGCTTTGATTGCTTCCGGTCGTCGTTCTCGCAGACCCGGGTTTCCAGGAAGCTTGCCGCGTGCCTTCGCCGCCCTGATGCCGGCTTTGGTGCGTTCGGCGATCAGCGCCCGCTCGAGCTGCGCGACAGCACCGAGGACCTGAAGGGAAAACATGCCTTGTGGCGTCGAAGTATCGATCGGGTCCCGTATCGATCGGAAATGCACGCCCCGTTCCTCCAGATCCTCGATCACGGACAAGAGGTGGCTCACGGATCTCGCCAGCCGATCGAGGCGGACGACGACCAGGACGTCGCCCGCGGTGAGTTCGCCGAGCAGCCGCGTCAGGACGGGTCGCGCGCGCGACGCACCGGAACCATGCTCCTGATAGATCCGATCGCAGCCGATGGCTCTCAACTCATCGATTTGGGCATCGTGTAGCTGATCGTCCGTCGACACACGGGCGTAGCCGATCAGCCGCTTTGGGGGCTGCTGGATATTTGCGGTTTGTCGCTTCGCCATGACGCCTCACCAGTCTCGTTTCAAACCGCTTTGTACAAACAAAGAATGCGCGAGAAAATGGTCAGTTGCAAGCGTGTTTTAGGCATTGAATAGCGGCCCATCAGACTCGAAATGCTACCGCGGACGAGCAACGGAGCGTCCGCAGTAGCAAATGCGCGTCAGCGGGCTTCCAGGGCGGAAATGCCCGAAAAACAGCGGCTTTGGTGATGGCTGCGGGAGGAGAAGCCTGCTGAAGGGCGCCGGCGCTCAATTCCGGAAATGAGGACCGGCCATGTGCACCGGCGGCGGTCGCCGAATTTTGCGATGAGTGAATCCGGTCATCCCGGCCGAAATCGCCTTGGAAGCCCGGAAAACCAGGCGTTTCCGGCGATCCAGGGCGACCGACATCGCTGATTTGCGGGCTTCTGGCAATCACTTCCGATAAGCATTACTTATCGATGGTTAGAGCACCAACCGCCAATCATACTATGTGAGGAACCGGAATATTCAGATAGAGTTCTTATAAGAAATCATTTACCATGATTTCAATGGCTTACGATCTCGCGAAAATCTGTATATCCACCTTGATGCGGCCGGCTTTCGACGCCGGTATCGCGCTTACGCGTCTGGATGAGCGCATTGCCTGCTCGCCGGTTGGCCAAGGCTTCCTCGAACGCATGCATTTCACCGACGCCTGTGCCTCACTGTGGATCGACGGCGAACTCGTCCATCTCGAAGACCTCGTCCTCCACGACGCCACGAAGGATATTCGCACACCCACCCATGAGCTGACAATCGCCCGCGACGTGCTGCGAACCCGTCGGCGCATCGCCGGTCAATCCCCGGATTGGGCGTTCTCTGCCGACGGCATCCGCTCGCTGCGGAAAACTTCGGAGATCGGGGCGGGCGGCGCGGACGAGGCTACGACGACCGGAGTTATTCGGCCGGCGATCGCGATCGACGCGGAAGGGGAGGGGGATGACACCGACGACGCCCAAGATCTCCCTGGCGTCGACTATGTTGCTATCGATGCGCTGCTCGCGCGCTCTGACGCTGCGATCGAGCGAGCCAAAAAGCCCGGCCGGGCTCCGGCCGATCCGCTGGTCTATGATCTCGACTGGGATGAGGATGCCCGGCTCGATGAATGGCGTGGCGTGTTGCGTCAGGCCGAAAACTTGCCGGCGATGCTGCAGGCCATCGTCGCCCTGGATGCCTGGAACGAGCTTGCCGTCCTGCAGCATGCACCCTGGCTCGGCCGGCTGCTGGCCGCGCCGATATTGCGCCAGGCAGGCATCACGTCAGGTGCTCATCTCGCTGCCATCAACCTTGGTCTCAAGACCATTCCCGTCGATCGGCGCCGGCATCGCGATCGGGAAACCCGGCTGCTGGCCATCGCCCACGGCCTGATCGCGGCCGCCGAGATTGGCTTGAAAGAGCATGATCGGCTGACGCTGGCAAAGACGATGATGGACCGGAAACTGGAGGGGAGGCGGACGTCTTCAAAGCTGCCGGAACTGGTCGCGTTTGTCATGGCACGGCCACTGGTCTCGGCCGGGATGGTGGCGAAGACGCTCGACGTCACGCCGCAGGCGGCGCGGCGGATTGTTTTGGAGCTTGGCCTGCGCGAGATGACGGGGAGGGGGAGGTTTCGGGCGTGGGGCGTAGTATAATGGTGGCGCCAACGTCCGTCGCTGGCTTCCGGCGCGGGTGAACCCCTGTCGTTCACGCTCGCCCTCGCTATGATGACCACTGTGATCTTCTTCGCACGCGCTTACTCTTGGTCTCCCTCGCCTAGGTGTCCCGATTGGGGTGTGCTCTTTCCCGATCGATTTTCAACGATAGGTCTCGGCATATTTCAGGAACTCGGCATGAGGCTGTCGGGCACTACCCCAGAGACGGTGGGACGGCCATCCTTCGGGCCGCTCGCGATGGGCCGCCACAGAGAGGATGAGACGCTCCTTCGCCCGAGATATCGCAACGAAATAGGCGGATCGCTCATCCACAGGGTTCGACCAGAAGGTTTGTGCCTCGACACCCATTACGATGACCGTGTCGAATTCCAGTCCCTTGCTTTTGTGGATCGACATGACGCGGACCGCCCGGTCCGCTGAAAAGGCCGAGAGCGCAAGCCCGATGTCCGGCTCGTTTGAAAGAACAACATGCAGGCGGTCAATTGCTGACTGAACCAGTTCGTCCAAACGGTTGGCCTGCCCGTAATCCGACGACATTGCGACCACAGCGTCCCGGCCTACCAGTGCAAAGAGCTGATCGACGATCGTTTGAAGTCCTGCGCGGTCGCCCTTGGCGATCGTGCCGGCGGCAATCGCAGACCGGATCTCTTCGACAAACCGCGCCCATCGATGCCTGGCGCGATATTCCTGCTCCTCGTCCATGCTATGGGTATAGATGATCGCGCTCAGAAGTCTGCGATGTGCGTCGGCATTCGCAACGGTCCCCGCCACCAGAAGCAGATCGGTGATGAGTTTGACGACAGGCTCGGAGGCAAAATCTTGCGTACTGTCTTCCTCCCGGAACGGGATCCCGTGCGCCTGAAATGCTTCACGCAGCCGCTGGCAGACGAACTGCTGGTCGCGGCTGACGAGAACCGCGATTTGCGACGGCGCTACCCCATCATTGTCGATCCTGTCCCTGATCGCGACGGCCAGCCGTTCCGCCTCGTCGACCGCATCTGTCGCTTCAAGGATCTCGATCACGCCCTCGTCGCCCGCAAGCTCGGCATCATCGACCGCGCCCGCCGGGTCCATGGTGCGGACCATTGCATTCTGCATCCTGCGCAACCGCGGTTTGGCTCGAAAGTTCTGATAGAGACTGAGGGGCACGGCGGCGAAATCCGTCGCAAAAACCTTGAAAATGCCCTCCAGGGCTCCTGCCCATCCCATGATCCTCTGGCGGGTGTCGCCAACGGCGGTCAGTCTTGCCGGTGAGGCCAGAAAGCAGTCGGATATCAGCTGGTACTGCTCGCTCGTGCAATCTTGAAACTCATCGAGGAAGACGTCGCTATAGGTGTAGCGTATGGCATTGCGAGCGATCGCGTTGGTCTGAACGATGGTAGTGGCAAGCGGTACCATGTCCTTGAATGTAATCGACTGCCGTTCGACGCGGCGCGGGCCGACACTATAGTCGTCGTCGAGCTGATCAGCGCCGGTCAAAGCCGTCCGGAAACGGTCGATAATTCGCTTTGCAAAGGCATGAAACGTGTAGCTGTCAAACCGGCTTGCCAGATCGTTCCCGCATCGCAGACGAACCCGATCCTTCAGATTCTGGCTGGCGTCGACCTTGAACGAGATTGCGAGTATCCGGCTTGGATAGCGGCAGGTCGCGGTGCGAAGCAGGAAGTCGGCGCGTTGCGCCAGAACCTCGGTCTTGCCCGCACCCGGCCCCGCCGTGATGGCCAGATGCCCGGCGGTGGTTCGGGCCGCCAGAAGGGCGTTCGGTTCGAGGATGAGGCTGTCTGCCGGCTTCCACCGTTCGACGGGGATCATTCCGGTATCGCTTTCAAAGCGGCCAAAGCATATTCCGTCAATCGTTTCAGCGACCCGGGGAGCGACGCAACAAGCGCTGCGTCATCAAGTTCGGCCATTGCGCGGATATGCCAGACCGGCTTGCTGCCCACCTTGAAGCGCTTGTGGTAAGGACCGAAATAGGTCTGTTGCGCCGCCTCATACTGATCGACCGCGCCATGAGACTCACCGAGCACGGAGTTGATTTTGGCCTCTGTCGGCGCCACCAGTTCGGCGGCTTCCACCGTATAGGCCTGCGGGAAAGCCGTCATCATCGCAAAGTCGAGGTCGAGGGGAGAGGAGAAAAAGACGCCCTGTCCTTCGAGGAAGGACAACCATTTCCCGGTATCTTTCAACAGTCGAGGTTCAGCGTCCCACGCTGTCATGTTCTTGATATGGTCGGGTGTCAGCGCAGTCTTTTTTACGTCGGCATAAGCAAGCAATTGCTGGCAGGCATATCGAACCCGACCCCAGCCGCCGTCGTGACGGGCGAGATCCAGATCAAGGAGGGTGACGAAGGGGATTTCGAGCCCGTGCAGCAGGCGCCAGAAATGGTTGACATGCCGTCCGCCAAGCGGCACGACCGAGATGGAGGCATCATCGATCCTGGTGCCCATGGCGCTGATCACGCGCGGTAGAACCACCTCCTCGCTGTCGCCCTCGCCAAGGACGACATAGCGGGAAAAATAAAGTTCGGGGAACGCCTGTACGGCTTCGCGCACGAACTTGAACGCATCGGCATCCTTTTCGCTGTCGGGGAGCTGGATGGTCCTAACCCGTGTGGTGCGATCGGCGGCAAGCCGAAGATACCGAACGAGCTTCGGATCGATGCGGCGCATGATCGATGCCGAGTGGGTTGCCAGAACCGCCTGGGTATCCTGTCCCTTGGAGAATGCGGACAGACTGGCGACCACACGTCCAAGGTAATGCGGTGAGAGGCTGTTTTCCGGTTCCTCGACAGCGATCAGCGTGAAGACCGCCGGGCGCAGCTTGTCGATATCGAACTCGGTCTTGAGTTCGCCTCGCAAAACTCGCTGGTTGAGCTCGTGGACGCCGAGCACGATCGAGAGATAAAGGACAGACTGCTGGCCGTCGCTCAATCTTGAAAAATCGACGCTCGGTTCGTCGTGGCCGGGCGTGAAGACGACGCTCATGTGGCGCAGCAGCGCTTCGATCTCGTTGCGCCCGAAGAACACCGAAGGGCTCGCGAAGTGGCGGCCAGTGTGCAGGACCTCCCATGACTTGCCGAGTGCCTGCGTCACACTGACCATTGCGGCATTGCCGGCGAGCGCTGAGCTGATCTTTTCGGTCAGGCCATCGACGGTCGATCTCTCCGTAGTCCAGTTTGCGGCTCTGAGCACCCGCCCAAGCAAGGCACTTGCCGAATAGGAAATGTGGTCGGCGGGATCGCGGCGCGCCGGCAGGTAATGGACCTGGATGCTCCCCCGTTCCTGCTTTGAAACGCGTGTCTCGGCCTTCGGCTCGCCGTTAGCGTCGACCTTCAGGACGTTGGTAAAATTCTCTTCGACTTCGCCATCCTGATCGAGCGTCGCGCTCAGGCGAAAGCGAACCTGTGCCGGGCCTTGCGGCGCCTCAAGCTGCATATGCGCAAATGCGCCAGGCACCGCAGGCTTGGGCACACCGTCGTCGTTCAGCAGTTCAGGAAACTGGAAATCGGCCTCGATCCACAGGCGCCGATCCAGTGGCGCCTCCTTCTCGTCGTTGGGAACGTGAAAATCCAACTTGCGGACTTTTCGCTGAGCCGGGTCGAGGCTGAACATCCTCGCCAAAGCCTGCAGAACAGCCGTTTTGCCGGAGCCATTCGGACCAAGAAAGAAAGTCATGTCGGAGAGGTCAATAACGGTTGCCGTTTGACCAAAAGATCGAAAGTTTTTAAGCCGTAAGCGGACCAATTTCATGACGAATCTCCTCGCAAATCGATAACAAGAAACCGAGACGAGCGGAAGTTAAGGCCGCAGGTACGATGTCCAACGTGACGCGACTGACGTGCCGTAGCACGCGATCCAGGGGGCGGCCAGGCTGTGCGCCTACGATGCCTTTCTGAAGGTGTTGATCCGGATTTCCTCTCCGAGGAAGGTGGGCGCGAACGACGAAATCAGGGTCCGCTCCTTCAGCCACGACGAGAATTGCTGATTGGCGTCATTGTTCTCGATCGGTCACCGAGGAAACAGCCCGAAGCGACCTTCATCAACCATCCCGGAAAAATGAATCACTCGATCACCGAGTTCGACGTCTGACGGTGGATCCATGTTCTCAACGATAATCGCCTGTCGATCGCTTTCGAGGCCAAGAAGATATCTATAGAAGTTTCCGTTCAGGTTCGTATCGCTCAGATCGTCGTCGGCTCCCTCCGGTTCGCGGTAGGAAAGCAGAGGGGAATCGAGCACGACGATGCCCGGATGGGCCAGATCGTTGTCGGCGCAATATTGCAGCAGCGAGATGGTAAACGCCGATTGCGTAATCGCCCTCAGCCCCTTTCCATAGGAGGTTCGCGGCTTGCCCGAAACGATCAGGTCTTTCATTGTCGTGTCGAAGTGGACGCGATCCACACCCGGAAACCCCCATTGGTGGAGGACACTCTCAACCAGTTCAGTGAACGGGGCGACGACGGTGCTGGTTAGACGGGTGCTCGATGCGGCATCGTTTGAGCCCCCGTCGTTCTGCCGTTCCAGGGCGGCTTTACGACTGGTCAGATCACTCAGATTGCTGAAGAGCCCGAGTGCCTGGCGAACGTTCGCGCCTTTGTCAGCCAGTTCCTTGTAAGTTGAACGTTGTTTTCGCAGGTCGGGTGAGACCACTGTCTCGATTTCAATCGACAATGCTCTCAGGGAGCTTTTCATAGTGGGAAGCGACTTCTCGATCGACTGCGCCTCCGTCTTCAGAGCGGTCATCGTTGTTGCCAGCTCCGATTGCCGAGCTTCAATCTTCTGCATCTCTGCTTCGGCAGCCAGGACGGTCACCCCAATATCGCCGTGGCAGACGGCGCTGGAATCATGATGCTCGGGCAAGGCGCCACAGGTCGGGCAAATCTCTTGTTCGAGTACCGAGAAAAAGCTTCCCGCCTCCCGGATGCCCACCAGACGCTCATAATCCGAGCCGTAGTGCTGTTGCAGAAGATTGAAACGCTCGAGGAGGGTGGCGATCTCTGTGTAACGCTCGTTGGTCGCTTCGAGCTTTTGAATAATCGTCCGCCTCTTGGTCGAGATCGTTTTGAACTTTTCCTCGGTGAACGCGAGTTGCTCGACGCGATTGTCCATCGCCTTCGTGAGCCGGTCCTCTTGATCGGCCAATTCATCTCGGGAGCCGGATATCGACGTGATGCGCTTTTGAGCTTCCGCGATCAGTTGATCGAGAAGATCGATCTGCGCCAAACGTTTCTGCTCCTCGGAAGAGGTGCCTTGGCGCGATAGAAGGGCGGTGTCATCGACACCGGTCAGAAGCATTGTGAATACGGAGGTGTTCGCAGTATTCGCAGTGTAATTTCCGTCCGACAACGGAGAACGCTTCTGGATTATTTCCTCTTCGTTGACGATCGCCAGTCTCGCGAGGTTGCGGAAGCTCAGGGCTTGGGTGTCATCTTTCGCATTCTTTTTGATTCTTTTACCTGCTAGGCCGATTTTTGACAGGAGGAAAGAAGAGAGGTTTGATTCATCGCGTTCGTTGTGGATCTCTCCAAGGGTACTACCGCCTGTATCCGGAATCGACGTGTGCAAACCTTCGAACGCCTGGAACTGTCCGCCAGTCATGCCTCTGAGCAGCGTCGTTTCCGATCCGTCGTCGAAGGCGATCGCGAGCAACACGCGCTCATAGCCCTTTGCTTCCGGAATATCGGGGAGGGGACCTTTGCCGCCAAGCATGAAATCGATTGCTTCGACGATATACGACTTTCCGGTATCGGAGGCCCCATAGACGACGTTCAGGCCGGACTGGAACGAGACGATCGCCGGCTTTCTGTCCTTGCCGTGAAAGGAGAGATGACGGATCTGGAAGCCTGAATATGTCATGATGCCGGCCCGGACGCTTCGTCTTGGAACTCAGATACCCAGTTCGAGAGGAGATTTCGCATCAGATCGTCAAAACCCTCATCGCTGTAATTCTCGAAATGGCCTGCGAGCCATTGGGCGCGCTCATACAATTGCTGCAGGTATGGCGTCTGCAGCGCGGAGACAAAGAATTCAGCATTATCGCCCGCCTGAAACAGTATCCCGCTTTCGTCAGCAAGCTGCTCGATGAGCCCTCGTGACATCATCAAGGCAACAGCTGATTGCACGGACTTCCTTCGAACCTGAGTGACAGGCGACATGATCGGGGTCGGCGGATGCAAGTCCGCTGGACCGTCGACTAAGCTGGTTCTCACGACAAGGTAGTCCATGGCGGTCAGCCGGTTCAGATCTACTGCTCGCGGAAAATGCGCGTGCAGCACAAAGACCGCCCTCACACCGGTTTCGAGCGGACCATTGAAAGCGGAGGCTGAGGACACTAGCGTCGCCATGTCAGCTTCCCATCGTTCGCGAGCTGGTGACAAATTCCCCGGCGATCCTTGGGCAGGGCGCTTTTGTTAAGCGGGTGCGCATCGAGAGCGATGGATTGCGCCTTTTCGGTCACGGCCACCACTCTCGCGAAACCGTCAGGATGTTCCCCATCATAGGTGTCCTGGATACCATCCAGTATCTCGGCTTGTAATCCTTCGAAGGTTCCGGGCTCCACCTTTTCGCGCACGAACACCCGCAGTGACTCGGCATGATAAAATGCCTCACGGGATCGCTGGAAGTGGGTTTTCAACGTGGAAAACTTGTCTAGCTGCGAGGCGGTTGCGACCGCCTCTCCTTTATGCTCTGAGTAGGCGTCGAGGAGCTTGCTTGTATAGGTCGTCTCCGCTTCCTCGACCTCGGCTGGGACAGCGTCGGGTTGCGGACGCGACGGCAGGCCACCACCGAATCGACTAAGATGGTAGGGCGTTTTGGCATGAGCCTCGATGATTGTCCGCGGCTGTTCAGCAGAAAAGATCCTGAAGTCGAAACTACTGACGTAGTCGAGAAATTTGCCTTCCAGTTTGACCGGACCGGGTGAGGTGATTTTTCCGGCGATGGATTTGTCCCATTCCGCGATTACCTTCGTTTTCAGCTTATCCGCGTTGGTCAGCAAAAGGGATAGCGACGTAGAGGCCCCTTTCGGCGCGATAAAGCGGCATGCTCTCGGCGCTTTGTATACGCCCGAGAACGAATACCAAAGGATCTTTCCGATTTCTGGAGCGGCTACGCTGAAACCCAAGGGGGCACTATAATGCTTGCACTGATGATTATCCCAAGTGCCGAGCAGCTTGTCTGCGTCGCAGAAGCCGGCAATGTCTATTCCCTTGTCACCAGCGCCGGTCGGACGCATGACGCCGACATAAGTAGATTTGAGAGAATGCACCCATTCGTCGATGAACGTTTCCCACTCGCTGGCCTCATAGGTCTGAATGATCTTGAGGGGATCAATCCGTGGTCCGTTCTCGAATTCGTGCGCTAGCAGGATCCTAACGGACGGTAGGTCTTTCACCGCGTCTTGTAAAGAAATCAATGTCGCCTGCATTGCAGCCCTGCGCTCGAGCCAAATCTTATGTGTTTTAAGGTTTTAGTCATAGCAGGGGCAATGATACATGCAACCTCAAGTACGTCGCTTAGTGCTGGTGACCGCCTCTTTCCACCTTCATTCTGTTTATTCCAGAAATCGAACTATTGACACCACGAATCGCCGTTGCATGTCGTAACGGTCGAAGGCGCTGTGATGAACTTTCGATCCCACGCCCTAGCGATGCCCGCATTCGCAATTTGGTCGCGATTATAAATTTGTGTCGGGTTTTTAGTTTTTAACTTGATCAATCTTTGCCGGGGCGGCTTTCGAAATCCGCAGTGTAGAGACGATCATCTGGCCGCCACCCTGTGGTATCCGCGAGATTTCTGGCTCAATCTTGAACCACCGGTGTTTTTCGACGAACGCCGGGATCCAAGGCAGATCCTCCGAGAAGTAGACCACGCTCTCCGCGCATTGTACAATCCGGCGATTGATCTCCGCTGCATCTTGGCGCCGAATGTTGATCCTACGGGTTCTCAGGTTCGCAAACCTTAAATCCAGCCGGCCTCGTTGTTCGAGGTCCGGCAGGATGCGGATGGCGAGACTGGGTGCAAGAGGCAGGATCCGGTTGACTATACCAGCTCGCCCCGAAGGCTCGATTGCAAGCGGATAGTCGCTTGTGAAAAACGGTGTTGATGGATTCTCATTAATAAGAATGTCCCAGCATGAATTTCCCCAGATCGACGTACTACGAAGGATATTGGTGATCCCCATGGATTGCGGATACTTGGGATCGACCGTCACCAAGACTTCCTCGCTGTCCAACAGCTGGGCCAACGTCTTGCCTCTGAACATGGAGGGTGGCGGCGGAAGCATACCCGATTCTTCAAGCATGGCGGTTGTCACGGCGACGGTTTCCTGAAGCGGTCGCGAATGGATGCGCATACCGCCAGGCGCGCATCCCTGGACATAGGCAGCGAAGCCGGCAATCGCGAATACGGATTCGGGATCGAGTCGACCTTCTCGCAGCTTGACCAAAGCAGAGTTGTACCTTGGCTCCACGCCGTGCAAGAATTCCTCAATGACGCGGGGTTCCTGCAGATAGGGGTTGGTGCTGCCGTCCTCGATGCGACATTGGCTATAGGCGTCACAGGTATAGCGCTTCAAGTCCGTTTTCTTCATCGCATACATGCGCTCCCCGAGCGCTGGAGCGTAGAAATTCTTCAGATGGACTTGGGAGACATAGTGATCAAGAGCCACAGCAGCACCTGAATGGACCATAGAGCGAATGGTGGATTGCCGCCGAGTGTTGCTCAGCAGTAGGCGCCGGATTCGTGCCTGTCATCTTGTCAAGCACGCCGGCGATATGGTTTGGCGTGGTTGTTTCCAGAGATCGGACGCAACAACCCCTCGCCCAGCTCAAAAGCTTGCTCCTATCTCAGCAGAACCAGAGCGTGTTTGATTTGCGGACTTGGATAATAGAGAATTCCGTGATGCCTGTCCCGGCTTTGTCGGAATATGACCGACAAAGCCCGGCAGCAGTGTGCGTTGGGAAAGCAAGATTAGCAGATCCATGCTAGTCCTCCAGAACAGGCGGGAGAATATCCTCCAATTGCCGTATGACCGAATGGT
This sequence comes from Ensifer sp. 22521, assembly GCF_052044795.1. Classification (NCBI taxonomy): domain Bacteria; kingdom Pseudomonadati; phylum Pseudomonadota; class Alphaproteobacteria; order Hyphomicrobiales; family Rhizobiaceae; genus Ensifer; species Ensifer sp. 22521. Next base: position 76,063 of record NZ_JBQENM010000016.1, read on the forward strand.
AAGCCGCTCCTAAAGTAGCCTGAGTGTAATTATCGTAAATCATGAAGTCCGCCTCATGGAGGACACTGGATGTAAACTGCTCATGCCAGACCGAATTCGCGGCGACAATTACCGCTTGGTCGATCTCTGTAAACTGGTCGGCTGTGATGTCGATGATGATATCGCCATGCTTGATCCACGCATGGGTATGGTCGCCTTTCTCGCCAAGCACATAATCGAAGGTGCCTAGACCCTGCAATTTGAGAAAATGCCCTAACAGTAGTGTCGCGTCTCCGCAGGCACCATGTGGGAACGATTGCATAGTGATCGGCAACTGGCTGCGAGGCGTCGCCTCAATCGCGTCGCGGAAACGTCGGGCGAGATTATCGAGTTGATCCATATCTAGATTCTCGCTGCTTTCAGACAAATGCAAAGGGCATTATCTCAAGCATTCAGTGCCTTAACGTCAACTTATATAGCTGGTCTTAGGTTCGAATATCATCAAGGCGAAGCAACTTGACCGGTCGTTAGCAGGCCCGGGACGGGTTGAGTAGCGAGGCGACCGCAAGTGGTTCACTGCGTATAGTCGGAGACATGATAGCGACCATATCCTCATCCAAGGCCTCAACTTGGCGGCGTCGCTCTCGACTGATCTAGTTAATGACGCTATTTGCGAGGACAAAGCCACTGTGCCGCTGGTCAGCAGCGCCATCTTCCTCGGTAAGTTCAAGGTTTTGATAATATGAGAAAGCCGCAACGAAACTTCGTTGTCGAATTCAAATCCGGCCGTCGGCGGCAGACTTCGAAACCGGTCTCGATTTGGGGTAACCTGGATCTCAAAGCCGTTTCTGCTGCGGTAAGCGCTGACGTCTCCGGTGACGCCGGTCATCACATCATAGACAGCGCAATTTCTTCATCGCCGGTGAGTTCCGAACAGACGTCCTTATTGACAGCGCCATTGGAGCAGCCAAGAACGGTGTTGGCACCACAGGAGAGATTTATGGCCAACGAAACCCATGCGACTGTCGATAGCGATTCCGTGATCACCGATGCTGCAATAGCGTCAGAGCCGAAGAAGCAGCGCGTACCGCGCGCCAAGAAGGCGGCGCCCGAGACGGCAAGTGCCGATATCATGGTGGAGACCCAGTCGCCTGCTGCAGCGCCAAAGCGTGGCAGGCCGGCGCGTGCAGCCAAAACCAAGCCGATCGTCGCAGAAGCCGCACGCGGAGCGAAGCGGGTTGGCAAAACGAGCGCTGCAAAGTCCTCCCCCGTCGCGACAAAGGCGCCCGTTTCGGCTGCCGACGACATGGCGGAGCTGCTTCGGCTGGAGGAAGAAAACCAGATGCTGCGCAAATCGCTTGCAGAAAAGCTTCGCCAGGAAAACGCAGATCTGCGCAAGCGCCTCGGTCTTGCCTGACCAGCAGCCTACAAGCGTGCCGGCTAAGGCCGACCGTACTCATCCTGCTCCCATTGACCATGAGCATCGGCGGCGGCTTGTCTGCCGCCGAAGCATTTCAAGGCAGCTCGACTGTCGGAAAAAGCGCGAGGCTGAGGAAAGATGGTGGCGTCCCCTTGGAAATTTCTCGTTGGACTCACGAGACGACATGGCAAGGACAATAATAGCGCCTCCATCGAGGACACATCCGAGACGCCGATAGTCAATGAGACGCAGGAGTCGGCTCGGTTCCAACCACCGGCTGCGCTGGCGCTGCCAGCTGACGGTGCGCAAGACCCCGCCGATCAGGTCGATGCGGATTCGAGCGCCTCCGATGATGTTCCTGATATCGAGAGGGTCGTGGAAGTACCAGCTGGTCCGGACGAACCCGCCACGACGACGGGCCTCGATTTGCAAACCGAGCCTTACGAGGTTTCGGCGACAACGAAGCCTCGTAAGGCGCGCGTGTTTCGAAAGAAAAACGCGTCGGCCGAGAGCCCGTCGACACCATCAACAGCACCCGCCGTTTCAAACGATTTCCAAGATCTCGATGACGAGATCTGGCAGTTGCGCCGCCAGTTGGCGATGAAGCTTCAACTCCAAAACGCCCAGCTGAGAAAGATGCTGGAGCGATTTGCCCGATAGACAACGAGGAGGCGGCGCTCACCTGGAACGAGCGAAAGCCGCGCGGTCCAAAACCGGCATGGCAACGGATTTCATGAACGAGGCCAAGCCCAAGAAGAACAACCGCCTCGCGCGACGACGTCCTCGATGTCGCCCGTTCACTGGCAAGGCGAGGGCGGCGAAAGCATCGGGCGGTGAGGGCGACCGAGTTCGGCTAACGCTTCACTGGCGCCGCCGATGATCCGTGCAATGGTCGTAGTGTCCGGCTGCAATAGAATGGCCCTGTGGTGGGCGTGGCTCGCGACCTCCCCGGCTTTCAGGTCCTGCCGGGTCCGCGCCGCCCCGCAACGGCGTTGCCGTCCTCCACTGCCGTTGCGGCCCTGTCGGGCGCGGGCCGGCGCTTGCAGCCCGGCATTCTGACCGCCGTAGCGGGTCGCGATGGTTGGGACCTCGGTTGGGACCTCAAACGGAGGTTCGAACATGCGCAAGCAACACACAAACCAACGATCCGATCTCTACGGCCGCATCACCGACAAGATCATCGCCGAGCTCGAACAGGGTGTGCGACCCTGGATACAGCCCTGGAACACGGCTCATGCGAGCGACCGGATCACCCGGCCCCTGCGCCACAACGGCCAACCTATTCCGGCATCAACGCCCTGCCGCTCTGGTCGATTGCCCGCGGCTTGGCGCCGACCTGGATGACGTTTCGCCAGGCGCTCGAACTCGGGGCGGCGGTCCGCAAGGGCAAGACCGGCACCACCGTCGTCTTCGCCAGGTCCTTTATCCGCACCGAAACCAATGAGACCGGCGCCCATCTGCCGGCAAAGGCCGGCGTCGTCCGCGCCTTGTCCTGAATGACCCTATCTGCGCAGGCGTTGTTCACACACATCCTTGACGAGCGATTGCAGCACCGTGATCCGCTGGACCACTCGTGCTCACCCCGGAACTGGGCGATTTCAACGAAGCGGCCGCGCACCGGCTCGAAAATCAGCCATACCAACATGACCGCGGCGATGATCGATAGCTGCAACTTCCTCTCTGCCCGGCGGCGCGCCGAGACCGAAGTGCTGATCCCGCAGACACCAAGATCGCCCTCGCAGGTGGGATGGAGTACAACGATCACGATTTCATCTGGGCGAAGCTCGATCAGGCCGTGCCAAGCATCCCGACATGGTCTTGCTTCATGGTGGCTCGCCGAAGGGCGCCGAGCGGTCGCTGCTTGCTGGGCGGAGGCTCGCAAGGTGACCCAGATATCCTTTAAGCCGAACTGGACGAAGCACGTCAAGGCCGCTCCGTTCCGCCGCAACGACGAGGTGCTGTCGGTCATTCCGGGCGGTCTGATTGTCTTTCCGGGTAATGGCATCACGGCAATCTCGCCGACAAGGCGCGCCGCCTGGTATCCCGGTCTGGCAGGCCAGGCGGCGCGTAGGCCGCGCTGTCCCGAAAGGCTTTGTCTCGCACGGCGGACCGAAAGGCGGTCGGTCGAGGGTGGGCAATTGGATGGCTAAGTGGATGGCTTGGTGACAAGAAGCGGAATCGGAAGTGCAGCATTCGCATCATCAAGGATTTCGAAGGAATGCCTTCCTTCGTTGTCGATTGACACGGAGTAACTCATTCGATCCAGAATGTGGTTTTTCTTATCAAAGGTTAGGATCTTCGGCTTCAGCGATATGATCCGGCTCTCGTCGAGATAGACCGAGTTGCAGATGATAATTTGATCCCCAGGCTGGCAAGTACGTGCCGCAGCACCGTTGAGAATGCAGCACCGGGAACCTCGCTCACCCAGGATGACATAGGTCGAGATCCTGGCACCAGAATTTTTGTTCCAGATCTCGACGAACTCCATCGGAAGTATGCCAGCTTCTTCACAGTGATCGGGATCCAGAGTAATCGAGCCATGATAGTTGAGATTTGCCTCCGTCACGTAGATGCCGTGCAGTTTACCGGCCACCAATTTTCGCATGTTTCCTCGCCTCAAATTTCAACGACGGCTTTACTAGAAGAATCTTGGCTTCAGCAAAAGACGTTAGCTGCCCAAAAGAGCCGGAGGATACTTCGAATTCGACCCATGCCCGGTTACGCCGAAAAGCGGAATGCGGAAACAGCCGGTCAATTCGTGCTAGGTCGGTTTTTCATTCGCCCTCCCAGTGGCACAATTCGACGTCGTCGATCATATTGGGCAGAACTGCCGTCCACACCAAGTATCTGGCCCGCAATGGATGATCTGATCTCGCGGGAATACTGCGCTGTCTGCCATTCCGCTGCCGTGGATATTTTCGTAGACCGGTTTCCTATCTCAACTCCTTACCATCGAATCCCGCCGCGCCCCGCAGACGATGATTACCGATTTCATGAGCCACCCTTAAATGAGCGCACAGCAAGCTCGATAGCCAACCCTTGATCGTCACATCAGCTCAGGCTGGCATAATGAGGGGCGCTCAGGACGATATGACGCTTTGGCACAGTCAAACCGAGTGCTAGGTCTGCGGCTCTGCCTAATCCTGCCGCATGCGTGGAGAGAATTTTCAGAGCCGTGGCACTATCCTCGTCGGTAAGGAGGCTTTGCGGACGGAGAGGGCGGCTGCCGCGTCGAAATTCCGCCGGGCTGCAGCCGAAGCGGGCGCGAAACTTGTTGTAGAAGACGGCGGGATTGCCGAAGCCGTTGCGCTCCATGATCGTTCTGATCGTATCGTCGGTGGTGCGCAGATCGCCCGCGCAGCTATCGAGCCGCAGGTTTTGCGAATAATCGCGATAACCGATGCCCAGATGCCGTTTGAACAGCCGTGAAAGATGGCTGACGGTCAAGCCTTCCGCCTCCGCGATCTCGTTGAGGTGCTGGCCCTCGTCCTGGCCGCCGAGCGAATCCATAATGCGCAAGATGCGATTGCGGCTGTCGGCGCGCATTTGGGCATTCGCGGTCTCGGCATCCTCAAAGGGTATCCAGCGGTAGACATAGCAAGCCAAGAGATTGGCGACGGTCTGGTGCGCCATTTCTTCCTCGGGCCGACCGGCCTGGTCGACAATAATGCGAGCGATCAGCGATTTGATCGGGGCGACCTTGTTCATGAAAGAGCGGCAATGCAGGAACGTGCGGCAGAGATACTGCCGGCTGGAAAACCCTGACAGTCCCATGCGCTCGAAATGGCTGCTGTCGAGATGCACGCCGCAGATCAATGCATCGCGGGAAATCGACGTGGAATTGTGGGGGACATCGCCGTTGATGATGATGAGGTCGTCCTTGTGCATCTCGCAGACCTGCCCGTTGACGATCAGACGGAAGCTCCCGCGCAGAACGAAAACTATCTCCATTTCCCGGTGCCAGTGGTATGGTACGTCGGCGTAGCCATGTACAAAGGCTCGGCAGTAGGATTGGCCGAATGGACCGTGATCTTCGAATCCACAACCGCTCCGCTCGCACCAGTGGTCCTGACTAAGATAGGCGACGTTCATGTGCTCCTCCCTACTTTCAAAAGCACTAAATATCAAAAACTGATCTATATCCAGAACAAGTTTCGCGGCTAGATGCATCGCGTTTCCTGTGACATCGTTAAGACATTCTTTGGCGCGGCGTGGGAGCCGCAAAGGCGAGGAGGCCTGCCGGAGTAGGCTGGCCTGTGCCCGCAAAATTAGGATAGACGACCGATGAAATGGAACATTTCCGACAAGCAGTTGGCCGGATTGCTGGACCAGATGACGCCTGAAGAAAAGGTGGCGCTGGTAAGCGGCCAGGGGTTGTGGCGCACAGCAACCAACTACCGTCTAAACATCCCGGAAATCCTCATGACTGACGGCACCTACGGTGTGCGCTATTCGATCGACCAGATCGAGGGTCCGCAGGATAGCGACAGCCAGCTTGCCTCGTTCCTCAGCGTCGTCAATGCGGACCCGTCGCGTGGCGTCGAGGGCGCCTTCGGCGCCACCCGTCCGGCCACTTGCTTTCCGAACGGCTCCTCCTTCGGTTGTTCCTGGGATGTTGATCTGGCCTACGAACTGGGCGAAGCGCTGGCGGTCGAATGTCAGGCGTTCGGCGTCCACATCCTGCTCGGCCCCGGCATTAATATCCGCCGCACGGCCCTGGCCGGTCGCTCCTACGAATATTATGGCGAAGACCCGGTCGTTTCCGGCGATATTGCCGCCGCCGTCATCAACGGCATGCAGGACAACGGCGTAGGCGCATCGCTGAAGCACTTTGCTTGCAACAATTCTGAGGTGCAGCGCACCACGATGAGTTCGGATGTCGAGGAACGAGCGCTACGCGAAATCTACCTCAAAGGCTTCGAGCGGGCGATCCGCAAGAGCAATCCCTGGACGGTGATGAGTTCCTACAATCGCCTCAACGGCGTTCAGGCTGCCGAAAACCGTTGGCTGCTTACCGAGGTTTTGCGCGACGAATGGGGGTATGACGGCCTCGTCATGTCCGATTGGCACGGCATCAAGGACCGCCCCGCCTCGCTGAACGCCGGCAACGATCTTGACATGCCCGAAAGCGGCGCGCGCAAGCAGGAACTGCTGGATGCCGTAAAGGATGGCCGCGTGTCGATGGAAGCGCTCGACGAGGCTTGCCAGCGCGTCCTTAAGCTGGTGCGCACGGCCCACAATGGGGCCCGCGACGATGTGACGGTGGATTACAGAAAGCATCATGCACTGGCGCGGCGCATGGCCGCGGAATCGACCGTCCTGCTGAAGAACGAGGGCGGGCTGCTACCGCTGGACGGGGCAAAGCTGAAGCGCATCGTCGTGGTCGGCGCCGCTGCGAAGGAGCCGGTCATCCAAGGATCCGGCTGCGCCACCACCCGGCCGACCGATGTCGATGTTCCGCTTGACGAAATCCGCCGGCTGGCCCCCACCGCGGCTATCAGCTTCCATGGGGTAACCGATTTCGATGCCGGCTGCGCCACGGAACAGGCCGCGCTCGCCGATATCGACGCTGCCGATATCGTGCTCTTCTTCGGCAATACCGAAGTGGGCTATGACGGCGAAGGTTCGGACCGTGCCCATCTCAACCTGCATGACGGCCAGGACGAGTTGATAGACCGGCTGTCGCGTCGCAACGCCAAGATGGCCATCATTCTGGCAATCCCGGATGCGGTGGTCATGCCGTGGATCGGCCAGACGCCTGCGGTGATTTCCGCCTTCTTCGGCGGTCAGGGAGCGGGCCGCGCAGTGGCCGATATTTTGTTCGGCGTCCAAAATCCCTGCGGCAAGCTCACCGTCACTTTCCCGGTTCAACTTGAGGATACGCCCGGGTTCCTCAGCTATCCCGGCGAAAACAACCGTCATGTCTATAGCGAGGGAATCCATGTCGGTTACCGCTCCTATGACAAGCGCAAGCTCCAGCCGCTTTTCCCCTTCGGGTTCGGCCTCAGCTATACCAGCTTCGACTATGCCAATGTCGTGGCCGATCGTGAGCGAATCGATGCCGAAAGCACACTGACCGTTTCCGTCGACGTGACCAATACCGGCCCGGTCGCAGGCAAGGAGATCGTGCAGGTCTATGCCCGTCCTCATGCGCCGCGTCTTATTCGCCCGCTGCGGGAACTGAAGGGCTTCGCCAAGGTTGAGCTTCAACCCGGCGAAACGAAGCGCGTGTCCATTACCGTCGAGGCTCGCGATTTGCGCTACTACGACCCGGATTATCGCCGCTGGCTGCTAGATGTCGGCAAGTTCAGCATCGAGGTCGCCGCCTCCTCCCGCGACATTCGCGGCGAATGCGTGGTTGATGTCGATGCGGCAGCGCTGCCGCTCACCATCCTAAATGTCGAAAGCCAGCCCTCCATCGTGCTGGAGCAGGAATTCGCCCGCAAGCGCTTCGGCGCCTTCCTACAGGTCCAGCTCGACCTCGACGACGAGGAGACCGAGAAGATGCTGGAATATTGCGGCGGCTCCTTCCTCGGGATCTACAACACCGTGGCCTGGGTCGCGGGCGACAAGATCACCAAGAGCGACATGGCCACTCTTCTCGACAGCATCAACCGCGATCTGGGTGCTGCTCCCGGCAAGGCCGCCTGACATTTCCGGGGCGCAGAAAGCGGCGCCTCTCCATCCTGTCGAACCGGAACCGACAGCACGTTGCAGAAAAAGGGGAATGAAAATGAACGTGACACGCCTCTCTTCCACACTGACCCTATTCGGCTTGCTCGCGGTAGCCGGCGCAGCACATGCCCAGACGGTCGATGTCCAGCAGTACTGGACCAGCTCCAGTGAATCCAAGGCGATGAACGCCATCGCCGATGCTTACAAAGCGCGGGGCGGCAAATGGATCGACAGCCCGTCGGCCGATTTCGACTCTGCCATAGCTGCCGCCACCAGCCGTATCGCCGGCGGGGAGCCGCCCTCCGCCGTCCTGATGACGCCGAACGCGGCACTGCGCGACCTTGCCGCAGCGGGCCAGCTTCGCGATTTCAACGATCTGGCAGAAACCGGCGGCTGGCAGAAGCTGATGGCACCCCTGATCTGGGACAAGCTCAATGTAGACGGCAAGCTGGTCGCCTTGCCAGTGGGTATCCACGCAGATAACTGGATCTGGTATTCCAAGTCGCTGTTCAATGAATTAAAGCTTGAAGAACCGAAGAGCATTGACGATATGTTTGCGGCTGCAGACAAGCTCAAAGCCGCCGGCTACATCGCTTTTGCTGTCGGCGGCGAGCCGTGGCAAGAGGTCTCGATCCTCACCGATTTTATCCTTGCGCTGGGCGGACCGGACTATTGGAACGAACTGTTCGTCAAACGCGATCCGCAGGCGTTGAAATCTCCGATCCTGCCCAAGGCGTTCGAGCTATACCGCAAGGTTTCGACCTATGCTGATCCGGCAAGTCCCGGCCGTTCGTGGAATGACACGACCAATCTTGTCATCACCGGCAAGGCTGGCATGCAGTTCATGGGTGACTGGGCGCGCGGCGAATTTCTCGCGGGCGGGCTGACGGCCGGGAAGGAGTTCGGCTGCTTCCTGACGCCGAGCGAAAAGCCCGCTTATGCCGTGATCGTTGATATTTTCGCCTTCCCGGTTAACAGCGATGAGGACCGCATCAACGGCCAGACGCTGCTGGCAGAAACCGTGATGGACCCGGTCGTCCAAACGAAGATCGCCGCGGCCAAGGGTTCTGTTCCGTCCCGCCTCGACGTCGATACCAGTTCGCTTGACGCTTGTGCGGCCAAGGGGATCTCCATGCTCGCCAGGCCGGGGGAGGCGGTCAACTCCGCCTATGTCGCCCTTGCGGGAGACCTGAACGGCCAGTTGACCGATCTCGCCACGCAATTCTGGACCGACCCGACGATGCCGACTGAGGCGGCGATCGAGACCCTGAGTGGCATCCTCCAAAGCCAATAATATTTGAGAAGGGCGGCGCCTCGCCGCCCATGAGGGTTTCGGGAGACCTCGGAATGAGAAGCTGGCTCAACCGGCAGGCCTTCAGGCCAGATATCACCGTGGCGGTGTTCTTCGCCGCTATCGCGATATTTTTTTACGGCTCGATTTTCTGGACGTTTTACATGTCGATGACGCGGTCGACACTGGTGCCGAGCTACGAGATCATTGGTTTTGGCCAATACGTAAAGCTATTCGCCAACCAGCGTTGGCTCGTTTCCTGCGTCAACATGGTGATTTTTGGTGTACTCTACATCGTTGGTACGCTAGCCTTCGGCATGCTGCTGGCGGTTCTGGCGGATCGCCGCATCAGCGCTGAATCGTTGTTCCGCACCATTTTCCTCTATCCGCTGGCTGTGTCGCTGATCGTCACCGGCCTGTCCTGGCGCTGGCTGCTCGATCCGTCCAACGGGTTGCAGGCGCTGATGCACTCCATCGGCTGGCAAAGCTTCACCTTCGACTGGCTGGTGCGCCCCGACCGCGCCCTCTACACGCTGGTGATCGCCAGCATCTGGCATTCCGCCGGTCTCATCATGGTCATCGTTCTCGCCGGCCTGCGCGGCATCGACACCGATCTGTGGAAGGCGATCCGAATGGAGGGCATTCCGCTGTGGCGGGCCTATCTCCAGGTAATCTTTCCCGGCATGCGTCCGGTCATCGCCTCCTGCGTCGTGCTTCTGATGTCGGAAGTCATCCGCGGATACGATCTCGTTATCGCCATGACCAAGGGCGGTCCCGGCATTTCGACTGAAATGCCCGCGAAATTCGCCGTCGATTTCTATTTCGCCCGCGTCAATCTAGGGCTCGCGTCGGCAGCGTCGATTATGATGTTGTTGCTCTCGCTGCTGCTGCTTGCGCCGTATTTCTACAGCGAATTCCGGAGGCGTACATGATCGCGCTGGCCCAGTCCAAACCGTTCGCGCCACGCGCCGCGCGCATCGGCCTTTATACCTTCCTCGTCGTCTCTGCGATCTTCTTCCTCATGCCGCTGCTGCTCGTGTTGATGAATTCGCTGAAGCCGATCGAGGAGATCCGCCAGGGCAACCTCCTGACCCTTCCGTTCGCACCGAGCTTCGATGCCTGGGTGACCGCATGGAAGAGCGCCTGCACCGGCCTCGATTGCGAAGGCGTGCGCCCCGGTGTGTGGAACTCGATCAAGATCACCATCCCCGCCGTCATCATTTCGACGCTGGCGGGAGCGCTGAACGGTTACGCGCTGGCGCAATGGAAATCGCGCCATGCGAATATCACAATGCTGCTGGTGACAGTAGGCTTGTTCATTCCCTACCAGGCCATGCTCTATCCGACGGTGAAGATCCTCAGCAATATCGGGCTGTTTCGCACCTATGCCGGCATCGTCTTCGTGCATGTCATCTATGGCCTGCCCTATACGACGCTGCTGTTTCGCAATTTCTATGTCGGCGTGCCGGATGAAATCAGCCGGGCGGCCCGCATGGAAGGCGCCAGCTTCCTGCGCACCTTCTGGTCGATCATCCTGCCGATTTCGACCAATATTCTCGTTGTGGTGGCGATCCTGCAGTTCACCGGCATCTGGAACGACTATCTGCTCGGCCTGATCTTCGCCGGCAACGACAATCTGCCGATGACGGTGCAACTGACCAACATCGTCAATAATGCCCGTGGCGCGGCCAATCCCAATGTCAACATGGCCGCCGCCCTCATCACCGCCATACCGACGCTCGTCGTCTATTTCCTCTCCGGCCGTTATTTCGTCCGCGGCATCGCCGCCGGCGCCGTCAAGGGTTGATCCATGTCCAGCATTTCCCTCCGCCAAATCAAGAAATCCTATGCCGGCCTCGACATCCTCAAATCCGTCGACATGGACATCGAGAAGGGCGAGTTCGTCGTCATCCTCGGCCCTTCTGGCTGCGGCAAGTCCACGCTGCTCAACGTGATCGCCGGCCTGGACGATTGCGACGCCGGACAGATCGTCATTGACGGCAGGGACGTCGTCGGCCTGGAGCCTAGCGAGCGGGGCCTCGCAATGGTGTTCCAATCCTATGCTCTCTTCCCGGCCATGACGGTGCGGCGCAACCTCTCCTTCGGCATGCAGATCTCCGGCACCCCCAAGGTTGAGATCGCGCAAAAGGTTGACTGGGTGGCGAAGCTCTTGCAGATCGAACCGCTGCTGGAGCGCAAGCCTGGCCAGCTGTCGGGCGGACAGCGCCAGCGTGTGGCGATCGGCAGGGCCCTGGTGCGTTCCTCATCGATCTGCCTGTTCGATGAACCGCTTTCAAACCTAGACGCCAAGCTGCGCGCCGAAACCCGCGTCGAACTCAAGCAACTCCACGAAAAGCTAAAGTCCACTATGATCTATGTCACCCATGACCAGATCGAGGCCATGACCATGGCTGACCGTGTGGCCGTCATGTACAAGGGGCAGGTCGAGCAATTCGCCCATCCGCAGGCCATTTATGAGAAACCGGCCAGCCTGTTCGTCGCCGGCTTCGTCGGGTCACCTTCCATGAACTTCCTGAATGGCCGGCTGGATAGCGAGGCGAGCTTCGTTACGGACAATACCCAAATCGATGTCTCCGAGTACAAATTTGAAAATGCTACGAATCTGGCCGAAACGGTGTTAGGCGTGCGCTGCGAGGATATAAGCGTCGTTGATCGCGGCGCGCCGGGCAGCCTGCCGGCGACCTTGTCCTTCATAGAATTGCTCGGCGCGGATGCCCTTGGCTGGTTCGATTGCTTTGGCAAGCGCTTCAGCGTGCGTCTCGCCGTAGCATCGGCGCGCACAACGCCGAAGGAGGTTGGATTGAAGCTCGATATCGCCAAAGCGTCACTTTTCTCCGTCGCGAACCAACGACGTCTTTGAGCGCGCCGATGCGTCGCCAAGATAACTCATAGCAAGTTTGCAAAACGCATTGCAGGTCGACGCTTGCGGGCCTGCGTCCCTTTGGCACCCAGGCGGCTGCCGAAAGCCCGGCTCCAGTGTGGGCCGACGATTGGGTCAACTCCGACGCTGACGCGTGCTGGAGTTCCTAACGTGATTGGGATGGATATCTACCGAGGCAAACAATTTTCCACAGCCTCGACAGTTCGTATTCCAAGCTCCGGCGAAGAAGGTTTACTGGAAGAGCTCATTTATGTGGGAAAGCGTGGTGGCGTCTCTCGACTTTGAAGTCAGTGATTGCATCCGTTCGCATTGAAAAAGAGCCGCTATTCGTTATTTACGCAAAACGCCACCTGCCGCTTCAACGGCATGTGGGGTATCAACATCGATAAGCGCGCCATCACCGATCTCAACATCGATGACGGGCAGGGTGGAAGCGCGAATAAGCTCTCTCGCGCCCTTGTCACCGTTAGATCGCCAGTCGAGAAGCCGCAACATCGGAATGTCTTGAGGCGGTCGATGCGGCCTTCGACCAAACTTGTGCTGCGAGGATGGGAAACGGTGCGTTTCGATTGCTCGTCAGCGCTGCGCCTGTTCCCCTTCGTCAGAGTGTCTAATATTAAACATATCCCATTTTGGGCGATCAAAGGCTACTCTGCAACAGTCGGAAGCCCACCGATACCGACTCCGCGACGCTCACCTACGCGCAATTGCACGAGAGAGCACTTCGCCTAGCCGGCGCGTTGCGATCTATGGGCCTCCAGACCCATGTTTTTGTCTCCCGGCGAAACGGCTTGATCGGTTGCGCCGCATTCCCGGGCAGGTGAGGCATGATCCCTGCGACAAAATGGCTAAGAGTGGAAGTTCGTCCGGCCGCAAATGGTTCGATGCACAGTTCTTGCTTCTGCTGTCCGGCATCGACTGGACAAGATCAAGCAAAACCCGGTAACAGGGCAATGAAAATGGCGCAATTCGATCGTTGCGCAATATCGCAGATGCCTGGCGGAAGGAATTCTTTGCCTTCACTTTCCTCGACGGAAAGAATGTGTTCACGGGTTTTAACGCCGCCCGTTTCGCTCACGACATTAATTCAACAGGAGAATTTCGTTGGATACCGTCACCATCGACCAGGTCGGCACTCAGATTGATCCCACAGCGCCGATGATCGACCCGTTCGGACGCGCCGTCACCTATCTCAGGGTTTCGGTGACGGATCGCTGCGACTTCCGCTGCACCTATTGCATGGCGGAAAACATGACCTTTCTGCCGAAGAAGGATCTTCTGACGCTGGAGGAATTGAACCGGCTCTGTTCCGCCTTCATCGCCAAGGGTGTGCGCAAGCTGCGCCTGACTGGCGGCGAACCGCTGGTGCGCAAGAATGTCATGTTGCTGGTTCGCGAGCTTGGCAAGCACGTCCATTCGGGCACTCTCGATGAACTGACCCTGACCACCAACGGATCGCAGCTGTCGCGCTTTGCCTCTGAACTCGCCGATTGCGGCGTTTGGCGCATCAATGTCTCGCTCGACACGCTCAATCCCGACAAGTTCAGGCAGATCACCCGCTGGGGCGAATTGTCGAAGGTGATGGAAGGCATCGACGCGGCGCAGACGGCCGGCATCAGGGTCAAGATCAACGCCGTCGCGCTGAAGGGCTTCAACGATACCGAGATCCCCGACATGCTGCGCTGGGCGCATGGGCGCGGAATGGACCTGACGCTGATCGAAACCATGCCGATGGGAGAGATCGACGAGAATCGCACCGACCACTACCTGCCACTGTCGGAAATGCGTGATCGCCTCGCCCGCGAGTTCACCCTTTCGGACCTCACCTACAAGACCGGCGGCCCCGCCCGTTATCTGAGTGTCTCTGAGACCGGCGGGCGGCTTGGGTTGATCACGCCGATGACCCATAATTTTTGCGAGAGCTGCAACCGCGTCCGCCTCACGTGTACCGGCACGCTTTACATGTGCCTCGGTCAGAATGACGACGCCGACCTGCGGACGGCGCTCAGGGCTTCCGACGACGACGCATATCTATCGCGCGTCATCGAAGAGGCGATCACCCGCAAGCCCAAGGGCCACGACTTCATCATCGACCGCACCCGCAACATACCCGCCGTTGCCCGCCACATGAGCGTCACTGGCGGCTGAGCTTAGCACAGCCAGGAAACCAGCGTTGAACCGCCCTCGCCGCAATTTGACCGGCGCTGGAAACGCCGGACTATAAACAGGCAGGCGAAAATCTACCACACATGCTCTCCCGGTCACGTAGGCCGCTCTTCGCGCTCACGATAAACGTGTTGCCGGATTCGGGGAGAGATTTCTGCAGGGCAAAGGCAGGCAGTGTTGTCGCGCCAAACGCCATGCTTGGGCAGGTAGCCTTGCATCTGTTACCGGGTAAGAGGTGCAGCTGCCAACAGCGGGCGCTCCGGCACTTTCCCCGCCGTCGCTGTCAGCATCAAACGAGTTTGAAATTTGACCCATACCCTGCGAAACCATTGCCAATTACAAATGGAGGCTTGTCGAGCAGAAGAATTATTCCGAAGATGAATGACCACGATCATCGATGATTTCACGTTGGCAGATAGAATTGGCGCCAGGGAAAAACATATCGAATAAATCTCTATATATCGTACGTTTAGTTGAATTGTTGCTCTCTGTGCTCTTTTGTATTGAGTTCAGCTAGCTTGCGCAAAAAATAAAACTACGAATAAATATGTTGCAAGCTATCGCAACATTGCTAGGCTGGTGGCGCAGCTGCTTCGACAACAGCGAAGGCTCCACCTCGATTGAGTGTCCTACCATCGAGTGGTGATCTCCATCAGCCGGGGCGTCCTCTTCACCTTAGAGGACGCGTGTAGTTGGCGTCAGCCGTGATGGCGCCAACTACACGGGGCAGGGTGCGTCAAGCGGTGGGGCATTCAAATACCTGTCTCGTCTGGGACGGGCTTCATTTGCAGACAGATCCTATTAATGCACGCGGCAACGGTGGGGTTTTATGCAGCTGATTTGAGCGGCAAACCGTGGGAGGTTGCATGGCACGTGATCCGCGATACGACGTACTCTTTGAGCCCGTAAAAATTGGACCTAAGACGACAAAAAATCGTTTCTACCAAGTTCCGCACTGTACAGCGCTTGGTACTTTTTCTCCGCACGCGACAGCAAAGTTCAGAGAAATCAAAGCAGAGGGCGGTTGGGGTGTCGTAAACACTGAATTGTGTATGATCCATCCTTCCTCGGATTCATCCCCGAGCGGTGGTGAGCGGCTTTGGTCGGATGATGATAAGCCCGGACTTCGGCTTATGGTATAGGCGGTTCAAAAGCACGGGGCGCTTGCAGGGTGCGAGTTGACCCATCAGGGTGCGCTTGCCGGAAACCGAATGTCCCGAGAGCGCCCGATGTCTGCCTCACCCAGGCCTGCAATGGATGTACCGGCTGTCGTCCGGCAGATGGATAAGCAGGATATTAGCGACGTTAGAAGATGGCATCGCGCTGCTGCCCGGCGCGCACGCGAAATCGGATTCGACATCGTGTACGTCTACGCGAGCCACATGATGGGATTGCCCGGCGATTTTATCACGGAACGTGTCAATCGGCGAACCGATGAATACGGTGGAGTTATTGCCAATCGCGCCCGACTGTTGCGTGAGTTGATTGAGGATACCAAAGAAGAAATTGGATCCGACTGTGCAGTTGCGGTCCGCTTTGGTGTTGATGAGGGCCTTGGCGATGCGGGCTACACCTGCAGTGGAGACGGTCGACGGGTCGTCGAAATGCTGGCCGAACTGCCTGACCTTTGGGACGTTAACATTCAGAACATCAATCTCGATGTAATGACCGCGCGATTCGCCGATGAGGGATGGCAGGAACCGTTTACCGCCTTTGTGAAACAAGTAACATCTAAGCCCGTGGTTGCCGTCGGGCGTTATACGTCACCAGATCGGATGGTGTCGCTCATCAAGAAGGGTTTGGTCGATCTGATCGGAGCGGCACGCCCGTCGATTGCAGATCCCTTTCTCCCGAAAAAGATTGAAGAAGGTCGTATCGACGATATTCGTGAATGCATAGGCTGCAATACGTGCCTGTCCATGCAATACATGGGTGGTGGGATCCGTTGCACGCAAAATCCAACAACGGGGGAAGAATGGCGGCGAGGTTGGCATCCCGAACGCGTTCCGGGAAAGGGGTCTGATGCACGCGTGCTTGTTGTTGGCGGGGGTCCAGCAGGACTTGAGGCGGCTCTAACACTTGGACGGCGCGGCTATTCTGTTGCGCTCTCTGAGAGAAACACTTTCCTTGGAGGTCGATCGGTGCTCGAATCGACACTACCAGGTTTATCAACGTATCGGCGCGTAGCAGATTATCGAATCGGTCAGATCAACAAGTTTCCAAATATCGATGTCTACCTCGGAAGTGAAATTCAATGTTCCGATGTAGGCGATTTTGACTTTTCAACAATACTCATCGCAACTGGAGCAAGGTGGGACCGGGACGGAATCGGCAAGGCAAACCGTTTTCCGGTCAAGGGTTGGGACCAGGGACACGTCATCACTCCCGATGACGTCCTTGCGGGCCAGACGATTACAGGGCCGGTTGTTATCTATGATGATGAAGGCTACTATCTAGGAGGAGTTATCGCTGAAAAGCTCTCCAAGCAAGGTCTGGAGGTTACGATCCTTACCCCCGATCCAGAACCCTCTCCGTTACTTAAATATACGTCCGAGCGCGAGGTCGTCCACCAAGCTTTGCTCAGCTTGGGTGTGAAGCTCGTCACGGCTAGACGTCTAGTCGAGGTCGGCACCGACGAGGTAGAAGCCCATTGCATCTACACCGGGAAAGAAATCCGGTTGCCTGCCACGACGGTGGTAATGATCTGTCTACGCTCACCGAACGACGGTCTACTTCGTGATTTGCGAAAGACAGTTGCAGACAACCGGCTGAACTTCACCGTCCATGCGGTCGGCGACTGCTATGCGCCAGGCACAATCGCAGATGCGGTTCATTCAGGACATCGGTTCGGTCGAGAAATTGACCAAAGGCCAATCGGCGACATTAATTATTTGATCGAGCGACCTTTGGTACGAGAAGCGAATAACTGGGACCAATTCGGTGGTACGCGCTGACCCTTGACCTGAGCCCCCACTGCCGTTGTCCACCCTGATCGTCTTCGGATAGCCGGTCTTCCGGCAGATGCCCTCCAGGGTCTGGACCACATGCTCGCCTCTGTAGGTGAAGCGGACGTCGGCTGCGGGGCAATAGCGCGAGTGCGTGTCGACCACGGCGAGGATGCGTAGCTTCTTGCCGGTCGCGAGCAGGTCGTGGACGAAGTCCATCGCCCAGACGTCGTTCGGGCCGGCGGCTTCCTGACGATTTTCCCGGAGCTTTGCCTTCCTGGCGCTTGGGGTGCTTGTTACGCAGCTGAAGGCCTAACTCACTGTAATCCTGCGTGTGTTCTTCATGTTGATCTTCCCACCATCGCGGCGCAAGTGAACATGGACCCGCCGGTAGCCATACCGCACGCGTGTCTCGCAAATCTCCTTGATGCGTCTTTCGAGTGGGCCTGTCCGGTGCGGCGGGACTTGTAGTGGTAGGTCGACGTGTCGAACCTCAGGACCTTGCAGGCCCGTCGGATCGATATGCCCCAGTCCAACAGCATCCCGTCGATCAGCTTGCGCTTCCGGACAGGCCTCAGAGTCGCGGCCACATCACGTCCTGCTCCATCGCCGGCGCGTCAGCTCTCAGCCAAACTGTATGCCTCGTTCCAAGGCAACGCTGCTCTTTCGTCTGATTGGGAGGAGTTTTGATGCGCATAAGCAAGGCCTTGGGTCGTTTCATCCATGGCTACTTGTCGCACAATTTGAACGGAGGCGGTGGATGCCCCACCCAGCGGTCATGACGGTTCAGAACCAATCGGAGGGTACATTCATGACTGAGATGAGCATGCCGACAATCGACCCGGTGAAGGGTAACTTCCAAGTTTGCACGGCCGGGTTTCAATTGCGCCTTGTCAAAGTCGCCGTTGATCGTATTGCTGACTGATTAGCAGGCTTGCGTGGTTGCTATGGACGCGTGCACGACGTCGCATCATTGGGGTCGAGTGACGCAGCACACGGGCACGAGTCCGGTTGGTTCCGGCCGTCTAGGTGAAACCCTTGGTCAAGCGTCAGAGAACGACCGCTAAGACGCCGAAGCGATCGTGAAGGCGGCGCCACGGCCATCCATGCGGTTCTTCAGGAAAAGCGCCGCCACGAAGGGTTGTGCCGTCGCTTTCCGCGCCCACCAATGTCTGGTCCGGCAGAGTGCGCATTCAGATGAAGTCGGCCATTGGTTCCAAACGAGCCGGCCTATCGCGATTTCATTCTGGCCACCGTTCCGATCTGAAGCCGGCAAGCGTGAGAGTGCTGGAGGAAGCCTTAGCCGACGAGGCCAGGGTCCTACCCGCCGTTGTGCGAGAGATGGTCGCGATCTATTTGGACCAGATCGCGAGTTCACGAAAATTATCAATCAGCTGGCAGATGAACTTGAGATAACTCAGAAGACCGACATAGAGCTTTGCAGGCTCTGCGCCATCTTGGGAATCGGAGGGGGACCGCAGGTGCCGTCCCGGCTTTCACACCGGACCTCCACACGTTCGAAGGTGCCCGGGATCTGCCGATCGAGGTCGGGCAGCCTGCTCCACGTGTTCCAGGTCTTGCGTCAACTCCGTGGCAGCGCGACAACGCTGGTTCTGTCATGGTTCATATCCAGAAATGGCTTTCGAGCGACTGTGCCATTTCTGACCCGACCGCCAAGCCGCCGTGACCTGCGCTCTCCCGCGCCGGGCCAGCCATTGTTGGCGCCGTCGCATCCGGTGGTCCCTGCGCCTGATCCCCAGGTTCCGGCACCATGGCTTTGGTGATTGCCTCGTGGATGACGCTTTGACGATTGGTGCGGCAAAATAGCGCGGGTTTGCTTGACATCTCGCGGCAACCGTTCATATTCCCACTGCGAAACTAAGTTGCCTGGGGGGCAATTTCTTCTGGGGAGGAGAGCGCATGGTGTCGCATAGCGAAGGTGTGGATATACACCTTTCCCGCCGCATCGACAAAATGCACGCGCGGGATCGTGCCGGCCTTATTTCTTTTATCGTCGTGCTCTGGTGTACGATGTTGTTTGCCCTTTTCACGGTATGGCCCTTCATTTCGATCCCGGCCATCCGCATCATCCTTTCGATCTTCTGCGCGCTGGTTCTGCTTTTCAATTCCGCGGCCATTATCGCCATGCTTCGCCACTATGTCGAAGATAGGGAATTCATCTACGGGCTGGACCTAAGGCACCTCGATGAAATGCGCGCCCGCCGCCGGGAAGGAGCTAATCATGGCCTATAAACCGCCGCAACAGGGTCTCGCCGGGCAGATCTTCGACGTTCTGACGCTTCTCGTCCTGACCGTCGGTGCCCTTTACGTTCCCCTCTATCTCGGCCTCGCGGGTGCGGCGAAGACGCCGGCGCCCATCGAGAACCCGACATGGGAAGCGCTCGGCCAGAATGCCGGCGAGCAGGCCCAATGGGCGGCCCTCGGCTACACCGATCCGGCCAGCGTGAACGAGATGATCACGGCCCGCTTCGACTATTCGTTCAGCTGGTCGGCGCTCATCGTGATGGCGGTGCTGGTCATCGGCTACTTCCTCCTCGTCGTGAGGCTTTCCGACAAGGAGTATCGCGAGGTGATCGACGAGCGCTTCGGCCCGAACGGAAAAAGGTGAGCACATGGATCTCTGGAACATCCTGGAATATGCCGCCTGGGCGCTCTCGGCCGTGTTCGCGATCGCCATGCTCTACGATATGGCGCGCGTCGACACTACCTACGACAACGACCTGCTGACATCCTCCCGCGAGGGTGAAATCGAGGCCACCGCAGAGCGGCACGTCATCTAAAAGGGACAAGCGCATGTCGAAATCTCCAGCGACGGCCGGGCAACCGGAAAGACTGCAGCTGCTCCGCGTTCTCGGCCCTGCCCATATCTGGGCGCTCGGCGTGGGCATCGTTCTCGTTGGTGAATATATGGGCTGGAACTTTTCGGTGGGCAAAGGCGGCATGATTGCCGGCCTGGTCGCCTGCTGGGTCGCCGGCCTTCTCTATACCTGCGTCGCCATGATCGATTCGGAGGTGACGTCGACGGTTGCCGCGGCAGGCGGCCAGTATGCGCAGGCCAAGCATATCGTCGGGCCGCTCATGGCCTTCAATGTCGGCCTCTTTCTCGTCATGGCCTATACGATGCTCGAGGCCGGCAATGCCATTACGATCGGCTTCCTTCTCGATACGGTTGCCGGCCTGCAGGGGCATAGCGGGCTCAGCCAGCAGCCCTTCATCGTGCTGTCCATCATGTTCCTTGCCTGGTTGAACTACCGGGGCGTTCTGGCGACCTTGACGTTCAATCTCGTTATCACCGCCATCGCCTTCCTTGCGATCGTCGCTCTGTTCCTGGTCGTCCAGTTCGGCGGCTCGCAGGTGCCGCTCGATTTCTCGGCCGTGACGACGGATCCCCTGCCTTACGGCTGGGTGGGCATCGTTGCCGCCCTGCATTTCGGCCTCTGGTTCTATCTCGGTATCGAAGGCACCTGCCAGGCGGCCGAGGAAGTGCGCTCGCCGGCGCGTTCGCTGCCCTATGGCACCATGGCCGGGATCATGACGCTGCTGATCGCCGCGACCATGACCTGGTATGTCTGCTCCGGCCTCATTCCCTGGGAATATCTCGGCCAGGCCGGTACGCCGCTGTTCGACGCGGCACGCGTCACGGGCAATAGCGGCCTCATGGTGCTGCTCTTCATCGGCACGATGTTCTCGACGCTTGCGTCGGCGAACGGCTGCATCAATGATGCGTCCCGCGCCTGGTTCTCGATGGGACGCGACCGCTACCTGCCGATCTGGTTCGGCGCCGTCCATCCGCGCTATCGCACGCCCTACCGCTCGATCGTCTTCCTCGTCCCGATCGCGCTGATCTTCGCGCTTGGCGCGCCGCTCGACCAGGTCGTGACGTTCTCGATCCTGTCCGGTCTGCTGGGATACACGTTCATGACGTTCAACATGGTCATGTTCCGCAAGAAATGGCCGCTGGGCAGCATCAAGCGTGGTTATGTCCATCCGCTGCATCCGCTGCCGACGATCGTGCTGTTCCTGCTCTGCTCGACGGCCTATTTCGCGGTGTTCCTCGGCTACGGTACGCAGCTTATCGCGATGATCGGCTTCTACATCGTCGCCTCCCTCTGGTTCCATTTCCGCCGATACCGCTTCGTGCGCAGAGGGGATCAGTTCACCATGCCGTGGCCGCGCCCGAACGGCTACTGAGGCTGAGCAGGAGGCGGCTTCCATGGTCTGGCAGACAATCGTGATCCTGTGCATCGGATGCTTTTGCGTGCTCTGGGTGGCAAGCCGGGAGCAACGCAAGAGCATGACGCAAAGACGGGGCCTGCTCGACCAGGTGGGCGATCTTCTGGACGACGCGCGCTTCACCCATGCGGCCGACGGGCACCCGATCGTGCTCGGCCGCATGGCAGACGGCACGCCGGTCAAGCTGGAGGTGATCACGGACACGCTGATCACGCGCCGGCTTCCTCAATTGTGGCTGCGCGTGACGCTCTTCCAGGATCTGCCCGCGCTGCCGTCGCTTGGCCTTCTTGCACGGCCGACGGGCGCCGAGTTCTACTCCGTCGTGCATGATTTCACGGACTGGATCGCCCCGCCGCCATCGGACGTGCCAGCCCTCATGCGCGGCAATGCCGGGTCGGAGGATGCCTGCTGGGAGGGATTGCGACGCGGTATCGTCGGCTTCACCGCCGACAAGACGGTCAAGGAACTGGTCGTCGACGCCGATTTTGTCAGGATCGTCGTTCAGGCCGCGCAGGGCGAGCCGGCATCGCATCTCCTGTTGCGGCAGGCGCGGTTCTCGATCCAGGCGATTGCGGTGTCCGGCCTGCAAAAGGCGCTTGGCGTCGCCGTCGATCTGCGTGAGCTTGCCTCAGGCAGCACAATTCGCCAGGCAGGCTGAAGGAACGAACATGCGCAAGGCCATCAACCCGTATTCCGTACTCGCGGCCGCCGTACTCTTGCCCGGCGGCGGTCACGTGCTCCTGGGCGAAACCCGCCGCGGCCTCTGTTTTGCGCTTTTCGTGCTGATGTTCGCGATCCTGTCCTATCTCACGACGACGCCGGAACATTCCTTCATAGGCCGCCATGCCGGCGGCCTGTTCGTGTGGGCCTTGTCCATACCGGAGGCCTACAGGCGCGCGCGCTTGCGCATGGCCTGACAGTCAGCCCATGCGCTCGGACGCGAAACTTCCCGGACTCGGCGGGAAGACGACGGTGCGGCTGCCGTTCAAGAGCACGCGGTGATGGATGTGGGCATGGACGGCGCGGGCAAGGACCTGTGCCTCCACGTCGCGTCCGAGCGATACATAGTCCTCCGCGGACTGGGCGTGGGTGACGCGCACGGTGTCCTGTTCGATGATCGGACCTTCGTCGAGATCCGCCGTCACATAATGCGCGGTTGCACCGATCAGCTTCACGCCGCGCTGATAGGCCTGCTTGTAGGGATTGGCGCCCTTGAAGCTCGGCAGGAACGAGTGGTGGATGTTGATGATCCGGCCCGACATGCGCTGGCACATCTGATCGGACAGGACTTGCATGTAGCGCGCCAGCACGACGAGTTCCGTGCCGGTCGACTCCACGATGTCCATGATCCTTGCTTCCGCCTGCGGCTTGTTCTCCTTCGTCACGGGAATATGGTGGAAGGGAATGTCCTGATTGACCACCACTTTCTGGTAATCGAGATGGTTGGAGACCACGCCGACGAGATCGATGGGCAGGGCACCGATCCGTGAGCGATAGAGGAGATCGTTGAGGCAATGGCCGAAACGGGAAACCATCAGGAGCACCTTCATGCGCGTTTCCTGATTGTAAAGCTCCGTTTCCATCGAGAACCGATCGACAATCGGCTTCAGTGCCTCGCGCAAGTCCTCTTCCGTTTTTCCCTCCTCCGAAAGGAAGGAGATCCGCATGAAGAAACGGCCCGAGTTGAGATCGTCGAACTGTGAGCTGTCGACGATATTGCACGCCATATCCGCTAGGAAACCGGAAATCGCGGCTACGATGCCGCGCGTGGACGGGCAGGTGACAGTCAGGACGAAGGTCGTCAAATCGGATCTCCTCACGATGAGTGAAAGATCCCCGCGCCAGTCGACGCGGGGAAAGCGGCCACAAGGGTGGTACGGGGACTAGATATCGAGCGTTGTTGCGTGTTCCCAACTCGTGAATTGGGCACAATAGGTATTCCACTCGCTCGTCTTCAGCTTGAGGTAGGCGGCGGAAAACGCGGTGCCGAGTGCGGCCTGCAACGCCTCGTCCTTTTCGTATTCGCGCAGAGCGTCGAGCAGATTAAGCGGCAGCTTCGGTGCATTCGTGACCGTGTGGCCGTCACGGTACATGTCTATGTCGTGGTGCGGCCCCGGATCGGCGTTGGAACGGAGGCCGGATAGGCCAGCAGCAATGATGATCGCCTGGAGGAGATAGGGGTTTACCGCCCCGTCCGGCAGGCGCAGCTCGAAACGTCCGGGGCCGGGCACGCGCACCATATGCGTGCGGTTGTTACCGGTCCAGGTGACGGTGTTCGGCGCCCAGGTCGCGCCGGAAATCGTGCGTGGTGCGTTGATGCGTTTGTAGGAGTTGACGGTCGGATTGGTGATCGCCGCCAGCGCCGAGGCATGTTTCATGATGCCGCCGAGGAAGGTCTTTCCTTTGGCCGACAGCCCGAACGGCATGGCCTTGTCGGCAAAGGCATTCACTTTGCCATCGAGATCCCAGACGGAAATATGAGCGTGGCATCCGTTGCCGGTCTTGCCCTGAAACGGTTTGGGCATGAACGTCGCGCGAAGGCCGTGCTTTTCGGCGACCGACTTAACCATGAACTTGAAGAAGGAATGTTTGTCGGCGGTCTGGAGCACGTCGTCATATTCCCAGTTCATCTCGAACTGGCCGTTCGCATCCTCGTGGTCGTTCTGGTAGGGCTTCCAGCCGAGCTCCAGCATATAACCGCAGATCTCGGCGATGACGTCGTAGCGCCGCATCACCGCTTGCTGGTCATAGCAGGGTTTTTCGGCGGTATCGAATTCGTCGGAAATCATCGATCCGTCGGGTGAAATCAGAAAGAACTCGGGTTCCACACCGGTCTTGACGCGAAGACCTGCCTCGGCGGCTTCCGCAACGAGCCTCTTGAGCACGACACGCGGCGCCTGCTCGACCGGCTCGCCGTCCATCACGCAATCGGCTGCAACCCATGCAACGTCCTTCTTCCAGGGTAGCTGGATGACCGACGACGGATCCGGTACGGCGAAGAGATCGGGATGGGCGGGTGTCAGGTCGAGCCAGGTCGCAAAACCGGCGAAGCCCGCGCCCTCTTGTTGCATGTCGGCGATAGCTTCGGCCGGCACGAGCTTGGCCCGCTGGCTGCCGAAGAGATCGGTATAGCTGATCATGAAATATTTCACGCCGCGGTCCTTGGCGTAGGTGGCAAGATCGAGTGTCACTGTGTTCCCCTTTTGGATTTATCAGACACTTTTTCATGGAAACGGCCGCTGCCCGGCTTGGGAGTTTCAGGCGGCGGCCGGCGTGGCATTTTACGTCAGAAGCCTCCCTTGCCGGGGATCCAGCTGGTGCCGGCGAGCGGCACCTGCGCCATGGCGGACGCCTCGATGGTCAGCGCCACGAGGTCTTCCGGCTCCAGGTTGTGCAGATGGTTCTTGCCGCAGGCGCGCGCGATGGTTTGCGCTTCCAGCGTCATCACCTTGAGATAGTTGGCAAGGCGGCGGCCGGCGGCGACCGGATCAAGCCGCTTGGCGAGTTCAGGGTCCTGCGTGGTGATGCCGGCGGGGTCCTTGCCCTCGTGCCAGTCGTCGTAGGCGCCGGCGGTAGTGCCGAGCTTCTGGTATTCGTCTTCCCAGTGCGGATCGTTGTCGCCGATGGCAACCAGCGCCGCCGTGCCGATGGCGACCGCATCGGCGCCGAGCGCCAGGGCCTTGGCGACGTCGGCGCCGGACCGGATGCCGCCCGAGATGATCAGTTGCACCTTGCGGTGCATGCCGAGATCCTGCAGCGCCTGGACGGCCGGGCGGATGCAGGCGAGCGTCGGCATGCCGACATTCTCGATGAAGACGTCCTGCGTTGCCGCGGTGCCCCCTTGCATGCCGTCGAGCACGACCACATCGGCACCGGCCTTGACCGCAAGCGCGGTGTCATAATAGGGGCGTGCACCGCCGACCTTCACGTAGATCGGCTTTTCCCAGTCGGTGATCTCGCGCAGTTCGAGGATCTTGATTTCCAGGTCGTCCGGGCCGGTCCAGTCGGGGTGGCGGCAGGCGGAGCGCTGGTCGATGCCCTTCGGCAGGTTGCGCATGTTGGCGACGCGGTCGGAAATCTTCTGGCCGAGCAGCATGCCGCCGCCGCCCGGTTTCGCGCCCTGGCCGACGACGACCTCGATCGCGTCCGCCCGACGCAGGTCCTTCGGGTTCATGCCGTAGCGCGACGGCAGGTACTGGTAGACGAGCGTCTGGCTATGGCCGCGCTCCTCGTCCGTCATGCCGCCGTCGCCGGTGGTGGTCGAGGTGCCGGCGATCGTCGCGCCGCGCCCGAGCGCCTCCTTGGCATTGCCGGACAACGCGCCAAAACTCATGCCGGCAATGGTGATCGGTGTCTTCAGCGTGATCGGCTTTTTGGCAAAACGCGAGCCGAGCACGACAGTCGTGTCGCATTTCTCGCGATAGCCTTCGAGCGGATAGCGGGAGATCGAGGCCCCGAGGAACAAAAGGTCGTCGAAATGCGGCACCTTGCGCTTGGTGCCGGCGCCGCGAATATCGTAGATGCCGGTCGCCGCCGCACGGCGGATTTCAGCGAGCGTATAGTCGTCAAAGGTCGCTGACTTGCGCGGCGGGGTATAGGGGTTGTGATAGCTCATCGGTCTGTCCCTGCCTTAGTACGCGTCAGCGTTGTCGATGTTGAAATTGTAGAGCGTGCGGGCCGAGCCGTAGCGCTTGAACTCCTCCGGCTTGACGCCGGTGACGCCGGCCTTTTCGAGAAGCTCGGCGAGCTTCTCCAGATGTTCCGGCCGCAGTTCCTTCTCGATGCAGTCCGCGCCAAGGCTCTTGACCGTGCCGCGCACGAAAAGTTTCGCCTCGTAGAGAGAGTCCCCGAGCGCATCACCGGCATCGCCGAGCACAATGAGATGGCCGGACTGCCCCATGAAGGCGGACATGTGGCCGATATTGCCATGCACGACGATATCGATGCCCTTCATCGAGATGCCGCAACGCGAGGCGGCATTGCCCTTGATGACGAGCAGGCCGCCGCGGCCGGTGGCGCCGGCATACTGGCTGGCGTCGCCTTCGATGACGACGGTGCCCGACATCATGTTCTCGGCGACGCCGGGACCGGCGGAACCCTTGACGGTTACGGTGCCGCCGTCGTTCATGCCGGCGCAGTAATAGCCGACCGAACCGCGGACCTCGACGCTGACGGGACTGTCGATGCCGACCGCAACCGCATGGCTGCCGCGCGGATTGACGACCTCGATCGCGGTGTCGTTGGCGCCCTTGGAAAGGGCATGGAGGGCGCTGTTGAGTTCGCGCAAGGGCGTTTTGGAAAGGTCAAATACAGGCATTGCAGGGCTTTCTCGTTTGGCCGGTCACGCAGCTTTTTCGTGGTCCCAGAAGTAGACGGTCGACGGCTCGGGCTCCCAGACGCGTGCATCCTCGATGCCCGGCAGGTTGACGAGCGCGCGATACTCCGAGCCGAAGGCGACATACTGGTCCGTCTCGGCCATCACGGCGGGCTTGCAGGCGATCGGGTCGCGCACGACGCCGAAGCCGGATTTCGTGCCGACGACGAAGGTGAAGAAGCCGTCGAGATCATCAAGCGCGCCTTCCAGCGCCTGACCGAGATCCTTGCCCTTGGCCATCTCCGCCGTGAGATAGGCGGCCGCCACTTCGGTGTCGTTCTGCGTCTCGAAGGTCATGCCTTCGCGGATGAGCTCGCGGCGCAGGTTGTTGTGGTTGGACAGGGATCCGTTGTGGACGAGGCACTGGTCGGCGCCCGTCGAGAACGGATGCGCGCCCAGCGTCGTCACGGCGCTTTCGGTGGCCATGCGGGTATGGCCGATGCCGTGCGTGCCGCCCATCGAGCGCACGTCAAAGCGCGCCACGACATCCTTGGGAAGGCCGGTTTCCTTGTAGATCTCGACGCTGTCGCCCGAGCCCATGACCCGGATATCCGGCCGGATCGAGGCGATGGCCGCGCGGGTTGCCGCGATGGCGCCGGCGGCGATCTCGACGACGGCGTGGGTACTCTTGACGGTCACGCTGGCGTCGATGCCGGCGGCGGCGAGATCCTTGTCGAGCCCGCGGAAATCGACCTCGGGCTTTGCCGACTGCAGGGTGACCTTCGCTTTTCCGTCAGCCGGTGATCCGTAAATCGCAATGCCGGCCGAATCCGGGCCGCGATCGGTCATCGTGATCAACATGTCGGACAGCAGCGTTCCGAGCTGCGGTTCGAGGCTCTTGTCTTTGAGGAACAATCCAACAATGCCACACATAGGTGCCTCCATTTGTCGCTGTGACAAATGGCTACCATGGGGCTTTCGATCAATCAACTGATAGGAATAAAAATTTCGTGTGAGGCAACTTTAGCCGGGACTGCTGCCCTGTTTCGGATAGCTGATGATGGAGAGATAGCGCGCCGGAAGCTTCACCAGTTCCTGGGGGCCGTGCGGTGCATCCGCGTCGAAGAACAGGCTGTCGCCCGCCTCCATCTTGAACAGTTGGTCGCCATGGCGGTAAACCACGACGCCGTCGAGCATGTAGAGGAATTCCATGCCCTCGTGCTGGAAGGTCGGAAAGATGTCCGACTCGGCCGTGAGCGTGATGAGATAGGGTTCCACCGTCACGCCGCTCGAATTGTTGTCGATATGACCGAGCAGGCTGTACTGGTGGCCGGCGCGCGTGCCGCGGCGCTCGATCTTCACGCCCTCACCCGCCTTGACGAAGGTCGCGTTGCGCGGTTCCTCGAAGCGCCGGAAGAACGCCGTGAGCGGGACGCCAAGGGCCTTGGAGAGGGACTGCAGGGTTGTCAGCGATGGCGAGACGTTGCCGTTCTCTATCTTCGAGAGCGCGCCGACCGACATGCCGGTCGCGGCGGCGAGATCGGCGCCGGTAATGCCGAGCTTCTTGCGATAGGCCCGGACCTCGTGCCCGATCGCCATTTCAAGGTTCTTCTCGCGCGGCTCGCGCACCGCGTGCGGGTTCTGGGAAAGGGCGTTCTGCGCCTTCTTGGAGATCTGCTTGCCGCTGGCCATGGCCCACCCGCTCTTCATGGTAAAAACATTCCCTACAGGAAAATATCGCTCACTCGTAGGAAAATCTCGTGCGCAGCGCCGTCGGTGTCTGGCCAAACCGCGTCTTGAAGGCGGTCGACAGATGCGCGGCCCCCGAAAAACCCGTGGCGAAGGCGATTTCCGCCACGGAAAGCGGGCTTTGCTCCAGCAGGCGCCGGGCATGGTCGAGACGGATGTTGCGGTAGGTTTCCAGGAAGCCGCCCGCCATATGCTCGGCAAACAGGCGGTCGAGATGACGGACACTGACGCCGGCAAGCTTTGCCATGGCTGCACGATCGAGCGGCATTTCGATCGTCGCTTCCATTTTCTCCAGGACGGCCAGAAGCGCAGGATGGTGCGTGCCGAACCGTTCGGGCAGGGACCCGCGCTGCGGAGCGCCGGGTTCGGCCACCGCCGTATGCAGATACCAGTCGCTGACGCGCCGGGAAAAATGCGCGCCCATACGTTCGCTGATCATGGCGTGCATGAGATCGAGCGGCGCGACGCCGCCGGCGCAGGTGACACGGTCGCCGTCGATCACGTATCGGGCCTGGCGTGGTGCGAGGGCGGGAAAGGCCTCCTTCAACAGGCCGGCATGTTCCCAGTGGATGGTGAAGTCGCGGTTGTCGAGCAGGCCCGCAGCCGCAAGAACATAGGCGCCGCTCGATATGCCGCCGATGCGAACGCCTTTTCGCGCAAGGCGCCGCAGGACCGGATGGGCATCCTCGACGGTGCTCCAGTCCTTGGGATTACCGCCTGCGCAGACGAAGACCGTGTGGCAGGTTTCGCCGAGCGCGGTCAGTTCCGTGCATTCGACGGTCAGGCCTGAAGAACTCGCAACCGGTCTGCCATGAAGAGACAGGGGTAGCGCGCTGTAGAGATCGAGGCCGGCAATGAGATTTGCCGCCCGCAGGGGCTCCACGGCGGAGGCATAGGACATCAGGGCGAAATTCTGCACGAGCAGAAATCCGATCCTCTGGGTTTTTCTCGTGTCAAACGCAGTCATGGCCCAAATCTATATCATGGCGTCCTATTTTTGAAAGTCTGCCGTCTAAACGGCGACTAGGCTCGGACCTGTGATCGTCGAGGCCTGACCATGCGCTATTCTGCTTTATCCATTCTCCTGAACGGACTGACGGGCAATCGTTCCTGGCGCCCCGCCTGGCGCGACCCGCAACCCAAAGCCCGCTATGACGTCATCATCGTGGGCGGTGGTGGTCACGGTCTGGCAACGGCCTATTATCTTGCCAAGGAGTTCGGCATCACCAATGTCGCCGTGCTTGAAAAGGGCTATATCGGGTCCGGCAATGTCGGCCGCAACACGACGATCATCCGTTCGAACTACCTGCTCGAAGGCAACAATCCCTTCTATGAATTTTCGATGAAGCTCTGGGAGGGGCTGGAGCAGGATTTCAATTTCAACGCCATGGTGTCCCAGCGCGGTGTCGTCAATCTCTACCATTCCGACGCCCAGCGCGACGCCTATACACGGCGCGGCAACGCGATGCGCCTGCACGGGGTGGATGCCGAACTGCTCGACCGTGCGGCGATCAAGGCGATGCTGCCCTTCCTCGATTTCGACAATGCCCGCTTCCCGATCCAGGGCGGCCTGATCCAGCGCCGCGGCGGCACGGTGCGCCACGACGGCGTTGCCTGGGGCTATGCGCGCGGAGCCGATAGCCGCGGCGTCGATATCATCCAGAACTGCGAGGTGACGGGCATTCGCCGTGAGAACGGCCGCGTCACCGGCGTCGAGACGACGCGCGGCTTCATCGGTTGCGGCAAGCTCGGCCTTGCGGCGGCCGGCAATTCCTCGCGCGTCGCCCAGATGGCGGACATGAAGCTGCCGATCGAAAGCCATGTCCTGCAAGCATTCGTTTCTGAGGGGCTGAAGCCGTTCGTCGATTGCGTCGTGACCTTCGGTGCCGGCCATTTCTACGTTTCCCAGTCAGACAAGGGCGGGCTGGTCTTCGGCGGCGACATCGACGGCTACAATTCCTATGCCCAGCGCGGCAATCTCGCGACCGTCGAGCATGTCGCGGAAGCCGGAAAGGCGATGATCCCCGCGCTGTCGCGCATTCGCGTGCTGCGCTCCTGGGGCGGCATCATGGACATGTCGATGGACGGCACGCCGATCATCGACAAGACGCCGACCGACAATCTCTATCTGAATGCCGGCTGGTGCTACGGCGGCTTCAAGGCGACGCCTGCCTCCGGCTTCTGCTTTGCCCATCTCATCGCGAAAGACGTTTCGCACGCCACGACCCGGCAGATGCGTCTCGACCGGTTCGAGCGCGGCTATCTCATCGATGAGAAGGGCCAGGGCGCCCAGCCGAACCTTCACTAGTTTGCCCGACCAAGGACACCGAAATGGCCAGCCTCGTCACCTGCCCGCATTGCGGACCACGCCCGAAGGAAGAGTTCACCGTCAAGGGCGCCGCGTTGCCGCGCCCCGCCGCGGATGCGTCCCAGGAGGTCTGGTTCGATTTCGTCTATCTGCGTGACAACCCGCGCGGCGCCTATCGCGAATACTGGCATCACACATCCGGTTGCCGCCGCTGGCTGGTGATCGAGCGCGATACCGCAACCCATGAAATTTACACGACCAGTGACGCCGCCGGCCATCGCGGCGAGGTGATCCCATGACGCCCTTTCGTCTTTCTTCCGGCGGTCTCATCGACCGTTCCAGACCGCTTTCCTTCGCCTTCGACGGCAAGGCGCTGAGCGGATTTTCGGGTGACAGCCTCGCCTCGGCGCTGCTTGCAAACGGTCGTCTCCTTGTCGGCCGCAGCTTCAAGTATCATCGTCCGCGCGGCATCCTCACCGCGGGCAGCGCGGAGCCGAATGCGCTGATGACGATCGGCCGGGGTGGACGCACGGAGCCGAACACCCGGGCCACCATGCAAGAACTCTATGACGGCCTGGAAGCGAGTAGCCAAAACCGCTGGCCGTCGCTTGATTTCGACATCGGCGCCTTCAACAGCTTGTTGTCGCCCTTTCTCAGCGCGGGGTTCTACTACAAGACCTTCATGTGGCCGGCAGCTCTCTGGGAGAAGCTGTACGAGCCCTTCATCCGTCGCGCCGCCGGTCTTGGGCGGGCAAGCTACGAGGCGGATCCGGACGGCTATGAAAAGGCTTGGATTCACTGCGACCTTCTCGTCGTCGGCGCGGGAGCGGCCGGTCTTGCCGCTGCCCTTGCCGCCGGCCGCGCCGGTGCGCGGGTCATTCTCGTCGACGAGCATTCGCGTTGCGGCGGCGGCCTGTTGTCGGAAACGGTCCGTATCGGTGACGAAAGTGCGACGGAGTTCGTGGCGACGGCGCTGGCGGAGCTCGCCTCGCTGTCAAACGTCACAGTGATGCCGCGCACCACGGTTTTCGGCTGGTACGACGGCAACGTCTTCGGTGCCGTCGAACGCGTGCAGAAACATGTGCAGGCGCCTCTGGAGCGGCTTCCCGTCGAGCGGCTCTGGCGCATCGTCGCCAGGGAGGCGCTGCTGGCGACCGGTGCGGAGGAACGGCCTCTCGTCTTCGGCGGCAATGATATTCCCGGCGTGATGATGGCGGGCGCCATGCGCAGCTATCTCAACCGCTATGCTGTCGCGCCCGGAAGGAAGGTGGCGATCTTCACGACCAATGACAGCGGCTATGCGCTGGCGCGTGATCTCGAAGCCGTCGGCGCGAGCGATGTCGTCATCATCGACAGCAGGGCCGAAGGCGCTGGCTTCCGATATGCCGGCACGGCGAAGATCATCAAGGGCGCCGTGGTGTCGGATGCGCATGGCGGCAAGAGCCTGTCGTCGATTTCGGTCACGATCGCCGGACGCACGCAAAAGCTTGCCGTCGATGCCCTAGCGATGTCGGGCGGCTTCAACCCTGTCATCAGCCTTGCCTGCCATCGCGGCGGCAGGCCGGAATGGAACGCCTCATCGAGCGTTTTTCTGGCTCCGTCCAACCTCAAGGGCCTGACACTTACCGGCGCTGCCGCCAATATCGACGGGCTCGGCGCCTGCCTGCAGCATGGTTTCGCCAAGGGCGCCGAGCGCGCCGAGGCTCTTGGCTACAGCGCGAAGCGCACGACCGTTCCGGCCGTGGCCGACGATCCGAGCGCAGTCGCCAAGCCGCTCTGGTCAATTCCCGGCGTGCGCGGCAAGGCCTTCGTCGATTATCAGAACGACGTGCATCGCAAGGATCTCGGGCTTGCCGTTCGCGAAGGTTACGGTCACGTGGAACTTGCCAAGCGCTACACGACGAACGGCATGGCGACGGACCAGGGCAAGCTGTCGAATGTCAATGCGATCGCGGTTCTGGCCCAAGCGCGCGGCGTATCACCCGCAGAAGTAGGGACGACGACCTTCCGCCCCTTCTACACGCCTGTCTCGTTCGGCGCGCTGACCGGGCCTTCGCACGGCAAGCATTTCCAGCCGGTGCGCAAGTCGCCGCTGCATGGCTGGGCAAGCCGGAACGGCGCGACATTCGTCGAGACCGGCCTGTGGTATCGCTCGTCGTGGTTCCCGCGCGATGGCGAGACGACCTGGCGCGAAAGCGTCGACCGGGAAGTCCTGAACGTCCGCAAGAATGCCGGCATCTGCGACGTCTCGATGCTCGGCAAGATCGAGATCACCGGCAAGGATGCCGCTGAATTCCTCAACCGCGTCTATTGCAATGCCTTCCTCAAGCTGCCCGTCGGCAAGGCGCGTTATGGCCTCATGCTGCGCGAAGATGGCATGATCTATGACGACGGCACGACCAGCCGCCTGGAGGAAAACCGATACTTCATGACGACGACGACGGCCTATGCCGCCGGCGTGATGAACCATCTGGAGTTCTGTGCGCAGGCTCTCTGGCCCGATCTCGACGTGCGCCTCGCCTCCGTCACCGACCAGTGGGCGCAGATGGCCGTTGCCGGCCCGAAGTCGCGGCAGATCCTGCAGGCGATCGTCGATACGGATATTTCCAACGAGGCCTTCCCGTTCTTGGGCGCGGCCGAGGTTTCGCTTTTCGGCGGGCAGCTACGCGGACGGCTGTTCCGCATCTCCTTTTCCGGCGAGCTCGCCTATGAGCTGGCGGTGCCGGCGGGCTACGGCGACAGCGTTGCCGACGCCATTATGCAGGCAGGCGCCGCACACGGCATCCAGCCTTACGGCGTCGAGTCGCTCTCGGTGCTGCGCATCGAGAAGGGTCATGTCACCCACAACGAGATCAACGGCACGGTGGTGCCGAAGGACCTCGGCTTCGCGCGCATGGTCTCGGCCGCCAAGGCCGACTTCATCGGCAAGCGGATGCTGGAGCGGGAGGGCCTGCATGCGCCGGACCGGCCGCAGCTCGTCGGTATCGTGCCGCTCGATCCCGCGGCGGGCTTCCGCACTGGTTCCCACATCCTTGCCAAGAATGCCGCGCCCACGCTGGAAAACGACCAAGGCTATGTCACCTCGACCTGCTATTCACCGCATGTCGGTTCTACCATCGGCCTTGCGCTGGTGCGCCGCGGGCCGGAACGGCATGGCGAGGAAATTATGATCTGGAACGGCCTGCGCGGCGAGTTCACGCCCGGCCGGATCTGCGATCCGGTGTCCTTCGATGCCGCCAATGAAAAGCTTCACGCCTGATTGAGGGAGGATTTGGATGTCAGCCTATCGTGTCACGCAGCGCGCCGCCCTGGCCGATTGCAAGCCCGTTCTGCGCACCGGTGTCAGTCTGGAAGCCCTTCCCGAGGGCACGGTCCTGCATCTCCTCGCGCGTCCCGATACCGGCTCGCCGGAGATTATCGGCGATGCTTCACTCTCCGGCCTGTCGCTTCGCTCCGTCTCGGTCGGCCAATGGTTCGCCGTGGGTGCGACGGCTCTGCCTTATGCGGATCTCGATGCAATCGCGGAAAAGCTGAGGCCGGTGGCGGATGTCATCGACCAGAGCCATGGGCGCGTGCGCATCCTCGTGCGCGGGCCCCAGGCCGCCCATGTCCTCGCCAAGGGTACGGCCATCGATCTGTCGAACGCCGCGTTCCCCGTCGGGCAGTCGGCCACGGCGCTCATTGGCCATATCGCTGCCCATGTCACGCGAATGGAGGATGATGGTTTCGAGCTTCTCGTTCTGCGTGGTTTTGCAGAAAGTCTATGGGACGATCTCGTGCGCATGAGCCTCGAATTCAGCTAAGCGAGATGTCAGCGAAGGATATACATCGGATGCCAGTTATCGATGGGAAGCAGGTTGCCGCTTCCGTGATTGACGCTGTGAAGGCCGCGACGGTGACCCTGGAGAACGAGGCCGGCGTCAAGCCCGGTCTCGCCGTCGTCATCGTCGGCGATGATCCGGCAAGCCACGCCTATGTCGGCGCCAAGAGCCGCATGTCGAAGGAATGCGGTTTCAACTCCATCCAGCATACGCTGCCGGAACATACGACGCAGGAAGAGTTGGCCGCGCTCGTGGAGACGCTGAACACCGACGAGACCATCCACGGCATCCTCGTCCAGCTGCCGCTGCCCAGGCATTTGAATTCGGATCCGATCATTCAGTCGATCAAGCCGGAAAAGGATGTCGACGGCCTGCATGTCGTCAATGCCGGCAAGGTCGCGACCGGCGATCTCGATGGCGGTCTCGTCTCCTGCACGCCGGCCGGCGCGATGATCCTCGTGCGCCGCACCCATGGCGAGGACCTGTCCGGTCTCAATGCGGTGGTGATCGGCCGCTCCAACCTGTTCGGCAAGCCGATGTCGGCTCTGCTGCTTGCCGCCAATGCGACTGTCACGACCGCTCATTCGCGCACCAAGGACCTTGCCGGCGTCTGCCGCAATGCCGATATCCTGGTTGCCGCCGTCGGTCGCCCGGAAATGGTCAAGGCGGATTGGGTAAAGCCAGCAGCCACCGTCATCGATGTCGGCATCAACCGCATCCCGGCTTCGGAAAAGGGCGAGGGGAAGTCGCGCCTCGTCGGCGACGTCGCCTATGACGAGGTTGCCAAAGTTGCCGGCGTCATCACGCCGGTTCCGGGCGGCGTCGGACCGATGACCATTGCCATGCTGATGGCCAATACGGTCATCGCGGCCTGTCGCAAAGCCGGCCAGACGCCGCCGAAGTTCTGATTGCGTCTCACAGTGGACATGTCTCGTCGCGCAGCGACGATTGTCCTCGGTTCGGGTACGGGAACTGTCGGCAGCGGCAGCGTTTTCCCGGATTAGTCAAGGAGGCCACAGAAAAATCATGGAACGAGTGCTCGCAGCCGAATCGACTTGTGATTGCGGCGTTGCGTGGACTTTTCTCTGACGGCTCCGGGTTTGCGATCAATACCCTCCGGCATCCGTCAAACTTTGCGCGAAGCTTCTCCTGAACGAATGTCGATCGTCTCCTGTTTAGCTTGCAGCTCGACGATGCGGAGGCCCCGAGGTTCTGATCGAGCTTGGAAGGCGTGAGCTCGATCCGCGTTCCTTCGCTTAACAGCGTCGGCATCCGAATTGATCATTTCGCGGCTCAATGGCCGGCCTGCCGGTTTCCACTGTCAACGCTTCGACGCACACCTCGCGATGTGCCCCGCATGACTCGGGGTCAGAGTGATTCGCCACTTCTTCTCCGTATTGAACCTTCATCAACTATCTTTCATCGGCTTTGCAGCCGCACTAAGCGCTCATTTCCATGCGCCTTTTCTCGTTGATGCCTCTGCCGCATGAAGTGTCCATTAAAAATAGGTGGACACCAAATATGAGTGACGAAGAGCAGAAACTGCGTGTGCGGCATGTGGGGCGCGATGGTCGACGCCGCTACGATCCAGGATCAAAGGCGCGGCTTGTTGCGGCCTGCCTTGAACCTGGTGTGTCGATATCCGGCCTTGCGCTTACGCATGGGATCAATGCCAACCTACTGCGCAAGTGTGTCAAGGAGGCCAGGGAGTCTGGCTCCCTGGCTGTATCTCCACGCTCGGCGTTTATCCCGGTCGTGGCAGTAGACGGCAGCCTGCCTGTCGGGACCTGCTCGCTGGATATGTCGGTCACGTGTGATGAAGAACAACGAGCATCACTGGAGAAGACGGGCCATCCGTCAGGTTTATCCGAAATCAGCGCATTGCTGCCAAACGGCGTGAAGCTTTCGCTGGAATGCAGAGATGTGGATGGGTTGACGGCTGTCATTGGAGCATTGGGCCATGTTCAGACTGGACGCTGATCTCAAGGTCTACCTGCACCGCGAACCGATCGACTTCCGCGCCGGCATCAACAGCCTTGCGGTCCTAGTGCAGGAGACGATGGAGCTCGACCCGTTTGCGCCTGCGGTCTTTGCCTTTTGCAATCGCCGCCGTGACCGGCTGAAGCTCCTGTTCTTCGATCGGTCCGGTTTTGTGATGGTCCTGAAGCGATTGACCGAAGATCGGTTCAGATGGCCATGCCGGGAGACGGCGGTGGTGACGCTTTCGACTGAGCAGCTTCACTGAATTCTCGACGGCATCGATATCGACGCCATGGTGCGCAACCCTGTGCGGCAATATCAGATCGCCGGCTGACGACTCTGAACTTCTGCGGTTGACGCGGTGGTGCGGTTCAGATTCAAGAATCCGATGAATCGAACCGGCGAACCAAGCGTTGCAGAACTGATGGCGCAGTTGGCGGCAAATGCTGCCGAAATCGCCGCGCTGAAAGCTGAGGAAGAAGCGCTCAGCGCCCGCGTGGTCAAGCTCGAGGAAGAGTTGGAGCTGGCGCGGCTGCATCGTTTTGCGCCGAAGAGCGAAAAGCATGTTCTTCGATGAAGCCGAGCAGGTTGCCGATGAAGACGACGCCAGCGGAGAAGATGGCGAGGTCTCGACCTGCCGGAAACCGGTTTTGCGACGATCGAGAAACCGGAGGG
Organism: Ensifer sp. 22521; assembly: GCF_052044795.1. Classification (NCBI taxonomy): domain Bacteria; kingdom Pseudomonadati; phylum Pseudomonadota; class Alphaproteobacteria; order Hyphomicrobiales; family Rhizobiaceae; genus Ensifer; species Ensifer sp. 22521. Next base: position 113,542 of record NZ_JBQENM010000016.1, read on the forward strand.
CAAGAAGCGTGGCCGCAAGCCCCTGCCGGAACACCTGCCGCGCGAGCGTGTCGAGTATGACCTTGCCGACGACCAGAAGGCCTGCCCTTGCTGCCGTCATCAGATGCATCGCATGGGTGAGGCCGTCACCGAGCAGCTCCATATCGAGGTGAAGGCCAAGGTCCTGCAAAATGTGCGGTTCAAGTACGCCTGCCGCCATTGCGACCGGACCGGCATCAACACGCCTGTCGTTCTCGCGCCAATGCCCGCGCAGCCCTTGCCGGGCAGCATCGCCACGGCCTCGACGCTGGCATTTGCACTGGTCCACAAATATGTCGATGGCACACCGCCCTACCGTCTGGCGCAGGCCTTCGAGCGCGCCGGCGTTCCTGTCAGCCGTGGTGCTCTGGGTCACTGGGTGATCGGCTCGAGCGAGAGGCATCACTCTCGCATCTATGACGCGCTGAAACGGCGGCTCAGATCGCAACCGCTGATCCATGGTGACGAGACGACGGTCCAGGTGCTGAAGGAAAAGGACAGGGGGGCCACCAGCACATCCTTCATGTGTTGGGGTGGACGGCCCCGAACGGCATCGAAATGTGCCAGAGTGAGGTTGTTAAGATCTCAAACGAAGGGAGCCGCCCATGGACAAGACTAAACGCAACTATTTTAGAAGTTGTAGCGGTTCGGCTCGGCGGCCAATCCCCTCTATCCGTCGGCACCTTCGCGTTTTCAGCCTTCGACCACTTGGCATTGAGGCGCATCTGCTCCTTCCTTACTCTTCAGAACGATCGTAGTGTCCCAGGGATCGCGCAGCGAAAGAGTGCTCTCGTTCCATTCGACGTAGATTCCTGAGGCTTCTGCCCGCTCGGCGATCCGTGGGAGTTCTTGTTTGTGCCGCACAATGATCTCGAAGGTTTCCAGACCTGTCATTTTCTGACGATGCCCTGCAAAGGATTGCCCGCCCCAGTTGTTGCAGGCAACTTGATGGTGGTAGCCACCCCGCGCGAAGAAGGATGCTCCCTGGAGTTGCAATGACACTTCAAAGCCAAGAACCTTGCCGAAAAAATGCTCGGCTTTGCCTGTTTGATCCACCCGAAGATGGACATGGCCGATAACGCTGCCCGAAGGCAGCCCCTGCCAGGAAGTCAGATTGGCTGCAGCCAATAGATCATTGATGTCGAGAGGAGTACTGGTCGTCAGGATCGTGCCATCCTGCGCCTGCCAATGCGCCATCGGGCGGTCAGCATAAATTTCAATGCCATTGCCCTCCGGGTCGGCAAGATAGATCGCCTCGTGCGTGTGGTGGTCCGAGGTGCCCTGCAGCGGCACCCGCTTTTCAATCGCATGAAGAAGCCATCGTGCAAGATCCCTGCTGCTCGGCAGAGCGAAAGCGACATGGTAAAGACGGGCGTTTCGTTGATCATGGGGAGCAAGGCTAGGGTCACCGGAAAGCCTGAGGAGTGCGAAGCCGTCCACGCCTAGGAGGGCTTGGCCCGGTCCGGTCGACAACACTTCAAGCCCGAGTGCCTCCTGATAGAAGGTTGAGACGAGTGGTAGATTTCGCACTTTAAGTGTAACCAGACCTATTTGAATGGGAGCAGTGTTGTGATCGAAGTAGTCGGTGCTGGCCATAGTTGCTACTGTCTCCTTTTTCCCGGGGCCGCCTGCATGGCCCCGCGCTTACGATCGTATTGGCGAGACTTCTGGCGCGGCGCGTGCAGCTTTGGGAAACGACATATAACTGTGAATACCCTTCAAAAAAATGAGTTAAATTTCGAGCATCTAGTTCAAAAAATTGGAATGACATGCACAAAAATAGCTTCACCACTCGGCGAGAGGGATAGTCACCATGGACGCCCTGACGATCGATCAATTCACGGTCTTCGTGACAGTTGTCGAGAAAGGCAGTTTCGCCGCCGCCGCACGACAGTTGTCCCGGGCGCAATCGGCGATCACCTACGCTATACAGAAGCTTGAGGAGCAAAGCGGGCTTGCACTCTTTGACCGGTCAACATACCGCCCAACGTTGACTGAGGCCGGAATTGCTTTGCTCCCCAGAGCTAGGCGCATCCTGCACGACATTGCGGACTGGCGCCAGCATGCCCACGGTATCGCTCAGGGGTTGGAGGCAGAAATCTCGCTCGTCATGGTACCTTACGCGACGGAGGTTCCTGTCGGCCGGATCCTTGGTGCGTTCAACACGCGCTTCCCGCGCGTTTGCGTCCATCTATCGACGGTCTCCTTTTCCGTTGCCATCGAAGCTCTATGCCAAGGTAGCGCCGATATCGGACTACTGACTGAGCATGAACCACTATCGAAGGAGTTGCAGCGGCATCAATGCGGATGGGTCGACCTTATTGCGGTTGCAGCACCCGGCCATCCACTAGGCAAGATCAGAGGAAAGTTGAATGCGGCGATGTTGCTTGACTGCACACAACTGGTATTGGGCACCGCGCTTGGAACGGATAAGGGGCGCGACTACGGGGTTCACGCGGTCAATCACTGGCGCGTTAGCGATGTTCAAACGAAGCACAGACTGATCTTGGAAGGGGTCGGATGGGGATCTATGCCGAAGTCTGTTGTCGTAGACGATATTGCCGCAGGTCGACTAGTGGAATTGGAACTTGACCGTTGGGAGGGATCCGCCAGAATGCCTGGCTTTCCCCTCGTCATTGCACATCAGAATGGCCGTGCACTCGGACCGGCGGGTCGGTGGCTCATTGAGCAGTTCTCCGCCCAATAGTGCAGCAAACCACTGTTGCGGCCCTGCGCGTTGCCGCGTTTGCACACTTCTCGCTAAGATGAAGCGGTTCAGTGATTCATTCCGTGAGCTCGTTTATAGGTTTCTGAGGGTAGTTCGCCATATCGGCTGCGATATTCGGCTGCCATGCGTCCCATGTGGAGGAACCCCCACCTTAAGCCAACCTCCTTCAGTTCCATGCCGGGTTGACCACCTTTGAGATCCTGATGCATGGCCTCAAGCCTCAGATATCGCAGATAGGCCATCGGCGTCGTCATTTTAAATTGCCGAAAGCCCATCTGAAGGGCCCTCTCACTCACTCCGCTTACGGCGGCAATTTTATCAAGCGTCAAAGGCTCCGCAATGTTGGCGATCATGAACTCGATCGCTCTCTTCACGTGCCGTGGCATGGCCGGTGTGATACGTCCAAGCCACGGTGAAAAGCGATGCGGCAGCGCCAGGCATCGCAGCAGTGATCGACGATGTCGTCGTATGATTTGAACACGCGGTTTGATAGCCAGTTGTCGCGCATGAAATGCCAGAGGTTTTCGACCGGGTTCAGCTCCGGCGATTTCGGCGGCAAAGGCAGAATGGTGATGTTTTCGGGCACGACGAGATTGTTGGACATGTGCCAGCCTGCCTGATCCATGATGAGGATCGCGTGCGCGTCGTCATCGACGTGACGGGCGATTTCGGCCAGATGCTGGGTCATTGCGTAGGTGTCGCACCATGGCATGACCAGCGCCGCCGCCTTGCCGAGCTTCGGGCAGATTGCGCCGAAGATGTAGGCCGACCTTGTGCGCTGATCGTGCGGTGCTGAAGGCCGTGTTCCACGCTTGGCCCAACGGCGCTCGATCTTGTTCTTCTGCCCGATACGGGCCTCATCCTCGAACCAAATCTCTATGCGTTTTCCTCGGGCCGCTCCAGCGGCAATCTCTGCCACTGCGGCAGGGAACTTTTTTAAAATCCTCAATGGCTTGAGGGTTTTGAGCGTGATGCTTGGGCCGGACAGCCAGCTTGCGATAGCCCATGGTCAGGACTTCACGGCTCAGCGTTTGCTCGCTCACCGAAACACGAAACTCTTCCCAAAGCCATTGCGCCAGATCGCACAGACGCCAGCGAACAACGCCGTCGAGATAGGGTGTTGGCCCACGCTCGATGGCCTGCGCCAAGGCCGCACGCTGCTGATCGTTCAACCGCGACTGCTGACCAGGAGCTTTGCCATTGATCAGGCCTTGGGGGCCGCGCTCGTTGAAGCGCATGACCCAGTCCCGGACAATCTGGAGCGTCACATTGCCGAGGCGGGCGGCATCGGAACGCGAGCCTCCATCGTAGATCAAGGCCAGTGCCAACAAACGTCGTGCCTGAGCTGCGTCCTTCGTCTGCCGCGCCAGTCGCTGCAGGTCGGCCCCAGCAAAATCCGCCCGTAACGAAATCCCTGATCGCATCGCAGACCTCCGGTTTGCACCAGAGATTCAGATTCACCGCGCTTTGGGAAGGCCAAAGAGTCGAGGTCAGCGAGGCGGCGTATTACTTCCTGATTGCAGGTCCTTTACTGCAACCGCCGCCGATAATGTAGGCGGTGCATACGAAGTTCCAGGGCATGAGGGCTTCGTTTTCGGATGCTGGCCAGACTTGAGCAATACAGGTCAGGGTCTGGGAGAGACGTCTACAAACCTGTTCTGCCGCCAAACCGGGCGGGGTGAGAATGGAAAGGCGAAACCGAGCGCGTATGGCACTGATCCCCCTTTGAAAACCAAAGCCACCTGAATCTTCAAAATCAACCAATTCGAGTCAGAACCAAATTTGCACGCCGGAGCACATTAAGGCAGGCGGTCCGATGCACTGACATAATCGGGCCACCTCAGAACAACGGGATATCTCGACGTCGAAACAGCGAAAGGTAGCTATTTATCCGCAATTATTTGTCTAGCCGCTATGTCTGCAAGGATGGAAAGAGCCAGTGAGTTTGCCTCTCTTGCTGGCCCAAACATTCCAATCGGTGCCCTGATGCGCTCGAGCTCGGAGTCTTCCACCCCGTCATCTCGCAGTCGTTCCAGACGTTTCTGGTGTGTACGGGCACTCCCTAGAGCACCGATATAAAATGCGCTAGATCTTAAAGCAACGCGGAGGATTGGACGTTCACGCTCGAGATCATGGTGAAGCAAGACAACGGCGGTGAAGTTGTCAAGCAAGCCTTCTAAGTCGCGGCCGGCATCAACAATGGAAACGACATCATAAGAGCATGCTGCTGCAATCCGAGAAAGTGTTTCAGCTTCGATCCCGTTTCCAGACAGGGCGATCCGGCGCGACGGGACGTACTTAACTAGAAAACTTTCTCCGTCCCACCCAGATATGGCCGGCGGATCGGCAACCGTGAGGGTCTGGGAGCCCGGAGAGTAACTGAGTGCTGTCGGAACCCTTTTTGTGAGGCGCTCCAGAGTGCATTGTATCTCGCCCATTCCTCGCAGGAGGTGAATCGCAACTTTGATGCCGCCACCGCACGGTAGTACGATGTCAAAGTAGGGCGAACCTTCGCCAAGCGTTATCATACGGTCCCGACCTTGTGATATAGCCAGCATTGCTTCAAAAGCGACCGCTGCTTCCACACAACCGCCCGATATGTAGCCGCAAAAGCGGCCGTCTGAGGCAACGGCGATCTGGGACCCTAGCGACCGGGCGGAACCACCGCGGATTTCGATAAGCGTTGCTAGAGCAACGTCTCCTTCTCGCAGCCAAGAAGCCGCCAATGAGAGGATTTCGGCTGGATCGTCGGTCATGACTGCTCTAGTCGGTGACGTTAAGGGCAATTCATTCGAAGTCGTGAGCATAATGGTCCCTTACAAAACCAAACAATTTAGGTTCGCGAATCGAGTGTGTGCGACCTGGCGCAGCGTCGAGGAAGTGGCAGCCGCTCCCCTTATCGCTACCGTCTTGCGAGCGAGCGGACGGCGTACTTCTGTTAGCGCCGCAAGTGCTTATCGTGGCAATCTACCGGCGGGAACCGAGAAGCCTGATGAATGACGGGCGCTCTTCTGCATTTATGACTGTTAGTTTCGGTAGTTGCATCCGCGTCAGGCCTGGCAATCGATTGCGCAGTCGGACATGCAGTCTACCACACGCCTATATTCTCGTTCGCTTGATGTCTCGCACGCTCAATGAGGGGACAATACACGTCCCAGCGTCCCGTTGAAACAAAATTAATCACAATAGGAATTGTTAATTCGATAGGACGCGCCGCAGCTTCGTGATGTGGAATTTTCAAGCAGAAAGGTGGGTGATCTACCAAAACGGTGATAACGAGCCACACAAATCGATCTTGACGCATCGATATTCGATGCCAGTCGTAGGTGTAGGTGCGCACTCGCGCTTGTGGCGTCGGTAGCAACCGAGGGAGAATCTAAGTGGCGATTAAGGATCGTCGGAAACTGCGTTAAGCGATTATGGGGGGCAAAATTCGGCGATTTCTGTATTTCTGTGAATTCGGATAGGCTAACTGCGTAAGGGTGTTTTTTCTAGTCCCTGCAAGTTCGCCGTCATAAAGTCGATGAAGGTGCGGACCTTTGCTGAAAGGTATTTTCGGCTTGGGTAGACGGCGTGAAGCGTGCTGCTGAAGCCAAGCGCAAATGGAAGCACCGTCTCCAGCCGGCCGGCGACAATATCCTCGTCCACCATCCATTTCGGCAGGAACACCAGACCCATTCCCCGAAGGGCCGCGAGGTACAGGACGGTCTCGTTGTCGCTCAGCATCACATTGCGGAACGTGACGTTCTGCCGGCCTTCGGGCCCTTCCAGCGACATGCTCTCGCCCAGGTTGACGCCGCTGTAGCGAAGCATCGCGTGGCCATTGAGTTCGGCGATACTTCGCGGCCGTCCCGTTCGCTTCAGGTAATCAGGCGAGGCCAGCAGGATGAACTCGACATCGGCCAGCGGGCGGGCGACGAGGCCGGGATCCAGCCGATCGCGCGTGGTTGCCCGCAAGGCTAGGTCGAAGCCTTCGTCCACCAGATTGACGATCCGGCCGCTTAGATCCACGTCCAGGCAGACGTCGGGATAACGCCGTTTATATTCTGCCAGCATATCGGCAAAGTAGGCGCTTGCCGTCCATACCGGCGCGCTCAGCTTGAGTGTGCCCCGGGGCGCCACCATGACATTGCCGATGGCCGCCTCCACCTCGTCCAACCCTTCGAGCATCTGCCTGGTCTGATTGAAGTAGAGCCGTCCAGTTTCCGTCAGGCTGACACGGCGGCTAGTTCGGTTGAGCAGGCGCGTCCCCAGCCGGCTTTCGAGCTGTATCACATGTTTGCTCGCCATAGCCGGCGAGATGCCGAGGCGAGTGGCGGAAGAAGTAAAGCTTTTCAGTTCCGCAACGGTGCAGAACACCCGCAGGCTCGTCAACGTATCCATCGATCATCAACATCCAGGAAATAGTTCTTCAATAAATGTCACATTGATCAACGACTGAGAAAAAATCAAACTCTTCCTCAACAGGCGTCGTCGGAGGCTCGCTTTTCCAACGGCGCCACGAGCCGCGGCATTCACGGTATGTTGTGAAGGATAATCCGGTGACCGATTCTCGACTCCCGACTTATTTCATCAGCCATGGCGGCGGTCCCTGGCCATACATGACAGGCGAGTTCCGCCGTATGTTCGACGTGCTGGAGAAGTCGCTAATCGACATGCGCGCCGAACTCGGCGACAAGCCGAAGGCGATCCTGGTAGTTTCGGGCCACTGGGAGCAAAAGGGCTTTGCCATTCCTCGGGCGTGGAGCCCGGCATGGTCTACGACTACCACGGCTTTCCGGAGCACCTCTATCACATCACCTACAAAGCCCCGGGCTCGCCGGACCTCGCCAATCGCGTACAGCGGTTGCTGCGCGCAAGGGCTATCGAAGCGGCGCTTGATCCGACGCGCGGCTACGATCACGGCACCTTCAGCATCATGAAGCCACTCTATCCGGACGAGGATGTTCCGGTGGTCCAGCTTTCGCTGGATGCGGGCTACGATCCGGCACTGCACATCAATGTCGGCCGGGCGCTCGCTCCCCTTCGTGATGAAGGCGTCCTGATTATCGGTAGCGGTCTCAGCTATCACAACCTGTCGGCCATGCGCGGCACCTGGGGATACGAACCGTCCCGCCGTTTCGACGCCTGGCTCCAGGAGACGCTGGTCAATTCGCCATCCGACAAGCGCACCGAGCGGCTGATCGAATGGGAGTTGGCGCCCGCTGCCCGCGCGGCTCATCCGCGCGAGGACCACCTCATCCCGCTGATGGTGGTGGTCGGCGCCGCCGAGGACGAACCGGGCGCCACCACCTATCACCAGAAAGACTTCGGAGGCGGGCTCACCGCATCGAGCTTCCGCTTCGGACACGCCCCCTCAGCCCCGCAATCAAATGGAGACGCGCAATGACCAGCGAAACCTTCAAACCGGTCATCTACCTCAAGGAAAACTGCCCCTTCTGCCTCAAGGTCCGCCTGTTCCTTCTGGAAACGGGACTGGCCTCGGAAGTCGAAAGCCGCAATTTCGTGCCCGGCACGGAGCAGGAGGAAACGATCCGGGCGGAGCTTCAATCGCATCTCGACAAGGTGAGCTTTCCCGCCGCCCAGCTTGAGCCCGGCCGCTACATCGCAGAATCCGACGACATCATTGAATTTTTTGCCGCCAAGACGGGCCGCGATCCGGCCGGCATGACGGTCTACCGGAACTACGTCGATGGCGTGTTCGCAATTTCGATGAGGCTCTGGAAGGAAAACATGGAGCTCAAGAAGGCGGCTTCCGCCGCCTAATCGCTGACAAAAACTTCTTTGGAGAACCTCAATGACCAATATCAGCAAATGGGCGCCTTACGCCCTCACGGCCCTGCGCATCATGGCGGCCCTTCTGTTCCTCGAGCACGCAACGATGAAGTTGCTTCAGTTTCCGGGTCCTGTACAGGGCGTATCCTATCCGCTTCCGACCATCATGATCATCGCCGGTGTCATCGAGGTGATCACCTCGATCCTGATGATCGTCGGCTATCAGACCCGCATCGCGGCATTCATTGCTTCGGGCACAATGGCCATCGCCTACTTCATGGTCCACACGCCCTATGGCTTCTGGCCGTCCCTGAATATGGGCGAGCCGGCGATCCTGTACTGTTTTATCTTCCTCTTCATCGCCGCGAATGGCGGTGGCGCGTGGACGCTCGACAGCGCTCGTCGTTCCGCCATGGCCTGAGACGGCCGCCATCCGGAAACGCAGGGGCTTGGCTGCCGTCGGGCGGCGGGTCCCTCGCGCACACGAAACGATAGATGGAGCCACAAATGAAAGCCGCACTTCTCAAATCCTACGGTGATGTCGATCAGTTCGAAATCGGGGATATTCCGACACCGGCCCCCGGACCCGGCGAAGTCCTGATCAAGATCGAGGCATCCGCCGTCAATCCGTTCGACCTTATTCTCCGCCAGGGCTACATGGCCCAATTCATTCCGCTTCAACTGCCGGCAGTGCTCGGCGGCGACGCCGCCGGCACCATCGCCGAACTTGGCGAAGGCGTGACCGGCTTCGTGGTCGGAGAGCGGGTTGTCGCCGACTTCGCGGCAAACGGCAAAGGGGCGCATGCAGAATTCGGAGTGGTTCCGGCCACATCCGTGGCGAAACTGCCGGCAGGCCTGAGTTTCGAGCAGGGTGCCTCGTTGGTGAAGGCAGGCCTTACCGGCCGGCAGACCGTCGAGGCGATCGACGTTAAGGCTGGAGACCGGGTCCTCGTTTCAGGCGGCCTTGGCACGGTCGGACGTTCCGCCATCCAATATCTCCAGGAGATCGGCGCAATGCCGGTTGCCGGCGTCAGGCCAGAACGGCTGCACGAAGGTCAGGAACTGGCTGGCGAGGTGCTCGATATCACGGTTCCCACCGCACGCCCGAGCTTCGACTATGCGATCAGCACCGCTGGCCCGGTGGCCGACCACCTCATCGGCAATGTTCGCGACGGCGGCAAGGTTGCGAGCATCGTTCCAGTACCCGAAGGCGCCAATGCCGGCAACAGGGTTACGATCTTTGAAATTTACCACCGCACCGACGCGGCCATGCTCGACACAGTGCTGGTCGCCGCCGTCAGCGGATCGCTGGTGATCCCGATTTCCAAGACCCTGACCTTGGATCAGATCGGTGCGGCCCATAACGCGGTGGCGGCAGGGGCTCGCGGAAAAGTCGTTCTCAGACACTGAGAAAGACCGACGCGGCTCCGCCTTGAATGCTCCCTCGATCCGCCAATTCTGGGCGGGTCGTTGGCGGGGGTGCCAGATCAACCTCTCGAAATGGGCCAGCCAGCCTATGCGGAGTGGCTAAGCACCCGCGTCAGTCCTCGATTGTAGCCTACGCCAATCAACTTAGCTGGCCGGCGCCCGTAACCCCGCAGAGAGGAAGGCGACGAGGTTCTCGAGCATAGCCTCCTTACTGAGCGATGAGACCTTTCCTTCTGTCAGGTCGCCGATACGGCCTAGGTCGTTCAGCATGAACATGTAGGTGCCTACTAGGAACGCCATGCGTACGCTCAAAAGATCACGCGGTATGCCAGGCATCGCGGTTTGGAGAGCGTCAATGTATCGTCGAACAGAGGCGTCATAAACCTCACGGCGTAGGCGGAGAGCGTGCTCCTCTTGCTCGGCATGCAGACGGGCTTGCAGGCGTACAAAAGAAGCGCCGTTCTCGTTGCTGTACTTCATGTCCCACTGGGGCTGCAGATAGGCCTTTACGATTGCCTCGACAGCTGGGCGCTCAGCCTCTTCCAGCAATTTGTCGAGCAGAACATGTCGGGTACCTGACAATATACCCCCGCGCCGCCGGAAAACTTCATCGAAAAGCGATTCCTTGTCTCCAAAATAATAGCGGATAAGCGCTTGATTTACCCCAGCATTCGCCGCTATTTCGCGCGTCTTCGCCCCAGAGTATCCCCGCTCCGCAAAAGCAATCTCGGCGTGGTCCAGGATAGTCTCTTTAAGGTCACCATCATGCGAGGGGCGGCCAGGCCGGCGGCGCTGGTGGGGTTGTTTGCGCATGCACATTCCGTGTTTTTAAAAGCCTGATTCCGTTTCATGGAAACACACATGACCACAGGCTTACGCACTTAATTTAGGCGAGTGTGGAATTATCCGGAATCGTTAATCCCGTCAATGTAGGGCCAAATGTCGAATTTTCGATGCCTATCTTCTTCACCATTCTATTCGTATCCGTCGCGCGTTTAGAGAGGAACCAAATGTATTTACTATTGTGAATAATTTTGGCAAACTGCCACAAAAGACGATCTGCGACAAACGGGACCACACTCCGGAGGTGAAAAAAATGAAAGTCGATTTTACTGTTAATGGCAGCGCGCGTTCGGTCGATGTCGATCCGGCTACGCCACTGCTTTGGGTCGTTCGCGACTACCTCAAGCTTAAGGGCACGAAGTTCGGCTGCGGCGTCGGCGAGTGCGGTGCATGCACCGTTCATCTCAACGGCGAGGCCGTAAGAAGCTGCATAACTACCGTCGAAAGTGTTGCGGGGGGATCGGTGACTTCGATCGAAGGATTGAGCGCTGATCATTCCCATCCGGTTCAACAGGCATGGATCAAGCATGCCGTGCCGCAATGCGGCTATTGCCAGTCCGGCATGATCATGGCCGTATCCGATATTTTGGCCAAGAACCCCTCGCCGACAGACGAGGACATCGATAGGGAGCTCACCAATATCTGTCGGTGTGGCACTTATCCTCGCATCCGCGCGGCCATTCATGCCGCTGCAGCTATGCTGAAAGGAGCAGCTCAATGAGCGTCTCTGTCAATCGTCGCGCATTTCTACTTGGCACGGGAGCACTTGCAGGGGCGGTGCTCTTCCCGATTACCCGCTCAGGCGCGCAGTCAAGTACCGCGCCAGCAACCGAAGGGGTGGAAATACTATCCTGGATCGTCATCAACCCGGACAACACAGTGACCTACACGGTTCCGCAAACCGAAGTAGGGCAAGGCGTAACGACGACAATTCCGCAGATGCTTGCCGAAGAGTTGGATGCAGACTGGGAAAAGATGTCTGTGGCATTTTACGATCCCGCCATTAGCAAGGCTCGCGGCACGCCCTACGTCTGGACCACGACACTTGGAAGTTTGTCCGCACATTATCTCTTTGCACCCTCGCGGCTCGCGGCAGCGCAAGTGCGGGCCATGCTCCTTGAAGCGGCCGCAGAACGCCTTTCGGTCCCGACGGAAGAGCTGACGACTGGTGGGAATCAAGTGCACCATGGCAAGAGCGGCCGCAGCGTAAATTATGCCGACGTTGCCGCAGCAGCGGTTAAGCTGACCCCTCCGTTAGCTGAGAAGGTCGTATACAAATCGGTTGCCGATCGACGCTTCATTGGCAAGCCGATATCCCCCTTAAGTACTGTGCCTGCAACACGCGGAGAGATTGTTTACGGCATTGATATTGATTTGCCAGGTATGCGCTACGCCGCCGTGCAGCAATCCCCTGTCTTTGGCGGTAAGTTGGTGCGGGTCGACGACGAGGCACTGAAGGACTTGCCTGGTAATCCTCAGATCGTCCAAATTAAAGGCGGATTTGTCGGCTACAATTCGCCTGTACCGGATGGAGAGGACCCCGATCTCTGGGCGGCGGCGGTAAATATTGATGATACGGTCGCCGTTGTCGCTGATAGCTGGTGGGAAGCCAAATCCGCGCTGGAGTCATTGGAGATTGAGTGGGATGGCGGATCCCATGCTGGTTTGACGTCAGATAAGTTGAAGACAGCGCTTTCCACGCAGGCAAGTGGTGAGTTGCCTGTCTTGGTTGAGACGGGTGACGTCGGCAAAAGGATCAAAGAAGCTAAGCTATCACTGAAAGCTGAATATGTTTTTCCTTTCATGGATCCCGCGCCCTTAGAGCCGCTTAACTGCACAGTACTAATTGAGAAATCCAAAGCGACCGTGTGGGCCGGGAGCCAATATGCCGACGATGCGCATCGAATTGCGACTGAACTGACGGGCTTGGCGCCGGAGAACGTAAAGTTCAACCTGATGCAGTGCGGCGGCGGTTTTGGCCGACGTGTCCAGAACGACTTCGTTTATCAGGCAGTTCAGATCGGCAAAGCAATGTCAGGAACGCCGGTGAAAGTGCTTTGGAGTCGAGAGGAATGCATCAAGCACAGCACTTATACACCGCTTACAGTCGTGAAATTCGCAGGTGCGCTCGACGAAGATGGAAACATCGACACCTGGTCGTGCCGGATCGCTAGCGCACAGGCGGCGTTACAGTCCTATGGTGGAACGCATTTTCCGTTCTTCTTCCCTAACATGCATATTGCCTACCAACGCGACAAGACTACACCCATTCCGTTCGGATGGATGAGGGGGGTGGGGTTGACGCAGCACTTGTGGATGAACTTCGGCTTTCTCAACGAACTGGCGGTATTGGCACATAAGGACTCCGTTGATTTGTATAGGGCGTTGCTCGACCCATCCCTCATCCCGAAGGACCTTGAGCAGTACGACATCGCAGTCGCACGCTCAAAGACTCTGCGTCGGGTCCTCGATGCGGCTGCCGAGAAAGCTGGCTGGGGTGGGCGCGCAAAGAATGGCTCGGGCCGAGGCATAGCGGTGAGCGACACCGCTTATTACCTTGGCTACGAGTCGTCCTCGAAGGCGGCGGTGGTGGACGTAACGATCAAGGACGCCTCCGTCCGTGTAGATAAGGTCGCGATTACCATCGACGCTGGCACTATCATCAATCCGGATATTGTAAGGCAGCAGCTTGAAGGATGCATCTCGTACGCCTTGACGAACGCCTTCTATAGCGAGATCACCTTGGAGAACGGCCAGGTGCAGCAGAACAATTTTTATGATTACCCGATCCTTCGCATCGCTCAGGTGCCGGAGATCGAAATAAATCTGCTGCCAAGCGAGGGCTCGCCGCAGAGCGTTGGGGAGGATGCCGTTCCAATCACGATTGCCGCCTTGGTTAACGCCATCGCTGACGCTGGCGGACCGAGGATTAGGTCCCTACCGATCAAGGAACTGTCGTTAGTATAGAAACTCGGCGCGCCGACAGTTAAGAGCCGTTGCCCAGCGGCTCTTACAATCATAAGGAAGAACTCTTGAATTTTCACACCATAGTATTTTCTGCAGCGTCTGCACTCCTGCTTCCTACTGTATTGTGGGCTGCAGATCACCAAGTGGAAATGACAAACAAAGCGGCCGACGGAACAGTCATGGCGTTTGAACCAAGGGTTCTACACGTCCAGCCCGGCGACACAGTCACATTTATCCTGAAAGATAAGGGGCACAACAGCGCCTCTATCAAGAATGCCATTCCTGATGGGGCAATGCCATGGAATGGCAAGATCAACAATCAGATTTCAGTTAAGATTGATGTCCCTGGCGTGTACGTCTACCAGTGCACCCCGCACTTTGCGATGGGCATGATCGGCGCGATCGTTGCCGGAGAGCCAGCAAATTTGGAAGAAGTTAAGTCGCTAAAGTTCAATGGTAAGGCAAAGAAAATCGTGGAGCAAATTATTGCCTCGATCGAGGCAGACAAATAAAGTTGCTTTGCAGAATGTGACACGTTAACGCAAGATGAAATAGGGACCTTCTAGAGTGGGGCCCTTATGCCTGGGCTCCGTCAAGCACGGAGCCCAGGCATAAATATTAAGCGGTCGCCTTCATAAAGTGCCGAATTTCCCGGCCGACTCGGATTCCGCTCTCTATCGCACCGTCAATATACTCATGCCATCCGTCCGCAGTGGCAGAGCCAGCAAAGAATAGACGGTTCTCCGGTTTTGCCATGTCCTTGTATCTAGAGAACCAACCTTTCCTCATGGCGGGGTAGCTCGTGCGGGCGTACTCATCCATTGCCCAATTATATGGTAGCGCTTCAAGTACCTCGACGTCGCCGTGGATTTTGCGTATTTCGGCAGCAATCGCGTCAAAATTCTCGAGGTTAATCAACGATTGCCGGCCAATCGTGATCTTGAGGATCGTCCCAAGTTCATCATCATATGCGTAAGTTTGCACAGCGTTGAATGGGTTAGGGTCATCACAGAAAGTGAATGTGTTACCAAGGTTCTGGCGTACATGGACGTAAAGCTCCGCACCGTCAGCCATCTCGGCGTGTTCGATAAATGCGCGCTTTTCGGGTGGTAGTGGTGGTTCGAAACGAACATCTGCGTAAACTTTGGTCGGTAAGGTAAGCACGCATGTGAGCGCGCGAAACACCCTCTTATCCGCAAGAGTCACCGTGACACCGTTGTCCGTCTGCGCGACAGCTTCCACAGGCACACCAAACTCAGAGTCTGCGCGGCAGTCATCGAAAATCGCTTGGCAAAGTGCATTTGTGCCGCCTTGCACGTGGTATCGCTTTTCTGAGTCAGTGAAGGTTATCGTGTCCCAAGAGGCAAGCGCGTGGAACTTAACAAAACTCGGGTAACTAAGTTCAGTGGTTGGGGCGCCGCCATAAAGCGTTAACTCCGCATTCATGGAGGCTAGCTGCAACTCGTTCAACCCAAGGGATTCGAGATGATCACGGGCAGACACGCCGTCAAGATTGGAGACCTCGTGATTGTCCAAAGGCGAATACGGCCGCGGGAACAACTCTCGTGAGCGGCTGCAGAACTTCTCGAACGCGGTGGTATACTCCTCGTCAAAAGTTGCAGGCGGCACATCGATTTTTTGGCCGTCCGCGAATACCATGTAAGCCTTATCCAGGTCCGCTAAGGGAGCTTCTTTAAATCCGAAGCCGTAGCGCTGCATCTCAGCGAAAACGTGCGGTTGGCACCAATGCACGCCGGCACCGCCTATCTCGACGGGACGACCCAGGAAATTTACGACGTGCGTTCTGCCGCCAAGTCTGTGACGGGCTTCGATAATCAGCACCGACCTGCCCTGTGCCGACAGTTCCCGTGCCGCAACTAGACCGGAAAACCCGGCACCTACGACGATTGCATCATATATCTTTTCTGTCATGTGCTTTCTCCTGCGTCGACTTTTATGAGTTAAGCTGCGTTGAGGATTTGTACGCGTGTGAATTCGTGAAAACCCTCCGGCCCGGCTTCCAGTCCAATTCCGGACTCCTTAGCTCCGGGAAAGGGAATATCCGGAGCGAGTGCCTGGTGTTGGTTGATCCAAACATTTCCCGATTCTAATCTCATGGCGAGTGCGCGCGCGCGCGTAAGATTGCTGGTCCAAATCGACGCACCGAGACCAAATGGACTCGCGTTGGCGCGGCTGATGGCGTCGTCATCATCGGTGAAGGAAATCAGCGGCGCCACTGGTCCGAATTGCTCCTCGTCCACCAGCCGCGAGCCGTCCGTAATGTCGCGAACGACCGTCGGCTCAATGAAGTATCCTGGTCTGTTGGCTACCCGTCCGCCAGCGATGATGATGCCATCTTTTTCCGCAATGGTGAGATACTCTTTGACTTTCTCGAACTGCTCGAGGTTCTGGAGAGGGCCAAGGTTGACGTCCTCGTCCAGGCCGCAGCCAAGTTTCAGCTTTTGCACAGCGATTGCGTACTTCGCGGCAAATTCATCATAAATCGAGCCTGCAACATATATGCGCTTGGCCGCGACGCAGACTTGGCCGGCATTAAGAAATGCCGCGGAGACCAACCCGGGGATGACTTGATCAATGTCTACATCGTCCAGGACAATTGCTGCATCGTTCCCACCGAGTTCGAGTGTTACCCGTTTTAGCGTGCCGGCAGCGCTAGCCATCACCTTTTTGCCCGTTGCTGTAGAGCCTGTGAACGAGATCTTTGCAACATCCGGGTGGTCGGTGAGTCTTGCGCCGAGATCGTTTCGATCGGAGATTACGTTGAAGACGCCGGGCGGAAAAATACCTTCGGCAAGTCGCCCCAGCTCTAGCGAGGTTAGCGGCGTCGTCGGCGCAGGTTTCAAAATCACGGTGTTTCCGGTGATCAGGGCGGCACCGAACTTATTGCTGGCGAGAAGCATCGGAAAATTCCACGGCGTAACGCAAGCGATCACACCCAACGGAACGCGGTGCAGTTCATATTTGCCCCGCGTATGGCTGCGTATTTCCGGTGAGGTCTCGTACGTTGCGAAATAGCGGATGCCGCGGATCGTCGCGCCGACCTCATACGTCGCCTCCGCCAGAGGTTTACCTTGCTCACGCGTAAGAAGCCGCGCAAAGTAGTCGACCTCCTGCTCTAGCCTGTCCGCCAGTAGAAGTAAGCAGGCGCGGCGGGTCTCTAACGATGTTGCGGCCCAATCAGGAAAGGCGTTCCTTGCTGATCTCACAGCCTCTTCGAGTTGTGTGGTGCTGGCGTAGGGTGCTGTCGCAAACATTTCGGCAGTGGACGGGTCGATGACCGGCATTTCTCCGGTACCCGGCACTAGACGGCCGTTTATTAGCATGTTGAAGTTTGTCACCTTTCTTTCCTCCTATTGGACTTTTTGGCGGGCTTATAGATGGGCAGGCGTACCGATCAGCTGGAGCAAGCCCGTTTTGACGAGACTGCATCTCGAAAGACTTTGATCTATTGGCAGCCCTTTGCAGGTACGCACCAAAATGGAGCTGAATTAGTCGCCGCTAACTTGGACGACACTGGCGGCTCGTGATCTTGTTTCTAGCGGACTGCGGCCAGAGCATTGACAAAACTGATCGCTGGCGTCCGATGGGCCGGGCGCTCCTCGGGGCTAACGCGCTGCTAGTTCATGGCTCGCGCGACCGTGGCAGGTATGCGACGGCTGTGGTCTCCACACGAATTGCTGGGCTTATAAAACCGACCACCTGCATGCCAACAACCGAGGGGCCTTGTTGCCCATAGAATGCTTGCCGATGGGGAAAGAGCTGTTCAGTATATTCTTTCGCGCCAACATTGTAAAATATTACTTCACTTACGATATCCTGAGGCGTCCCACCAAATTCTCGCAGCACTTCTCCGAGTATCTCATATATACGTTTCATCTGAGAACCGGCGTCCTCGGCAAATAGTTCATTCCCTGCGTTATCGGTGGCTGTCAAACCGCCGATGAATACATAGTCGCCCGCCCTTACGGCAAGGGACATGCTATAACCGTTCTCCATCTCGGGTATTCTGTGGAAAAATTGCGGCTTCATATTTCTGACCTCCTCTTGGCTCTCACGCACAACGCGCGTATTTCACGCTCTTCGCCGACATGAAAGACAGCGCCCCCTCCAAATCTCGGCTCCGAACTGTGCGCCTAACACTTCCTCCAGTGCAAAAAAGGATCACCGTCCATGCAAATGGGCGTTCGGATTGGAGAATAGCCTCTCGGATGCCGCTTAAGCAGCCACTCTCGCGCCGCCACTCCCCAACAAGGTGGGTTCGAACGTAATTATTCAAGGGTATATTAAGTTGAAATGCGTGGCAAGTGTCATCAAGGTACCGCGGCTTTCTGTGGCCCGAGTGGCGACTCCATGCCGCGGCTCTATCACCCGCGGCGAAATCACATATCCAGACAAAAATTAGGTGAAAACAATACGTTACGTGAGAAGAGCGGTAAACTAGAGCTTAAGGCGCAGGCAGTGGGTTTGGTAAGCGTCGAGTCCCTCATGGGCCCAAACCACTTTTGACTTGTAATTCTTTCTTTGAATAATTAATGTGGTGAAAC
This sequence comes from Ensifer sp. 22521, assembly GCF_052044795.1. Classification (NCBI taxonomy): domain Bacteria; kingdom Pseudomonadati; phylum Pseudomonadota; class Alphaproteobacteria; order Hyphomicrobiales; family Rhizobiaceae; genus Ensifer; species Ensifer sp. 22521. Next base: position 131,866 of record NZ_JBQENM010000016.1, read on the forward strand.
CTACTCGAAACAAGGGGCCTGCAAATGAAGCGCTTTCGTATTGGTCAGATCGTTCCAAGCTCCAACATTACGATGGAAACCGAGATACCCGCGTTGTTGCGAGCCAGAGAGCTCGTATCGCCAGAGCGTTTCACGTTCCACTCGTCTCGCATGCGGATGAAGCATGTAACCGCCGAGGAATTGAAGGCCATGGACAGGGACAGCGACCGGTGTGCGCTCGAACTGTCGGATGCGCGCGTCGACGTGATGGGTTATGCCTGTCTGGTAGCAATCATGGCAATGGGGCATGGCTATCATCGCCAGTCGCAGGAGCGCCTGCACAAGGCAACGGTCGACAACGGCAATCCGGCGCCGGTGGTGACGTCGGCCGGAGCGCTGGTCGAGGGCATCAAGGCGATTGGCGCGAAGAAGATCGCGCTCGTCGCGCCTTACATGAAGCCGCTCACTGAGCTCGTTGTGGACTACATCCGCAACGAAGGCATCGAGGTCAGCGTATGGCGCGCGCTCGAAATTTCCGACAACCTCGCGGTGGCCGCACACGATCCGATGAAGCTGCCCGGCATTGTCCGTTCGATGGACACGAGCGATGTCGATGCCATCGTGCTGTCCGCCTGCGTTCAGATGCCCTCGCTTGCGGCTGTTTCCGAAGCGGAAGCGGTGACTCGTAAACCGGTCTTGACGGCGGCGATCGCCACCACGTGGTCGCTGTTGAAGGCGCTCGACCTCGAGACGCGCATTCCGGGTGGCGGCACGCTGCTTTCCGGTGCCTATTAAGGGGAGGGCGCATTGGCTCGGGGATACAACGTTAATGCAAACGGCATTCGCCAGCACTTGCTCCACTATGAGGGGCCGGGACCGCAGGTGCTGCTCATTCCTGGCATCACGTCGCCGGCCATCACTTGGGGCTTTGTGGCCGAACGGCTGGCCGCAAGGTTCGACGTGCATGTGCTTGACGTGCGTGGGCGTGGCTTGTCACAAGGCGGTGCGCTCGACTTCTCGCTCGATGCCATGGCAGAGGACGCCGTTCGGGTCGCTGAAGCGGCGAGCCTCGACCGACCGATCCTGCTCGGGCATTCGATGGGCGCGCGAACCGGGATACGTGCCGCTCGCATGTGTCCGTCGGGCTTCTCGGGGCTGGTTCTGGTCGATCCACCCGTCAGTGGGCCAGGCCGACGGGGTTATCCGGCATCATGGAGCTGGTACGAGGACTCGATCCTGCTCGCCCAGCGCGGCTGCTCGCCGGAGGAGATGAAACATTTCTGTCCGAGCTGGAGCGAAGAACAGCTCGCCCTTCGTGCCGAGTGGCTGCACACCTGCCAACTGGACGCGATCCGCACCGCCTTCGACGGGTTTCACTCCGATGACATCCACGCCGATCTGCCTGCGCTCCGCCTACCGATGCGCCTGGTGGTAGCAGGCGGTGCAGCGGTTATAGAGCCGGCCGATGTCGAGGAGATCAAGCGCCTCGTACCGGCAGTCGAGGTGCGAACGGTCGAGCGCGCGGGGCACATGATCCCGTGGGACGACCTGGAGGGCTTTCTCGCCGCAGTCATGGACTTTGCAGCATAGTTTTCAAAAAAAGGGATTCTGAGCAATGGACCACACGAGTTTCACCGAAATCTGCCTCCACCAGTTGAAGATGTCCGGCGTGCGCGACGGCGAGCGCCTTGTCGTGCTCACGCAGGGCAATGAACGACTGGACTATGCAAATGCGTTTCTTGCCGCTGGCCAACGTCTTGGCGCGAACATGTACCACATGCGCCTGCCGGCGCCCTTGCCGACGGGTGGCTGGAATGTTGGCGTCACCGGTCTTGCCGCGATGCCAGATGCCGTTGAGGCCCTCAAGAACTGCGACATGTTGATCGACTGCATCTTCCTGCTGTTCTCACCGGAGCAGATGGCGATCCAGGCCGCCGGTACGCGCGTGTTGACAGCGGTTGAGCCGCCTGAACTTCTGGCTCGCATGCTTCCTTACAAGGAACTGCGGGAGAAGGTGGAAATTGGTGGCGAGATCCTCTCGAGAGCCAAGGTTATGCGGATCACGTCGCAGCACGGGACCGACGTTACATACAAGCTGAACACCTATCCCACGATCACGGAGTACGCGTGCACGGACCAACCAGGCCGGTGGGACCACTGGCCGTCTGGCTTTGTCTTCACCGGCGGCGACGACGATGGCGTCGACGGCCAGATCGTAGTCGCGCCGGGCGATATCTTATTGCCGCAAAACACCTATGTGCGTGAGCCCATCATTTACACAATCGAGAAGGGCTGGATCACCGACATCCGTGGCGGCCTCGATGCCGAAATCGTCAAGTCTTACATGCAGTCTTTCGCGGATCCGAAAGGTTACGGCATGAGCCATGTCGGCTGGGGCATGAACCCCCAGGCAAAATGGCATAACTTCGTGCCGGGCGCCTTTCCAGGCGGCATGGGCATGGAGCCGCGTTCGTTCTACGGAAACGTTATGTTCTCGACCGGCCCTAATAACGAGCTTGGCGGTCCAAACGACACACACTGCCACCTCGACATCCCGATGCGCAACTGCTCGCTCTTCCTTGATGACGCACCGATCGTCATCGATGGGGATATCGTCGTGCCGGACATGAAAATGGAACGATAAAGATCAAGTCCGAGATGCACCTCAAAATGCGGTGCATCTCGGACACAGTAGGAGACGCGCGATGTCGCAGGAAGAAGTATACGAAGCGGCTGGTTTCGGCCGACCAGTGGAGCGGGGTTCGCGTCCCGCGATTGTGATTGTCGATTTCACGTACGGGTTCACCGATAAACAGTACCCAACTGCGGCTGATATGAGCACCGAGATCGCGATGACGCGCCGTATAGCGGATGTTGCGCGCGACGCTGGATATCTCGTGATTTTTACTACAATCTCATATCATCCAAGTGAGGTGGGTAACGTTGCCTGGCTCAGGAAGGCGTCGGGTATGTCGGCGTTGCTTGAGGGCAGCCGTCTGGTCGAGATCGATGAAACTACCGGGGTTCGACCGGAAGATCTGATCTTAACTAAGAAAGGTGCCTCGGCATTTCACGGCACTTCACTTGCCTCGCTACTGACGGCTGCATGTGTCGATACCGTCGTAGTAACGGGGGCAACGACGTCAGGATGCGTGCGGGCAACGGTCGTTGACGCTGTACAATCCGGCTTCAACGTTCTGGTGCCGCGCGACTGTTGCGCCGATCGGGCGCAGTCACCGCATGATGCAAGTCTGTACGATATTCAGCAAAAATACGCCGATGTGACCGATGCTGTCGACGTCATGAATTGGCTGGGCTCTCTACGAGCGCATCGCTAGATCGCCGCACCCGCTATGCAATGAATGTGCGCCGTACAAAACACCTATTAGGGCTGAAATGATCTGAAATGGCGCGATAGGGTGTATGCTTAAACGCTAAAATGAGAGGTGTTACACGCACTGTGGACGCCTTGATGACAAAAAACGTTCCGGGAACGCAGCAAATTGGGTGGAATATGATCGAAATCAAAGATGTGAGCAAGGTCTACGGGGTGGGGGCAGGCGCCTACACAGCGTTGGATAGTGTATCCCTGACGATCCGAAAAAACGAATTTTTCACACTTCTTGGACCGTCTGGCTGTGGGAAAACGACGCTACTTCGTATGATCGCCGGCTTTGACTTCGCTACGAGCGGTACATTGACGCTCGACGGGGAGAATCTGATCAACAAACCCCCGTATCTACGACCTGTAAACACTGTATTCCAATCCTATGCCCTCTTCCCGCACATGACCTGCGCGCAGAACATTGCTTTCGGACTGCGAATGCTGCGTAAGCCAAAGGATGAGATTGCTAGAACTGTCGCGGAAATGTTGGAACTTGTGCAGATGACCCGCATGGCCGACAGGTTGACTAACCAGTTATCTGGCGGGCAGCAGCAGCGCATCGCTCTGGCCCGTGCCCTGGCTCCCCACCCGAAGGTTCTGCTTTTGGACGAGCCCTTATCCGCGCTGGACTTCAAGCTACGCAAGGAAATGCAGATCGAACTCAAGCGCCTGCAAACGCAAACCGGCATTACGTTCGTTTTCGTCACCCATGACCAGGAAGAGGCGCTGACGATGTCGGACCGTATTGCGGTTATGAGTGCCGGTAAGGTCCGGCAGATCGGCCTGCCACGAGAAATATATGATCAACCGGCAGATCGCTTCGTTGCCGATTTCATAGGCGAAACCAACTTCCTTCCAGTCAATTTATCTTCTGTTGACGGTAGGGACGCCTGTATCGAATTCGAACCAGGTATACGATTGCGAGCGCGAGCACCGAAGGATGGGTCGCGCGCTGGCCCGGTAACGCTGGCGGTGCGGCCAGAACATGCTGAGATCGTCCCGGCTGGGGCTGGTCATCTCGACGGCGAGTTGATGAACATTGTCTATTTTGGCACTGGTACCGCATATCACGTCCGCGTGCGCGAAGGCGGAGTTTTTGTCACGCGAACGCAAAATGCAGACTCGTCGACCGAAGCTATTTCTGTTGGCGATCGCGTCGGCATCCGCTTGCGTGACGGCGCGGCCCAGATTCTGGGAGACTAACCATGCATCCCTCCGTGAAACGACCGACCATATCAAAGGCGCAAGCGCTTCTGATTACACCTGCATTGTTGATTCTTCTCCTAGCCGCAATCATCCCCGTCGTATTGATAACTATCTATTCCTTCCTCACTCCCGGGGAATACGGAGGGATCGACTGGACGTTCTCAACCGAGAGCTGGGTGAATGTCGTCCTAAAGCGAGATTTCTTCACTAACGAAGTCAATTGGGCGACGGAACACCTGGTGGTATTTTGGCGGTCAATAAAACTTTCGATTATGACTGCGCTCCTAACTTTTCTGTTTGGTTTTCCTGCCGCCTACTTCATCGCGACTCGCCCACCGCATCGCCGCGATTTCTGGTTGACGTTGATAATGTTGCCGTTCTGGACAAACATGCTCATTCGGACCTTCGCAATGATGCAACTGATCCGGAACGAGGGCGTATTCAATAACGTGCTCGTCGGCTTGGGAATAATCAGTTCGCCAGTCCAAATACTCTATACCGAGACCGCGATCATGCTCGGTATGACATATGTTTACCTGCCGCTTATGGTGCTTCCTATCTACTCATCAATGGAGCGATTCGACTTTCGTTTAGTGGAGGCAGGATACGATTTGTATGCCCGGCCATTTCAGATTATGCGCGAAATAATCTTGCCTGTTGTTAAGCCTGGTGTCGTCGCCGGCGTGGTTCTGGTTCTCATCCCTTGTCTCGGCGACTATGTCATAACGACAGTTCTTGGCGGAGGAAAACAACTGTTGTTGGGCAACCTCATTGGGATGCAGTTCAGTGCACTCCGCAACTGGCCGCTCGGCTCGGCACTTTCGCTGACCCTCTTAATAATCGTCGGAATTGCGATGATCGTCTTCGTGCGTGCCACGGAAAAGGAGGAGGGCGTCAATGGCTAAAACGTTCAACGTTCGTCATATGCCGGGCATTAACCTAGTCGCGATGCTATGCTTCCTGATACTATATATGCCCATCGTGCTATTGATCATGTACTCTTTTAATGCGGGCGAGGCTCTTTCCATCTGGGAGGGATTCTCGTTCCGCTGGTACGCATCGGCATGGCAGAACGCGGCAGTAAAGGAGGCGGCTGCTCGTTCTCTGACACTCGCAGCTGTCGCCGCAACCGTCGCTACGGCAAGTGGGGTTCTTTTCGCCCTAGCGACTACGCGAACGCGTCCGTGGAAAGGACAAGGATTGGCACTTGCTGTGGTCAATCAGCCGCTAATGGTCCCGGAAATAGTGACCGCGGTCGGGCTGCTGAGCTTCTTTTCGGTGCTAAAAGTGACCACTGGTTACACGGGCATGCTCTATCTTGTCGTCGCACATTCAGCATTCTGCATTCCGTTCGCCTACATGCCGGTTAGAGCGCGGCTTAAGGGGATGGACTTGAGTTTGGAGCAGGCCGGTGCAGATCTCTACGCCCGGCCAGTGGAAGTCTTTCGACACATCACACTGCCACAGCTTTGGCCGGGCCTCCTTTCTGGCTGGATGCTCGCCTTCGTCATTTCGCTCGACAACGTAGTCATTACAGAGTTCGTGAAATCCGCCGGGCAAGAAACTCTACCCACATATATGCTCGGCCAGCTCCGGCGAAGAGTAACACCTGAAATCAACGCAATCTCCACGGCGCTAATACTTGTATCTATATTATTCGTCGTGGCGACTTATTTACTTGGGCGACAGCGCAAGTAATAAAATGAACATAAACAGAAAGGGAACAGGCATGAATAGAATGGCAGTCTCAATCGCCGCAGGTGTGGTGCTACTCACATCAATTCCGGCTTCCGCAGAAGGTATCTTGAACATCTACAGCTGGGGAGATCTTTGGAGCCCTGAGATGATCAAGAAATTCGAGGAACAATACGACGTCAAGGTGACATTTTCGGAGTACGATAGTAGCGATACGGCGCTGGCAAAGCTGAAGGCCGGTGGAAACGACTTCGACATGATCGTCGCAGCATCCACATATATCCCAATCTTCATCCAAGAGGGCTTGTTGTTGAAGTCCGAACCTAACAAGCTCGAGAATTTCAAGAACGTTAATAAGCGCTGGATTGATGTCAGTTTCGATCGCGGCCGCGAGTATAGTATCCCTTGGGAGTGGGCAACGGTCGGCCTTAGCGTAAATACCTCAATTTATAAGGGCGACATCAACACGGCGGCGCTGCTATTTGATCCTCCCGCCGAACTACAGGGCAAGATCAACATTATTCCCGAGATGATGGACGTTATGGGCCTGGCGATCCACTACCTTGGAGGCGACAAGATTTGCACCGACGACAAAGCCCTTCTGCAAAAGGTCCGTGATAAACTGCTGGAAGCAAAAAAGCATTGGATTTCCATGGATTACAATACTATCGATCCGATGGTAAAGGGTGACTTTGCGGTGACGAGTGACTGGGGTGGGCCGGCCTTTATCAAAAGGCAGCGCAATCCCGACATTGCATATGGCTATCCCCAAACCGGCTATGGATTGGCCATGGATAACCTTGCTATTCTCGCTGATGCGAAAAATATCGACAACGCCAAGCTATTTATGAATTTCATGATGGATCCACAAAACGCGGCGATGTTGTCAAACTATATCAAGTACCCCAATGGCATCGACGGCTCAGAGCAGTACATGGATAAGGAAATGACCACGTCACCTGAATTCGTGGTGCCGGAGAATTTGGCTGGTCTTTCATACTGGAATGAGACCTGTTCTCCCGAAATTCAACAAATCTATGGCAGGATTTGGACAGAGTTGAAAATGTAGCCCGCGGAAACTTGAGTCGGCAGGCCGCTTCGTGCGGTCTGCCGATAAATCAGTTGCTCGTTGGGTAACAGCTGATCTGCCAACTACCCATTGTCTTAGGCGAGTTCCCCCGTTAATTAATTATCCGCATCCTTAATTCACTAATATTTTGGTGCATCGAATGGGCGGAGAAGTGATGCTACAACAAGCGAAAGCCTCCAAGGGAAGGCGCAAACCTGGGCGGCCGAAGCCTGGGATTGATTATAGAGATCTAATTTTAGATGCTGCCGAACTGATCTTCGCAGACGATGGGTTCGCTGGCTCGAAAATGCGCGATATTGCCAACAGAGCTGGTGTCAACCAAGCTCTTATCCGGTACTACTTTGGCAGCAAAGAGGACCTGTTCGACGAGGTTTATCGTCGGCGCGGGGCATTGCTATCGGGGAGGCGACATGTACTGCTTGACGAGGTGCTCGCCCGTCCGACGAGCTTGCGCGTCGAGGACATCGTGCTCGCTTATCTCGCTCCTCAATGGGAGATGAAACACAGCGGCCCTGCGGGTGCCGCGTTCGTCAGATTGCAGGCGCGTCTTCACGCTGAACCGGCTGAGCATTCCTTTCGCCTCCGCCGCGAAGTCTACGACTCATCCGTTAAGCGATTTGTCAACGAGATAGCTCTCCTCACCCCTGATATACCGAAGGACATTATCAGCCTACGCATGGCGTTCTTGGTTGGCACTTATCTGTTCATGTTGAATGATCTTGGTCGGTTGAACGATCTAACTGACGGTCAACTAGGTGTAGTCGGCAAAGACGAGATGCTTAAGCACCTAACGGCGTTCTTGACCGCCGGCCTCAGAGCGCCTGTGCCGGATTAAACTGGCGTTGGAAGTGATCTTGGCCCCAAGCTTTGTCCAGTTTTGGGTTCTCAATGCGCTCCTAAGTCCACTCTTAAGAGCGCAGACTCACGGGAGACGCGGAACCTCGCAAGGCGGTTCACGCCGGAGGGATACCATCTTGCAGAATTCTTATTATCTCCGGGCAAGGCCGAGATCACCTCGAAAGCTTAATGCCGATCATCGGTGCCGGAACATACTCGCTATGCTTTGAACAGCTTGATCAGTCAATGGGTAACCTGATCAAGCAGATTGATAAAAATTAGACGAAGCTGGCGAAGGTTGGTCGTTCAGCTCCGGTCCCAAGTCGGCTGTTCTAGGTTCCAGGTGTCGGCCCAATCACATCTTCGGTCGTCGCCGTGACTATTCCGGACGCTAGTGGATTGATTCCAACACTTGGTGCCCCCGTTTGACGGCGGCAATGATTTCCTCGGGATCTGCCTTCCATTCGAAAGGGCGCGGTTCTTGGTTGTGCTCTTTGATGAACCGGTTGATGGCCGCCTGCAGGTCGACGACGGAGTGGAAGACGCCGTGCGTCAACCGTCGGCGTGTCAGTTTTGCGAAGAAGCCCTCGACGGCGTTCAGCCATGAACATGATGTTGGAACGAAGTGGAAGGTCCATCGCGGATGCCTTGCCAGCCAGGCGCGGACCTTCGGCTGTTTGTGGGTCGCGTAGTTGTCGAGAATGACGTGGACGGCCTTATCCTTCGGCAGTTCCGCCTCAATCGCGTTGAGGAAACGGATGAACTCCTGATGCCGGTGACGCTGCATGTTGCGGCCGATCACCGAGCCGTCGAGAACATTGAGGGCAGCAAACAAGGTGGTGGTGCCATGGCTCTTGTAATCATGGGTCATCGTGCCGCCCCGACCCTTCTTCAATGGAAGGCCCGGCTGCGTCCGGTCGAGCGCCTGGATCTGACTTTTTTCATCAACGGAAAGGACAATGGCATGGGCCGGCGGCGAGACGTAGAGCCCGACGACATCGTGCAGTTTCTCGGCAAAAGCCTTGTCATTTGACAGTTTGAAGCGGCGCCAGCGGTGCGGCGCAAGACCATGCTCGTGCCAGATCTTGACGACGGAAGAGGCCGCGATCCCAACGGCCTTTGCCATCGCGCGATTCCAGTGCGTGGCCTCCTGCCTGGGCGGTTCCAACGTCAGCGCGACCACCTGCTCGACCAGTGCCGGATCGAGTGGAGCGATGCCGGGCGGGCGGCTCTTGTCGCGCAAAAGGCCATCCACACCTTCGGCCATGAACCGCTCCTGCCATCGCCAGACGCAGGTCTTCGATTTGCCGGTCGCCGCCATAATGGCCACCGTTCCCAAGCCGTCGTCGCTCATCAGGATGATCTTCGCTCGCCACGCATGCTTCTGCGGCGAACCGCGGTTGGCAACGATGGCTTCGAGCCGGGCCCTGTCGGCGGCGGTGACGTCAAATGCAATACCGGAGCGCATGCTGGACCGTCGCACATTCGACAACCGATGGGAATCCAAAATCGGACTCTTTTGTCGCGATCAATCCACTAGGATGTTTCGCTCGGACCCAGAATTCGCTGCATGACCTAGCCTGACCCTGCGTTAAAACTCCAGCGGTGGTACCACTCGATTGAGAGGGATTAAGAGACAGGGAGACGCAAAGCGGGTGGACACCTAGGGGCGGGCAGTTCGATGAGAGTGCGATTGTAGACGATGCCTTCTCTCTGGCCTTTGAACCGCGCCGGCTTTGCCGGAGACCGTTTGGTTTAAGTTATGCGGCCATAGCCGGTGCGTCCAGCATGGCATAGTATCGTTCTTCCGCCTCGGCCGGCGGAATGTTTCCGATTGGCTCGAGAAGGCGGCGGTTATTGAATCAATCGACCCATTCGAGCGTGGCGAACTCCACGGCTTCGAAGTTGCGCCACGGTCCCCGTCAATGGATGACCTCGGCCTTGTAAAGGCCGTTGATCGTTTCGGCGAGAGCGTTGTCATAACTGTCGCCAACACTTCCGACGGAAGGCTCGATGCCCGCTAACCGCTCGGAATAGCGAATGGACACGTATTGCGAGCCGCGATCGGAATGGTGAACCAGTCCGCCGCGATGGACGGGCCGCCGATCATGAAGTGCCTGGTCGAGGGCATCGAGGACAAAGGCCGCATGGACCGTTCGGCTTGCCCGCCACCCGACGATGCGGCGGGCGAAGGCATCAATGACGAAGGCCACGTAAACGAAGCCCTGCCAGGTCGCGACATAAGTGAAATCGGATAACCACAGCATGTTCGGCGCTGGAGCGAAGAACTGTCGGTTCACCCGGTCGAGTGGGCATGGAGCGGACTTGTCCGACACGGTGGTTTTGACTGGCTTGCCGCGAATGATGCCTTGAAGTCCCATCATTCTCATGAGCCGTGCGACGGTGCAGCGAGCGACATCGAAGCCTTCTCGCTGCAACTGTCGCCAGACTTTCCGCACGCCATAGACCTGGAAGACCTCGTTGAACACCCGGCGTATCTCGATCTTCATGGCCATGTCGCTCCGGGCGCCCCGGAAGACCGGCGGCAACGCTAAACTGGGGAAGATTCAAACGGCACTTCTGGGGAGTATTGATCCGGTATCGACACGGTGTTCGTCGATGAAGGAAATCATCGCTTCAGTGGGCGGTCGAGCTCCGCCTGGGCAAAATACGCCGAGGCTTTGCGTAAAATCTCATTCGCCTGACGAAGCTCGCGGTTCTCCCGCTCCAGAGCCTTCATCTTCTCGGCAACGTCACTCGGCAAACCTGCACGCTTGCCGCTGTCTACCTCGGCCTTCTTCACCCATTCATTGAGCGTATGTGCCGAGCAGCCGATCTTGGCGGCAATGGAAGACACAGTCGCCCATCGCGAAGGATGCTCCGCTTCATGCTCGACCACCATTCGAACAGCGCGGGCGCGGACTTCAGGAGAAAATTTGTTCGTCGTCTTGCTTGTCATAGACCCTACTTCTCACGAGTTGGGGTCTCCAGCAAAGCCGGGGCGCTTCACTTCGCCGATAGCGGCGTCTTCATCCGGTCGGAAAGCACTTCCACCAACGGCCTCTCTAAAGCCGCGATGTGGCAGTGCAACACAGTCGAAAGGTTCTTTTGCAAGACGAAGCACCCACCTTATCATCCACCTTGAGGAATGACGTGGCAGTAGATCGTTAAACTGAGGTTCGGCGCAAACACGGCTCTGGTTGCGGGCCATCCGGCAGAGGTCTGCGCTTCGGTCTACCAAGTGCGTCATCCCACTGCGGGTAGCAGGCATCGGCTTCCGCGCAAGAGGCTCGTTATCCTCCGACGCGAGTTCAAACTGCTTGATCTTCAGATTAAGATGCCGCGCCGGCTGGCATCAGACTTTCGGCAGACGCGTCCAATGCGAGACCCGGGCCGACCAAAAAATTCCTATTTGGATTAATTAATTTTTCTTAGCCCTGTGATCGGTGTAAGGTGACATCCGCCAATAGGGAGGAAATATCATGATAACCAAAACCGCCTTGATCGCTGCCTTGACGACAGTCCTCGCAAGTGAAGTTGCCTACGCGGATGGAGAACTCAACATTTATACGTATGGTGGCTACACAAGCGCAGAAATGATCAAAAAATTCGAGAGTGAATACAACGTAAAGGTTACAATCTCGGAGTACGATACAAACGATACCGCCTTGGCAAAATTAAAGGCTGGTGGACATGGGTTCGATCTTTTTGTTGGAGCATCTACATACACCCCGATTTTCATTAGGGAGGGGTTACTTTTTAGGTCAAATCCAAATGAAATGGCAAACTTTCGAAACGTGAATAAGCAATGGGTGGATGTGCCTTTTGATCCGGGTCGGGCATATACAGCACCATGGCTCATAAATGTCGTCGGAGTCAGTGTGAACACGTCAGTATATCAAGGCGATATAAATACAGCGGCGATTATATTTGATCCGCCAAACGAACTTAAGGGGAAAATCAACGTACAGCCCGAAATGCTGGATATAATGGGGCTCGCGATCCATTATCTGGGCGGGAAAGAGCTTTGCACCGATGACAAAGTCCTTCTGATGAAGGTGAGGGATAAGCTTCTCGAGGCGAAGAAGCATTGGATCTCTATGGACTATATGACACGTGAACCCATGATCAAAGGCGATTACGCTGCATCGGCTGATTGGAATGGAGTTGCTCTACAGGAGCGCTTGCAGAACAAAGATATCGCGTTTGGTTACCCGCAAACAGGCTTCCCGTATTGGATGGATAACATTGGCGTTGTAGCCGGCGCCCCAAACTTGGAAAACGCGAAGCTTTTCATCAATTTCATTATGGATCCGCAGAACATCGCTCTTGAGTCGGATTTCACCAACTTTGCAAATGGAATTGACGGCTCGGATCAATTCATGAAGAGCGGAATTGCTTCAGCGCCGGAGTTTCTAATTCCGGACAATTTGAAAGGCGCGGGATACTGGGCTACGACCTGCCCACCCGCGATCCAAAAGCTGTATGGCGCGATTTGGTCAGAGGTTAGAATGTAGACATCGAGTCTTCGCAGCACGCCGGTACAGCAACCCGGCGTGCAATTTGCTCGCCAAATGCATACAATCAACAGCGCCCGGTTTCTCTCTTCCTCTCTTCCTGCGGGTTCGACTATATTTCAATGTATCGCTTGGCTAATTGATTAGGTCTCTTAGACCTTAGGGTGGCCGTCACTGCCCAATGAATCTTAACTGAACTTTATCCCGGAGTCATTCGCTGGGGTTTGTCTTTGTCAGAGAGCGTATTTCGGCTCGTAATCTTCATTTCTTCCGAAGCGGAGCGGACAAGTCCTGCGTTGTTCGCCAATACATCATCTGGAAGTAGGGATGTCATCAACGATGCGGTTTCCTGCCATTAGCAACCGCCCCGCTGGGCGCTAGGCGCTCGTTGCGCATGATTTGAAACGCGGTCGTCAAAAGCCTGTGCGCAATAACGCCACGCGCATTAATCGTCCTTCGAAGACCGGCGGACGGCCATCAGTCGCTATCCACAGCGTCGGACCGGTTTTGCGTCTGTTAATCTCGGAACAGGTTCACCCGGTACCTTCATAAATACGTCGGGGCGCTGCGGCTTTTGCCAGGATTGAGCGAACTAATGAGTCTCGTCTTAACTCGACGATAATTATTCCATGTTATAAAAAGAGCGTGGACGCCGGAAGCGAATACGACAGGTCGTGCACCTGGAAACGGACGCGCCTTGTTCCATGCAACGGCCTTGTATTGATCCGTGACTATCGATGTCACAAGTAGATGCGCAATTTTATTCCTTCGGTGCACGCAACGGCTGTCCTCCGCACGATTGGCAAACAAGACGTGCTGGTCGACCGGTGTGCGGAGAATGCTAGACTTGGTTTGACTGAAACTCTCGCTCATTAGATTGGGGTGGTTACAAAAATGCGCACGAAACGGTCTCTTGCTTTGAAGCTAATCGCTGTTACTGCTGCCGCGATAGCCCTAGTCTTAGTATTATCAAATGCTATCCTTGTTTTGGTTACGAAGAGCCGGATAGAGCATCTGACCGTCCAGCAGGCTAAACTCGAAGCTGCAAAATTGGCAAATGACATTTCAGCGGAAATGACAGCGTTATCGGCTCCGACATCCACGATGGCAGCTTTGATCGGCCAAGGCAGAGAAAAAGACTATCTTGATCGTGCTGCGGTGATCGACATGCTACGTGCTACAGCGCAAGCCACTATCGTTTTCAGCAGCTGGTTCATGGAAGAGCCCAACGCTTTTGACGGAAAGGCGGCAGAGTTCAAGGGAAACACGACGCTTGGATCAGCAAGTAATGGCGCGTTTTCGCCTACGTGGACAAAGCCCGGCGGGACTCTATCGATGGCACCAGTCGCCCTCGATTATAGCGCTGAATACTACCACGTAGCTTCCAAGTCCCGGCAGGGCCACCTAACGGAGCCCTACGTTTGGGTCGACGCGCAAGGATCTTTCCTCTTATCCACGATCTCGTATCCAGTCGTCAGTGCAGATCGCCTTATTGGTGTGACTGGTATGGACGTAGACCTAACGGCGCTATCCGCCAAGCTTGGCGCACAAAGGCCATTCGGGTCAGGGCGAGTATATGTTATTTCCCAGGCAAAACGGTGGATCGTAGCGCCCAGTGCGGACCAAACAACAAAGAATTATGATGGATTAGGCCAAAAGGAACTGTCCGAGGCGATCACCGAGCAGAAAACTGGAATTGTAGAAGACGTTGAGGTCGATGGGGTCAATTACACCCGCGTCCTACTTCCTTTCGAAGTGCCGCATTTGAATGTCCGGTGGGTTGTCTGCGTCGACGTTCCGACTTCGGTAATTGCCTCTGCGGTGAACGAACAAATTACCTTAATGGTCTCGGCAGGCTTTTTTGTAGTATTTATAATAGCGCTCGTCTTATTTGTTACGACAAGAATAATGCTTGCCCGTCCAATTGGGCGTTTGGTCAAAGTTGTAGAAGCGTTGGCCGTTGGGAACTATAGTGAATCAACCAAAGATACACGTCGATCGGATGAGATGGGAGCGGTCGCAACCGCGTTGGAAAAGCTACGCCATGCCCTCATCCAAGGAGAGCGTGCGGAAACAGAGGCGACTAATGTGAGAGAGGCAAACGCGCGTGAGCGCGCTACCGCCGAGGCCGCTCGCGCGGACGCGCTTGAAGAACAGCGCCTCGTAGTGCGTGTGGTCGGGGAAGCGTTGAAGGACCTTGCGCAGGGTAACCTTACCTGCCGAATTCGGGAAGAGTTCCGAGGTGAATATGCCGAGCTCAGGGTCAACTTCAACTCGGCTTTGTCCAGCTTAGAAGAGACAATCCGCGTGGTTGGCAGGGGCGTAAGTCATATCAACGCAGGGATAGAGGAGATTAGCTCAAGTGCGACCGACTTGGCGCGACGGACTGAAATGCAAGCGGCAGGCTTAGAAGAATCCGCCGCCGCGATGGCAGAACTTACGGAACAGGTCCAAGCAAGCGCGACGAGAGCTTCCGCTGCTGCGTCAAGCGTCAGCGCTGCCACCAAGGATGCAGTTACGACTGGCGATATTGTCGAGTGCGCGGTCCAGTCGATGGAGAGCATTAGCCAATCGTCGCTGGAGATTACCCGTATCACAGGCGTCATTGATGAGATCGCATTCCAAACAAATCTCCTTGCCCTGAATGCTGGCGTAGAGGCGGCACGTGCGGGTGAGGCTGGGAAAGGCTTTGCCGTCGTCGCTCAGGAAGTACGTGAACTAGCCCAACGGTCAGCTGCAGCAGCGAAGGACATCAAAGTGCTGATTAATTCGTCTGCGATGCAGGTACAAGAGGGGGTCGGACTTGTCGGAGAAGCCGGCCGCGCTTTGAGCAGGATCACAGCGCAGATCACAGCAATAAATGAGAATGTAAGGCAAATCTCTGTGGTAGCGGACGAGCAATCCGTTGGCCTGAAAAGTATCAGTAGCTCGATAAACCAGATGGATCAGGTTACACAGCAAAATGCAGCCATGGTTGAGGAAACGACTGCGGCAAGTGTATCGCTTCGAGATGAAGCGCGCCTCTTGAGTGAAGCGGTAAATCGTTTCAATTTCTCTGAAAATCGCGGCAAGGAAGAACAAATCCCGCAGCGTCGTGTGGCTTGAGTTCTCGCCGGTTCGCATGGTTTCAGATACAAGTCCGGTCGCGCTCCGGTGCAAGTTTTTCACGGGGCGAGGGTCACCAGCTTGACATCTGGAATTGCCCCTTGAAACTGAAGTGCCTCAATTAGACCGGACAGTCGGCATAAGCAGTAAGCACAGGCTTGAGGACAAGCTTATGTCTACCGACTGTCGACGCATGGAGTGATCACTGTCAATCGGCGCGGAATGTTGACCCCTTATCGGCGTCCAATATTCCACGCCGAAACACAGTGATCACTGGCGACGTCCTGGTACGGGGGTGGACAACCGAGCAGAAGCTGCAGATTATCATGGGGAGTTTGGAGTTGAGCGATACGGTTTCGTCGGCCGCCCGGCGTCATGGAGTTGCGCCACGCCTTCTGTATCGATGGGGCAGACTTCTCAGTGATTGAGGAACGGCTGTCTTAGATTACGATGAGCCGGTCGTCGGCAATTCTGCGGTCAGGAAGTTCGAGGAGCGCGTTCCCGAGTTGGAGCACATGCTGGGCCGCAAGGATGGAGGTCGAGGTTCTCCGCGACGCTTTTTCACAGGTTCAAAAAATAGCGGCAGCTCTCGTTGCCGAAGCATGGTGCCGATGAAGACCGTCGCGGACGTTCTCAAGGTATCCCGCTCCAATGTTACTGAGCTTCTGAAGGCAGATCAAAGCCGCGCCGGCCGTATAAGGCTGAGGATGTCGAGCTTCTGTCAGCCCTCCGCAGGCTCGTCGACGCCAGGCCCACCTATCGCTAACGGCGGAGAGCCGCGCTGCTCAATCGCGAAAGGCGAGTCGCCGATCAGCCGGTCGTCAACCCCAAGCGAGTCCACCGGATCAGGAGCAATAACGCCATGCTGCTGGAGAAGCACACCACCGTTCGCAATGGCCGCGTCCACGATGGCTTTGCCATGGTGATACGCTCGAACTTTCGCTGGTGCTCGGACTCGCTGTAAGCCCACGGTGAGGGCCGCCTTGTGAGGTGACGCTCAACATCGGAAGTCCTAGTGCAAACACTAGGGATAGTCCTATGACGAAGCATCCGATTGAAGTGATCACGTCTGTTGAGCGTCGTCGGCGCTGGTCTCGCAAGGAGAAGGAGCAGTTGGTCGCCGCCTGCCTTGAGCCTGATGCGGTTATCTCCGAGATTGCCCGCGCGGCCGGCATCCATGTCAGCCAGCTCTTCCGCTGGCGCAAGGAGCTTTGCCAGGTCGATGGACCGTCGGCAGGAGCGGCAAGCATGTTGGTGCCGGTAATCGTGTCTGAGACCGCTTCGGCAGGCTCGCCCGCTATACCGGAGCCATCCGCACCATCCCATCCCCGACGCAAACGCTGTGATGTAACGATCGAACTTGGTCGTGGCCGACGCGTCCGCGTGGATAGCGACATCGATACCGAAGCGCTTGGCCGTATTCTCGACTGTGTGCTGGGACTGCGATGATCCTGGTCCCTACAGGTGTAAAGGTCTGGCTGGCGACAGGCTATACCGACATGCGCAAAGGCTTTCCGGGTCTGTCGTTGATGGTACAGGAGGCGCTGAAGCGTGATCCGATGTGTGGGCACCTGTTCGTATTCCGCGGCCGAGGCGGCGGTTTGATCAAGGTGATCTGGCATGACGGCCAGGGAGCTTGCCTGTTCACGAAGAAGCTTGAGCGGGGACGCTTCATCTGGCCATCGGCAGCCGATGGCACGGTGGTAATCACGCCTGCGCAGCTCGGTTATCTGCTGGAAGGCATCGACTGGCGAATGCCGCAAAAGACCTGGCGGCCGACGTCCGCCGGGTGAACGAAAGCACTGGAATGGCGGGGTCGAATATGATTCCATCCTGTCATGAGCAATGTGACCGAAGAGCTTCCGGACGACCTTGCCAGTGCGGTTGCACTGCTGGCCCAGGAACGCGCTCGACGTGTTGCAGCCGAAGCAGAAGCGGCGACCGCCAAGGCTGAAGCCGCTAGCGCAAAGGCACTCGTATCGCATTCCGAGGCGCTGATCGCGAGGCTGAAGCTGGAGATCGACAAGGTTCGTCGTGAACTTTACGGCAGCCGATCCGAGCGCAAGGCGCGGCTCCTGGAGCAGATGGAACTTCAGCTCGAAGAGCTCGAAGCGGACGCCGGTGAAGATGAACTGGTGGCAGAGATCGCAGCCAAAGCTTCAGCTGTCAAAGCCTTCGAGCGCAAGCGCCCATCACGCAAACCGTTTCCCGAACATCTGCCGCGCGAGCGCGTCGTCATCGCCGCTCCCACGAATTGCGCCTGCTGCGGATCGGCAAAACTGTCGAAGCTTGGTGAGGACATCACCGAGACCCTGGAGGTCGTTCCGCGTCAGTGGAAGGTCATCCAGACGGTGCGGGAGAAGTTCACCTGCCGCGAGTGCGAGAAGATTGCGCAGCCGCCAGCACCATTCCACGTAACGCCCCGCGGTTTTGCCGGGCCGAACCTGCTGGCGATGATCCTCTTCGAGAAGTTCGCCCAGCACCAGCCGCTCAACCGTCAGAGCGAACGTTATGCCCGCGAAGGTGTCGACCTCAGCTTGTCGACATTGGCTGATCAGGTTGGAGCATGTGCCGCAGCGTTGAAGCCCATTCACTCTCTGATCGAGGCGCATGTCCTTGCCGCCGAGCGTCTGCATGGTGACGACACGACCGTGCCGATCCTGGCAAAGGGAAAGACCGATACGGGCCGCATCTGGACTTATGTCCGGGACGATCGGCCATTCGGCGGGCTCTCACCGCCGGCCGCGCTGTATTATGCCTCACGGGACCGGCGGCAGGAGCATCCGGAGCGCCACCTCAAATCCTTCACCGGCATTCTGCAGGCGGACGCCTATGGCGGCTACAATCCGCTGTTCAAGGTAGACCGCGATCCCGGTTCTCTGACGAAGGCACTTTGCTGGGCTCACTCGCGGCGCAAATTCTTCGTGCTCGCGGACATTGCCGCAAGCGCCAAGCGTGGAAAGAACGCTGCGCCGGTCTCGCCCATGGCGCTGGAAGCCGTCAAACGGATCGATGCCCTGTTTGATATCGAGCGGGAGATCAACGGGCTTATGGCGGATCAACGTCTGGAGCGTCGCCACAAGGAAAGCCTGCCGCTCGTCGACGATCTGCAGACCTGGCTTCAAACCGAGCGGTTAAAGCTGTCACGCAGCTCTCCGGTCGCAGAGGCGATCGACTACATGCTCAAGCGCTGGGATGGCTTCATGTCCTTCCTGGAGGACGGCCGGATTTGCCTGACGAACAATGCGGCCGAGCGAGCGCTCAGAGGCTTTGCACTCGGCAGAAAGTCCTGGCTCTTCGCCGGATCGGATCGTGGCGCTGACCGTGCTGCGTTCATGGCGACACTGCTCATGACCGCCAAGCTCAACGACATTGATCCACAGGCATGGCTTGCCGACGTTCTCGCCCGCATCGCCGACACGCCGATCACCAAGCTGCAGCAATTGCTTCCGTGGAACTGGCAGCCAGACGCGCTGAACGCTCAGGCGGCGTAACCTGCGGTCTCCACCGGAGGCTTAC
>NZ_JBQENM010000017.1:0-149101 GCF_052044795.1 Ensifer sp. 22521
AGAGCCTGACCGAAAAAGAGTTGAGTGAAATCAGTCATTTGTGATTCTGTTTGTTTGCTTAGGACGAACGGAGACCACAATGGGTTGGACTGATTTCACCCGTCGGCAATATGCCCGACGCGCGAGTCGTTATGCAAGTGATCTGACGGACCGGGAATGGGGATTGATCTCGCCTTATCTACCTGGGCCAAGGCGTTTGGGCAGGCCACGTCGTACCGATCTTCGCGAGGTCGTGAATGCGCTGCTTTATATTGCTTCGACGGGTTGTCAGTGGCGAATGCTGCCAAAGGACTTTCCGCCGTTTACGACAGTTCAGGCCTATTTCTACGAATGGCGGGCGACGGGTTTATGGAGCGGGATCAACCATCGTCTTGTGATGGAGACGCGCGAGTTGGAAGGTCGGCAAGCCTCGCCGTCTGCTGGCGTGATCGACAGCCAGAGCGTGAAAACCACGGAAAGCGGCGGGATTTCGGGCTATGACGCCGGCAAGAAGATCAAGGGGCGCAAGCGCCACATCATTGTCGACACGCTGGGGCTGATGGTCGGCCTGGTGGTGCATGGCGCGGACATTCAGGACCGTGATGGGGCATCCGGCCTCCTGAAATCAATCCGCCACCGCTGGCCCTGGCTCCGACATGTCTTCGCCGATGGCGGCTATGCGGGCGACAAGCTGAAGGGGAGATTGGCGAAGTTCGGCCAGTGGACGATGGAAATCGTCAAGCGTTCCGACAAGGGCAAGGGCTTCACCGTGCTGCCGCGTCGCTGGGTGGTGGAACGGACCTTCGCCTGGCTCGGTCGTTGCCGTAGACTGGCCAAAGATTGGGAGAAAACGATCGCCTCCGCCGAGGCATGGATCACAATCGCCCACATCCGCATCCTCACGCGGCGGCTCGCAAGATACAGATATTGCTGAGGTCTTTTTGAGTCAGCCTCTTAGGACGTCTTCTGGCAGGGTGATGTTTACGCGAACCGCTCATTTTGGCTTCCGTCTTGACGGCGACCAGAATTGCAACGCTATCTTGGTTCTCCGCGTCTGCCATCACCGCGACCAATCTGGATGGCTCGGGAATTGCTTCGCAGTCTGAGGCTAGACCTTCGATATGTAGGTCGGAGGCTTCTTCCGCCATTGCTCGCGCATCGTCGAGTTCAGTCCCTGCCGTGACCAGCCCGGGAATATCGGGTTGCGCGGTGGGAAGCTCGATGTTTCTTATGGAAGTTCGATCTCGCCGGTCACTACGTGGTCGAGGTCGGTGCCTTCCGCCGTCAGCGTCATGCGGACCTTCAGCTTTTGGCCGCCGGTCTGCCCTTCGCGCACCGTCTCCTCGATTTTGCGCTGCGAGGTAATGCCGACTTCCTTCAGGAATTTGCGGATCGACATGTTAAAGGCGTCTTGGCTCATGGCAGAACTCCACTGTGTTCAGAAGGAATTGTAAGGGAAGGCGAGTGGTCAAGGAAGCAGGACGGTGAGGCGCGGTGTGCTGCAAATAGACTGCAACCCAAGAAGAGGCGCCGGGCCCCCTTCAACTTAACCGATTCTGGGAGGAGGCGTGGAAGCGATCCACATTGCGCGCGGCGGAAGGAGGTGCCGCTTTTGACGATGGTGAGGATAAACTTACCCCAAGCGTGGGCTCGCAAGCGGTCACCGAGCGGCCGCGCGGTTCACGTCCTTTACACCGAGGATGCAACCCAGATTCAGCTCACCCGCTTTGCCGCGGCTGGCATCAGAACGAGCCTTGCTCCGCAAGGGTAGGGTGGATTAGCCGCGCAGGGCGCGAATCTCGGATCACAAAAACCACGGAATAATACCGGCGAGGTTCGTGTCTAAGTTACAAGCGGCGAAAAATGCATTTCGTTCGGAGGGCATCCGATGAATACCGGAATCCCGCAACTCTCGATCATCGTCTCAATCATAGGAACCCTCGTCACCGGCTGTGTCGCCATTTCGGATCAGAAGACGGGGGCAATTGCCTCCAACGGCGGCTATGGGCCGAACCCGACGCTGCCAAAGCCGCGACCGACGCTTATCCCCACGATCCGGATCGCCGAAGCGAAAGGTTGGCGGGACGGCACGGCGCCGACGCCCGCGAAAGGCTTAAGGGTCAATGCCTTCGCCACAGGTCTCGACCACCCCCGTTGGCTGCACGTCCTGCCCAATGGCGATGTGCTGGTTGCTGAAAGTAATGCGCCGGAAAAGAAGGGGGGTGGGTTCAGCCTCCGCAAACTGGTCATGGGCGCCGCAATGAAGCGTGCCGGCGCGGCAACCAAAAGCGCCAATCGGATTACGCTCCTGCGCGACACTGACGGAGATGGCGCCGCCGACATGCGCCGGACATTTCTGGAGGGACTGAATTCGCCCTTCGGCATAACCCTCTCGAACGGCAGGATCTACGTCGCCAACACCGATGCCCTCGTCGCCTTCCCCTATAAGAGCGGCCGCACCCGTATAACTGCCCCGGCGCAAAAGATTATCGATCTGCCGGCGGGCAATCTGAATCACCACTGGACTAAGGACGTCATTGCCAGCCCTGACGGGCGCAAACTGTACGTTACAGTCGGCTCGAATAGCAATGTCGGGGAAAACGGCATGGCAGTGGAGACGAACCGAGCCGCGGTTCTTGAGGTCGACCGCGCAAGCCGCCGCACGCGCGTCTTCGCCTCGGGCCTGCGCAATCCGAACGGCCTCTCCTGGAATCCGCAGAGCGGCGAACTCTGGGTCGCGGTCAATGAACGGGATGAGATCGGTAACGATCTCGTCCCTGACTACATGACCTCCGTCCGGGATGGAGGCTTCTACGGCTGGCCCTACAGCTATTTCGGCGGGAATGTCGACGCTCGCGTCAAGCCACAGCGTCCCGATCTCGTCGCCAAAGCCATCAAGCCGGACTATGCGCTGGGCTCGCACACCGCCTCGCTGGGTCTTACGTTCTCAAAGGGTACTTCACTCGGCCCACTCTATCGCAACGGAGCTTTCGTAGGTCAGCACGGCTCCTGGAACCGGAGCGTCTACAGCGGCTACAAGGTTGTCTTCGTGCCTTTCCGAAACGGCAAACCCAGTGGCCGGCCACAGGATATTCTCACGGGCTTTATCGGCCCCGACAACAAGGCAATGGGTCGTCCGGTCGGCGTAGCGATCGACAAAAGCGGCGCACTGCTTGTGGCAGACGACGTCGGCAACGTCATTTGGCGCGTAAGCCGCCGCAATTGAGAACCCAGCGCAGTTTCAGACCTCTGAAGTCGCATAGTGTGTATCGACGGGAACCTCAGCGTGGCCTTGATCGTGACCGAGCGATAGAAGGGTGGCTGAAAGCCAACCGTTCAAGAATTGTACCTGATGAAGTGCATCGGGCTTTGCGCGTCCGAGCGGCGCTTCACGGCCGCAGCACAGAGGCTGAAGTCCGCGAGATCTTGGAACGGGCGGTGCCCGAGCAGCGTCTTCGCATCGGTGATGCCTTGGCTGAGCTGAGCGGGCGGCTTGGCCTGACCAATGAAGATTTTGAAGTTTTCGACCAGGTGCGTGACAAAGCGCCGGCGGAGCCAATGAGGTTTGAATGATCGTCCTGGACACGAATGTCGTCTCGGAAGCAATGAAGCCGACCCCGGATTTGGCTGTGCGCACTTGGTTGAATGACCAGGTGGCCGAAATCTTGTATCTGTCCAGTGTGACGCTGGCGGAGTTACTGTTTGGCATCGCTGCGCTACCGGAGGGCCGGCGCGAAGAGGCGTTGGCCGACACGCTTGATGGCCTGCTCGAACTGTTCGACGATCGCGTGTTGTCATTCGACACTGCGGCCGCTCGGCACTATGCGGACCTTGCGCCAAGCGCGCGGGCAGGGGGGAAGGGATTCCCGACACCTGATGGATATATTGCGGCTATTGCAACCTCCAAGGGATTTACAATCGCGACACGCGATACACGCCCCTTTGAGGCGGCAGGAGTCCCCGTCGTCAATCCTTGGAACCACCTATAGGCTCCCATGGAGGCCACTTTAACCCAACCAGCGGGCCTTACCTTCCTTGGCTTGTCGCCTTGAACCCGTGGATACGCTGGCGTTTCCACCGCGACTTTCTTATACGGCGATTGCCGGAATCATCTCAGAACATCCTCGATCGAAACCATGAACTGGAAGTCGCGGGAAGTATGAAGTCGCTGCCATGCCGCGCGACTAAACCAATGGCGGACCTCTTTCGTTCCGCAAGCGTTCGCGCATATCTCAGAAGTTGTAGTTATTCTGAGCGCCGCTGGGATGTGTTCCGGCAAGATGCAACAGAAGAGCCCCACCTCCGCCCGAACGTCGATGGAGCTCTACCTTGATCCGGAGGGATTTTGGATCATTGCAAGCCTAACAACGCGCGCGTTCTCGGAATGGTTCCTTAAAAGAAATGGGGCCCGTCGGGGTGACGAGGCCAGAGGCTACCTTCGGACTTAATTCCGGGGATTTTGGTGAAGCCTGCCATGTGATCCCGAGCGGGGGTGTCGGGACCAAGGCACGCGAGAAACGCGCATACGGCGGAAAGGTTCCTGCCGGCAGGGAGCGAGCCACAGGGAATGGCCTCGAAAGGCGACGACGGGGCCAAGCAAGCGTACATCTGCCAGGCTTCGTGGACATAGGCTGCCCCCTCGGAGCTCGATCGATCATCCGGTCCCTATGCGTCCGTCTGATACTGCGCAACGTTGGAGTGCTGCTCCTGCCACATGGCGCTCTCGAACAGCGCAGCCTCATCGCTCACCCCGTTGCGGAATTGCTCGATGATGTTCCGGGCCAACATTTGAGCGCGCTTACCATAACGGGGAATGCTGCACCAGGTGCACACCCGATCGAATGTTCTTTGAAGCATATCAAGTTCGTCCGGACTGATCTGGAAGGCGGGCTCTCCTGCGATCTGCTGCAGCGAGACTTCCGGAATACCGTGAATGACCGCTGCAGCGTTCGATGGCGCCACCGATCTTTTGTCGAAACCGGTCATGTATTTCAGGGCGCCGCTCTCTCGGATGCCTCTCTGGTAACAACTGAAAATGCGTCTTGCGATCACTTCTGCCGACTCACAGTCTCGCGACAGCCCGCGTTCGCGCAGGATGTCTTGGAAGATCCGATCGATCTCGTTCACTTCGTGAGGGAGAAGCGTCATCGATCTAGGCAGGGAATGCATGCGCGACCTCCTTTCCCAGGGGCGGCGCGAGGTTCCCTCAGCCGGAGCCCCGTAGTTCGAAAATCGAGTGTGAAGAAAAAATAATATCGGCTAATCAATCCGACAAGATAGCCAAAAAGGGTGATTGAGGTCACCCATGATGGAACGGAGCGGTCGTTATCGTGACGCGCCAGTTCGTCGACGGCGAGGCTGCTCGATAAGTCTGCGCCAGTGTCGCGTTTTTGGCCAAGCGGTATCCACAAACGTGCCGATCGACCGCAAATGGATAACAAACTCCAGTTTCAGTGGATTGTGGGTGCCTTACTTCTCTCCTGCCGGTGAGCACTTGCCGGTCGCGGCGTCCTGTTCGTCACCCAGCCTCGATCACGTCCGACGAATGCAGAAATTTCGTCCTCGCTCATCAGGCGCGTCAGGGGGGCTTTGCTCGCTGGTTTCCTTCCGATGTGGGATTTGAAGTGAGGGTAGGCCGCGGCGCCGAGTGGTTATCCGGAATCCCAAGGGGTCAACTACCATGCCGCAAGCGGCGGAACGCCACCGATCCACCTACCGACTGCGATTTGGCTGGCCTTCGACGGTGTCGGCCACATCGGACGTAGCAGGAAGGAGACCGGCGGCAGGTCAGATCACGATGATGTGTTCTCGCCCCGAGGAACGTCACTCTCGCTCGATGGTTGGCCCAACATTCAACGCGTCAAAGAGGAAGTAACGATGCTGAAGACATTACTGACGGCGACTGTGTTACTCGCACTTGCTGGGCCTTCTGCCTTTGCCTTGTCCGATATCGTGTGTAATCAAGCGAACATGGCGAAGCTCGAAACTGACGTCAAGGCTATGACAGACGAGATGAAGAAGGACTACGCCAATAAGGAATTGGCGATGGCGAAGGAAGCACTTGCCTCAAACGAAAACGACAAATGCAAGACGCATATGTCGAACGCAATGAAGGGAAATGACCCTATGTGACGGGTGCAGCCCTAAGGAATGGCCCCGCAGGCAACCCTGGGACCTTTGCGCGGCCGTATGGGACGAAGTCCGATAGGTTATCTCTCGTTCCTCGACTCGATCGAGGCGCCTCTAGGCCCCACCTGCCATCAGTGTCCCCGTTAGTGGGGCCTATCGAGATTGGGCAACCGGTCCTGCGTTAGCGGGGACGTTTTTTTCCGGCCAAATCGCCGATCTCGATGAATCCTCGTAACGCGCGCTGCTCAAAAGGTAGCGATGAATTTCGCGCCGGGGGCATTTGGTCAGTCGCACACCAGGCTCGCTCCTGCCCGCGTAGTCGCCATCTGAGCTATGCCGGCGTTTCCCGGATCAAACGGATCTCAGGGCGGTTGATCGAGGCCCATTAGCAGAGCCACTGCGTCGACGCCATTCAAGGCTGAGAGGTTCAATTCGAGCGGAACTTTACTTATGTCTATTGGTTCTTCCAGTGAAAGCGCGAGCAACGAGCTTATGACTGAGAAAATTACTCCTACGCCCAAGAAGGGCGCTTCCAAACCACGGCCCGCCCGCCGTCCCGAACCTCAGGACTCGACGCCCAAGTCAGATGAGCAGATACATCCGCCGCGGGACACGAGAGAGGCGCCGGTGCCAAACCCAAATGGCGAGGAAGCCTCTCAATCGTGACGGCACGGCACGCTGTCGTGCGCCGAGACGAGCGGACCGCTGACCTTGGTCAGTTTATCGAGCGAGATCGGCGGATCCTTATCCCGGTGGCATTGTAAGGGGCAACCTGCAGGGGTGCCGCATAGGCAAGGCCTACTTTGTGGCATTTGCCACCTCACACGGAGACGTGGAAGTGACAACGTCGCGCCGATAACGGAGATACGCACGAAGCACGCATCTCAACATGATGGCAAGCGGTGGGTCGCCACCTAGGCTCCCGGTGGACGATACCGAATTGACTTTGCCTTTTCCAAGGCTTTGATCGTATCGTCGACGCTGAGGAGAACAGTGGTCTCAATAGAACTGAGCGCGCCTCCTGCGCCAATAGCAAGAGCGACTGCCGCCATCGATATATTATCAGGTGCCTCCCACAGATTCCAACCATCATGCTCGCCAAAGGCGTACCAGAACCCATGGAGCTTTCCGCCAACGGATTCAATGTAAGTGCGTGCCGCCTCTCGGCGATCCTCGGGGTTTTCAATCATTCGCGCCCACGTTTCGGGCGTGTAGCTGAAGCGCGTGAGATAAATGGCCATGAATTTGCCTCCTCCGCCAGAACAACACAGTTAACGCTCAAGGCGAGGAAAACGCGAGTCACCCAATGTGCGGACTTGTCGTAGTCAACGCAACGGTTTCAATTTCGCAGTTTCTGTGGTTGCGGCGGAAAGCCCCAAAGAAGGCAAGAAGGATCGACTGTGGGTCGACACTGGCCGCCTGTCGAAATTTATCCGATTTTCATGCACGAAGTTGTCTCGTAGACGAGCGATGATCCCGGTCTGTGCTTCTGGTATCATTTATCGAGTGGAACAAACTGCGCTCCTTTGACCATGGGCCGCGTCCTAGCGCGGAGTGTCCTTCCGCTTGAGGAGGCCAGCGCGGATCACGTCCGACTTTGACGCCGTGGAGGGGAGGGGAGGTGCCGACTTTGGATTGCGTGACCCATCGCGCGCCTTGAAACCCTCGTACTGCTGGTGTGCATCCAACCTGTCGGCGTCCGATACAGGACCTACCGGTGTACCATTGATGTCGTGGCGGACTGATCCGGGTCGCGCGACCGCCCTCTGATAGCTCCGCGAATGCACATAGGTTGCCATCGCCTTGCGAAGAGCCGTGACGCTGAATTCCGGTTTCAGGAGAGGGCGGATTTCATCCCAGAGCCCGAGTGCAAAGGGTCGAATCGGGTCGCCGATCTTGGCTGGAAGAAATGCGATCGGCCGAGTGAGAAGAGCATTGATTGCCTCGGTCCTTGCGACCTCTCGTTCACGGGCGAGAACCGGGTTGGAGTTCTCTCGCGGAGACTTCGTCTTCGGTGACTTCTGACGCATCGCAGTCCGTGCCAATCCAGGAGTGTCCATTCCAGGATATGCCATTCGGTACCACGAACCAATGACATTTGCACCCATAGCGTGAACGCCAGCACGCAAGCACTGCGAGTCCGTTTTGCCAAACGTGCGAGCGATAAGCTCTGCTGTCGACTGCAACTGTGCGGGCTGAGCCTTCCGCGGCAGTATCCTTCTGGGACCGCGTCTCAAGACCTGTTTCCGAACGATCGAGAGCAACTCATTGCGGGTCAGCTCGGCCGCTTCGCGCCGGTTTCCCATTTTTGTACGGTCGACTCGTTGGTATTGAGGTAGCGCGCGAAGACCGGCTGGCTAACGGGATTGTTTTCGCGCAGCGTCTTGATCTCGCTTGGAGTCGACTCTTGCCAGACGAAACATGCAGGCCTCATCGAAGGTCCGCATCGTCTCCTTGTCGATGGTGCCTGCAGCATACATACCTTCGACGACGGTGTGGATTGCTTCGAAGGCATCGCTCTTGAACTCGCGCTTAGTCACCATTGTAAATCTCTTATAAGGCGTTGGCCCGATTTCGGTATCGAGCTCTCCGCGACGAATTGGTCACTGGAAGAGGCTTTGCTATCGCAACGCTTGCTTGGCGTCCAACTCGTCGCAGCACCTTCGTCCGCCTGGGCGGTAAGCCCGAGCGTCTGGCGGCGCGTGTAATTCGGATCGGGTTCATGCATACATAGCCGGCTCCAGCGCCTGCGGAAGGGAACAAAGCTGCATTCCCATCGGTTGATGGTTCGACTGTACCGTGGAAACGAAGGCGTTAGATTGGACCGTTCACATGGAGGCGCCACCACTTGAAAGGAAGCTTGCAGCGATCCTTGCGGCCGATATCGAAGGTTATTCCCGCTTGATGAATGCGGACGAAGAGCAGACGCTTGCCACTTTGACGTCGCATCGCACTATTGTCGACGGCCTTATCGAAAGCGCCCATGGTCAGATTTTCGGGACCGCCGGCGACAGCGTTTTGGCGGAATTTCCATCGATCGTCCATGCCTTCAACTGCGCAGTCGGCATTCAGCAGGCGATGTGGCGTGCCAACCAGGCGCTTGCCGACGACCGGAAGATGAATTTCCGCATCGGGATCAATATCGGCGACGTTCTGGTGAAAGACGGCGATATCTTCGGCGATGGCGTCAACATCGCCGCCCGGCTCGAAGGCCTCGCTGATGCCGGCGGCATCTGCGTGACAAGAGGGGTACGGGATCATCTGCGCGATCGCGTTGATACCACCTTCGAGGATTTGGGCGAGCACCGGGTCAAGAACATTGCGCGCCCACTGCGGGCTTTCCGCGTCCTGTTCGACCCGCAGGCCGAACCAAGCCTGAATGCGGAGCTATCGTCCGTCGACAGCCCCGAGCGATCATCGTCTTTCGAAGAGCTCTTCTCAGTAGATGACAAAAGCGACGAGGTGCGTCGAGTCGAAGTGGCCTTTTGGGAGGCGGTACAGGAGAGCGACGACCCGGCCGAGTATCTCCTTTACTTGAAGCGGTTCCCGGCGGGTCAGTTCGCCGAACTGGCAGCCGCACGCATTGCCCAAGGGGGGGCTGGCGACGCCGACCCTGGTATCGAGGTTTCATTCTGGGAAACAGTTCGAGACACCGGTAACGTCGAGATGATTGAAGCGTATTTGTCAAAGTTTCCGCAGGGCCAGTTCGTCGATCTCGCGAATATATTGCTGGCAGACATTCGAGCGAAATCAAACGCCTAGCGATCGCCGCAACGACTTCGCGAACGCCAAACCGTGACAATTCAGGGGTGCTTGCGCAGTCGAGGTGCCAAAGCGACGGGAGGGCAATGTGATTGAGAACTTCTTCCCTGAGATGGTTTCTCAAGTGGCTCTGCTCCTACTCATTGGCATTGCTTTCGGCCTCCTTTTCGGCAGGTCTGCCGTAGGGCGATCAGGCGCTCAAGGAGTGCAATGCGTTGCAATAAGCAAGCAAGAATGGCGGCCGCGCGCGGTCACAGTGTATGTTCGGCTTGCTAATCCAATGTGCCGGAAAGAAAGGCCCTCTTGTAGGCGGGGCGAATAGTGCAGCCAGATGGTTCAATGGGCGCGGACAGGGATCGCAATCCAACATAAATTGCTCATTTACTCTAACCGCCAAGCTCGAGGGAGGGACGGTCTGCTTTCCCGATTCCGGTACGCTGCCGGAAAAAAAGTTGCCTGCGGAGCAGCGCGGACCGCCCCTGGCCGCATTCGCGGCCGGTACCTGGTACGTTTTCCCGCTGCTGGCGACGGCTTCATGCTAAAAGCAGGGATGACCTCGCTAGGGTAATTGTTGACTCTGCTCGCTGCTCATTGGAAAAGATCATCAGTTCGAGAGGGAAAACACTCATGGCAGACGAGAGCAATACCGAGATCACAGAGACGGCGGCACCGGCGGAAGCAGCGCCGCCCAGGAAGCGCCGAGGACCGCGGCCGAAAAATGTCGTTTCGGACGCAACTGCTGAAACACCGGAGGCAGTTGCTGCCCAGCCCGTGAGAGGACGCAGGAAGCGTGCCGACAAGTCGGCAGAGGCGCCGGCGGTTGCCAAAACCAGGGCAAAGAAGGTCGCCAAGGGGACCGGAAAAACCCGTGGGGCAAAGCAAACTATCGAAACACCGGCTCCCGTCCTCGACGACATTGCTGATCTTCTTCAGCTTGAAGAAGAGAACGCTCGGCTCCGCAAGGCGCTGGCCGAAAAACTCCGAGCTGAAAACGCCGATCTGCGCAAGCGACTGGGTCTTGCCTGATCATTCGGTGAAGGGCTGATTGGATTTAAGCGATTGGCCCTCGTCATCGCATTCTCGCTGCCGTTCGTCGAGAGCTGCGGCGGAGGATGCCGGTGCCAATGCTCGAGGTGGCGGCACATATGAAATCACCATGGAAATATCTGGTCCAACTGGCGTCTTTCGGGCGAACGGTCATGGAGCCGGAAAGCCCGCATGAAATCGCGACCGAGGAACCGATCGGCGACGTTGACGAACCGATAATGGAAGCCTCGAACGAGGTTGCAGGCAATCGCGACACCGCGACTGTCGGCGGTGAACGGGCGCCCACCACAACGGTCGACCGGTCAAGTACCGACGACCGCGTGGCGCTTCCGGAACCCGCCGGACCAACGCGACCACCGCCGGCGAAAAAGCAAAGGCGCAGCCGGAAAACGAGCGCCAGCGATGTTGCCGTGGTCGATGCCGTCGAGTATGGAGATGGCGACTCCAGTGCTCCGCAGCCGCCGATGACATTCGTCGATGAGATGACCGCATTGGACGAGGACATCAGGCAACTTAGACGCCGGCTGGCAGAGAAGTTGCTTTTGCAGAACATTCAGCTCAAGAAAATGCTTGAGCGCTTTGACGCGTCGTAAGCTGGTGGCGCGCCTTCAACGTTGGATCCCTATGAAACCGCAGCAGCGCAAGTTTATCGTCGAAGTCAAATCGGCCCGGCGGCGGACGACAACCATTCCGTCCTCCATCTGGGGCGATACGGACCTCAAAGCCCTCGTACGCCAGGCGGAGACCGAAGCGCCGCATCTGTTCGAACCGGCTCAGCACCCCGGCGAGCCTACTCCGGGGCAGAGTGCGGAGGTTTACCCGTACGAGAGCGCTGGGACCGACGCCGTTGAACTGACTTCAGATCCGGCGCCCCCGACAGAAGAGAACATTCGCACCGAGGATGTTTCCGGTCCTGCCCTCTCGCCGATGGAAGCAAACCGCACGAAGACGATTCCACCAGAAGATAAGCCGAAGCGCCAAGGGCCAACGCGCCGTGGTCGTCCCCTTGGTAGCAGGACGACTACCGCTGCTCCCGAAGCCATTTATGACGAGCTTGCCATGCTCGAGGTAGAGAACCGTCGGCTGAAATGGCTACTCGCGCAGCGGCTTCAACAAGAGAACGTCCAGTTGCGAAAGATGCTTGAACGGTTCGGAACAAACTGAGCCTGCAGATTGTCTTCGCTTCGAAGGTCATCATCTTTTCCCGCCAGAACCTTGGATTCTACCCTCGCTTACAAGTGCGATAATAAGGTCAATACGTCACGCCTCTGAAACGGCCGGTATCGAGTTCATCCCAGAAAACGGCACTGGTTGCTCGCTGTACATTCCAGACTCAGCTCTTTGATGTTCCTGACGCTTAAGCTGCGGGGTAGGTGGATGGGGACGCCAACCCGCCCAGGAGCTTTGCCGGACCGACTGCTATCGCGAAGTGGCCAGGGAGAGCTTCGGAAGGACAGTGGCGATCGGACGGCCGCCGTCGCTCAAAGCACCCCCAACCAGCAGATAAGCAGCGATTACCGCCATTGATAGAAGCATTACTCCGATTGGGAGGGCCGTCGTAAACTTCCTCTGTGGCGTTCCGTAAGTGTATCGTTTGTACATTCGCAAATCCTCAATCCTTCAATTGGGCAACGACATCAAAACCGCGCCCTGCTGACTGCAAGGGGGCGCTCCGGCGCCGTTGCCCGCCCAAGCCAGTTAAGGGCTGTGCTGCTTGGGCTAAGAAGAAAATAACGCGACGGTAGGGTGCGACAACGAAGCTAAGACCTTTGCGCTTGCCTTCTGGGACTGAGGTCCCATGGCGGAACCTTTTGCGCCGCTCTAAGTTTGGATATGTTTCGATCGTCGACCCGATCGAGGCGCCTCTAGGCCCCGCCTGCTTTTAGTGTCCCCGTTAGATGTGGGGCCCACCGAGGTCGCCAATGCGCGCAATTCTCGACCGGCTTGCGAGAGCCGGGCGCGGGTTCACCTCAGGTCCCGCTTCAGCGGGGCCCTTTTTTTACCCAGAATGGATGAGTTGTAGGCTGACCGCCGAGGTAGCACGGGATAAACGGCTGCGTTCACCTCTGGTAGCCGCACGCAGCCCCAAGATACTTCCGCCCTTCCGGAGGAGGGGCCCCATTTTAAGAGCTGTCCCCATTCGGGGATTGCGGAGAGGCAGGAGCTCGGTTCGGATGCAATCTCAACGTATCGGTCGATCGACCGCAAGCAGGTGGTGATCTCCTGTCCACAAGGGAACGCGGTCGCCGTCCAGCGCCGGTGTCTCGTTATGCCCACATTCAAGGGCTGAGGTAGGCGATGGACAAAGCCGGCATCGCCTTCCTCGTACTCATCTGCATTCTCGTCGCCCTGGTATTGAGCATTCTGGCGCTCCGACCGGAAGCGGAGCCGGCACCACCGCAGGCGCCGGCAATCGTTCCTGGCCACTAGAGCCTCTTACATTCCCGATCCCGCGATGGATCAACGAGACGTCTGTTGCTGTAGACCGCAACGATCACCGGAACAGACGCATGCGTATAGGCATGATTGTAATCGATCATGAGCAGAGCACCCTTCGGAAGATTAAACGCCCAGCAAAAAGGCCGAAGCGATCGCTTGCGGCGCGGACTTCGCCCTCGCCCGGTTGACCTGTTCATCTCCGGTTTTGGTTGCCGTGATACAATTCGCAAGTCGGATGCATCCAAGAGGAGCCAAGCATGAGCCGAAATACCGTCCTTGGAATAATTCTTGCCGTGGTGGTCATCATCCTCATCGTCCTTCTCATACCAAAGAAGGAAACGACCCCCGAGACCGCAACACCGCCGGCGACCACGACTGAGCCGACGACATCTCAACCGTCGACGACCACGCCATCGACAACTACCCCCTCGACGACAGCACCGTCGACTGCTGAGCCGTCAACCATCCAACCGTCGACGACCACACCGTCCACTACGGAGCCGTCAACCACGACACCGTCGACTACTCAGCCGTCTACGACGCAGCCTTCAACGACGACGCCTGCTCAATAGAGCTTTTCTAGGGTCGCGACCACCCTGCGCCCGGACAGCGGTCCTTGGGTGGTCGCAGCGCCAGAAGCTTCTTCGGCTCATCGGTTGCAATGTTGAGGTCGTGTCGCGCGAGTTGTTCTTGAGCTGGAGTTGCCTTCCAACGCGCAGAGACTTCGTCCATGTCGGTGACTACGGGTTATTCAAGCGGCCGCGTCGATCAAATCTTGGAACAAACACAGTCCGGTAGCGGTTGACCTCCAAAACAGGAGCCGAGAACATGCCTACCGAACCAATCCCGAGGCCCCCCGATCCCGAATTTCCGCCAGGAATGCCACCGGACGTGCCGCAGCCCCCCATCGAGGAACCAGAGCCCGACATCCTTCCGGACGAGTTTCCCAATCCCAACCCGGATGAGAATGACAAGCCACCAAAGCTGAAAGCGTTTACGCCAGCGCAGCCAGTACAACCCTGACGGAACGAGGGTTGCATGCCGCGGTCATGTCAGTAAGGAAACGGAGGCGGCGATGATCGAAACTTGGAATGAATGCGTGATCATCCAGCTCCCGGAACTCGACGGAGTTCAAATAGTGTGGACTCCCGCCCGAGCAGCTACGCTGCTTAGCGAGAGTTGGCCTGTCGACGATGGCGTCGCCTATTTGGACGCCCTTAACAAATGCACGGACGCCATGCTTGGGACCTACCCGTGGGAACAAGCGCGAGATGCGTTCATAGAGGCCATTGCCGAGGCTAGGGTGACAAAGCTGCACTGACTTCTGCAGCTTTCGCCGGAACTGAGGGATTGGACGCTGACAACGCGGTACAAGGCGAGGTCCGCAACGCCTCCCGTAGCCATGGCGGTGACGGACCGATGTAGCTGAAACGGGAAACCCAGCGACCGGACCTCTCAATAACCGAAGCAAGACTAAGACCTTTGCGGCGATTAATGGGACTGAAGTCCCATAGCGGAACCTTCCAGCGCCACATACCTCTCGTAAGAAGCTGCGCACGCCGAAGCGAATTTCTAGCCCTCGCATGCTTTCAAATGCAGACGACCGGGGCCAGAATAGGCCCTGGCTCCTCACGGAGCCTTTTTGGGCTGGTGCGAGTTGACTGTGGTCTCAGTCAGGGGCAAAGGCAGTTCGTTGCCCACCGCGCTACGTGCGTTTTGCGTACGAAAAGCCGTGGAGACACTATGATCACGCGCCGGATGATACTGACAGCATTCTGGCCGGCAGCCTGCACCCTCGCCATCTCTTTGCCCTACAGCCTCGAAATGTCTAGCGCCGGGTTTGCGGTCTTCAAGACCGTCGCCTTCGCTGGTAATGGTACTGGAGGCGGGGGCGGAAGTGGCGGGAACGGTGGCGGGAGTGGAGGCGGCAGCGGAGGTGGGAATGCTGGCGGCAACAGCGGTGGGAATTCGAGGTCCAACAGCTCCAGTCGTGGGAACGCAAAGGCAAATGGGCAGGATGTCCGCGTTCGCCACGAAGGCGGCATTAGCGAAGAGATTGTGAATGGCCGCTACATCATGAAGGATGCCCGCGGACGCATCATCATCAACCGCCGCGCGACGGCAAACGATAGAAAACGGATAGCTTCATTCTTGCGTTAGTTGAGAATAGGCAACGTTGGCGCGGCAAATGTTCTCCAGCGTCCGTGAAAACATAAGCCCTGCGATCGCGGCAGCGGCCTTTCTCTTCAACGGTCTTGATCGGCATCGTTGTCGTTGTGTTGAGGTCGACCATGGCGGAGCGGCGCTAATCAATGATCGCTCATGTGTGACGATGACCTCTCGCAAAACGGCTCTCAAGATAGCTCACGCCGAAGGAAACGAGGTCCTGCGCATCAAATAAATAGCAGCATGCGTCTCCTACTCGGCCAATGGGTGGCCGTCAGGCT
Source organism: Ensifer sp. 22521 (assembly GCF_052044795.1). Lineage (NCBI taxonomy): Bacteria > Pseudomonadati > Pseudomonadota > Alphaproteobacteria > Hyphomicrobiales > Rhizobiaceae > Ensifer > Ensifer sp. 22521. The sequence goes on from NZ_JBQENM010000017.1 coordinate 15,804, forward strand.
CGATGCAATCTCCAAACGACTTATCCATGTCGGTGGCCGTTTGCACTGAACATATGGAGAGCTTCCGCACCGGCCCCAACTTTAACTTCGTCGCCGATCTCGTTGTGTGCTCGCCCGGAAACTCGGAAGATCAATTCGCTGCCGTTTTTGAGCCGACCATGCAGGAGGCTCTCGGCCCCGACTAGTTCGATACCATCGATCCGGACCGTGGCCGCGAATGGCAAACCGGTTGAATCGGCGGGTATCGGGGAAAGATCCTCGGGGCGGATGCCGAGCGTATAGCCGGTATTCGGGCGCACCACATCCGGGGATAGCGACCACCCCGCCGACATGTCCTTGCCTTGCAGGAGATTCATCGAGGGCGAGCCTATAAAAGTGGCGACGAACGTTGTCGCGGGTTTCTCGTAGAGCTCCAGCGGTGTACCGACTTGTTCAATCCGGCCGGCATTCACGACGACCAGCCGATCGGCGAGCGTCATCGCTTCCATCTGATCGTGCGTGACATACACGCTCGTCGTTCCGAGCGATCGTTGCAGCCGCTTGATCTCTATGCGCATCTGTCCGCGCAGCTTTGCGTCCAGATTGGAGAGCGGTTCGTCGAAGAGAAAGGCGGCCGGTTGCCTGACAATGGCCCGCCCCATCGCGACGCGCTGGCGCTGTCCGCCCGAAAGCTGGCGCGGCTTGCGGTCGAGATAGGGTTCGATCTCCAGCGTCCTGGCGGCGGTCGCGATCCGCCGGTCGATCTCGGCGGCCGGTGTATTGCGGTTCTTCAGCCCGTAGGCAAGGTTCTGGCGCACACTCATGTGGGGGTAGAGCGCATAGTTCTGGAAGACCATAGCAATGTCGCGTTTGGCCGGTTCCACATCGTTGACCCGGCGCGTGCCGATGAGGATATCGCCGCCGGTGATGCTTTCGAGCCCGGCGATCATGCGCAGGAGCGTGGACTTGCCGCACCCCGACGGACCAACCAGCACGACGAATTCGCCATCCATGATGTCGAGCGACACGCCCTTGATTGCTTCCACCGTGCCGTAGGTCTTGCGGACGTCTTTGAGGGAAATTTCAGCCATTACTTTTCTGTCTCCACAAGACCTTTGACGAACCAGCGCTGCATTAGCACCACGACGAGGATAGGGGGGATGATCGCCAGGATCGCGGTCACCATGACATAGTTCCAGGGGGTCGAGGCGTCGGTGAAGTCGATCATCCGCCTGAGCCCAATGATGATCGTATTCATCTTGGCGTCGTTGGTGACGAGCAGGGGCCAGAGGTACTGGGTCCAGCCGTAGATGAAGAGGATGACGAAGAGCGCGGCGATGTTGGTTGCAGAGAGTGGCAACAGGATGTCGCGCATAAAGCGAAACGGCCCGGCATTGTCGATGCGCGCGGCTTCCACCAGTTCTCCCGGTATCGTCAGGAAAAACTGGCGAAAGAGGAAGGTCGCCGTCGCCGAAGCCATCAGCGGCAGCGTCAGGCCCGCATAGGTGTCGATCAGGCCCAGGTCCACGATCACCTTGTAGGTCGGCAGGATGCGCACCTCGACCGGAAGCATCAGCGTGATGAAAATCATCCAGAAAAACAGCATCTTCAGCGGAAAGCGGAAGAAGACGATCGCGAAGGCGGAAAGAAAGGAAATCACGATCTTGCCGACCGCGATTGCGGTCGCCACGACCGTCGAGTTGAAAAGCAGCCGCTCGAGGCTGACGCCGACGACGCGCTCGACGCCGCCACCGACTGCTTCCTTGTAATTTTCCACCAGATGGTCGCCGATCGCGAGCGACATCGGCGGGCGCACGATCTCGATCGACGTGTGCGTCGACGCGACGAACGTGTAGTAGATCGGAAGCGCAACGATGAGGATCCCGATCACGAGCACCAGGTGGCTGATCAGGGTGGAAATGGGGCGATTTTCGATCATCGGCGTCTCACGAGTAATGGACCCGCTTCTCGACGAAGCGGAACTGGAAGGCCGTCAGCGCAACGACGATGATCATCAGGATCACCGATTGGGCCGCCGAACTGCCGAGGTCGAGATTGACGAAACCGTCGTTGTAAACTTTATAGACGAGCGTTTCGGTGGCCTTTGCCGGTCCCCCGCCGGTGACGGCATGAATGATGCCGAAGGTATCAAAGAAGGCGTAGACGGTGTTGACGACCAGCAGGAAGAACGTCGTGGGCGCAAGAAGCGGAAAGACGATAGTCCAGAACCGCTTGGTGCCGCGGGCGCCGTCGATCGCGGCGGCCTCGATTAGCGATTTCGGGATCGCTTGCAAGCCGGCGACGAAGAACAGGAAGTTGTAGCTGATCTGCTTCCAGGCCGCCGCAACGATGACCAGCCACATTGCCTGGTTGCCATTGAGGAGCGGATCCCAAACAAACCCGTTCCGGCGCAGAATGTAGGCGAACGTTCCCATCGCCGGATTGAACATGAAGAGCCAGAGCATGCCGGCAACGGCGGGGGCGACCGCATAGGGCCAGATCAAAAGCGTCCGATAGATGTTGCGTCCCCGCACCACGCGGTCTGCCGAGGTGGCCAGCAGGAGCGCGAGAGCCATAGACAACAGGGCCGTCGCGAGACTGAAGACCACCGTGACCTTCAGCGAATGCAGGTAGTCCGGATTGGACAGGATCGCCTGGAAGTTGGCGAGGCCGACGAAACCGGATTTCAGGCCGAACGGATCCTCGCGCAGGACCGACTGGTAGAGAGCCTGGCTTGCTGGCCAAAAGAAGAAGACGATCGTGAGGATGATCTGAGGCGCAAGCAGAAGATACGGCAGCACCTTGTTGGGAAACACGACGGACTGCATGAAACGTCCCCTCCATGGGATACCAGTCCGCACCGCTTAGCGGTGCGGACATTTCGTTTAGAGGTTCAGTTTCCGATCGCTGCTTTGATGGCAGCGTTTGCCTTCGTTACGCCTTCGCTGAGGGCCGTCTTTGCATCCTTCTGGCCAGCAAGCATCGCTTCGAACTCTTCGTTGAGGATGTCTCGAACCTGCGGGAGGTTGACGAGGCGAACACCCTTCGAATTTTCGGTGGGAGCCTTGCCCATCATCTGCTTGATCGGCGTTTCCCGGCCCGGATTCTTTTCGTAGAAGCCGGACTTCTTGGTTTCTTCATAGGCTGCCAGGGTCACGGGCAGGTAGCCCGAAACCTGGTGAAGCTGGGCCTGGGTTTCCGTTTTCGAGAGGAAGTTGAAGAACTCGGCCACGCCCTTGTACTCGCCGTCGCTCTTGCCGGCAAAGACCCAGAGACTTGCGCCACCGGGGATGGTGTTCTGCGGACCATGGCCTTCATAGTAGGGAAGCTGGCCGACGCCATAGTTGATCCCCGACTTCACGATATCGCCGAGACCGCCGGAGGATTCGGTCAGGATGGCGCATTCGCCCGACATGAACAGCTGCTTTGCTTCCGATGTGCGGCCGCCATAGCGAAACGTTCCATCCTTGGCGAGGTCGGCAATCGACTGGAAATGCTCGACGAAGAGCGCAGCGTCGATTTTCAGTTCGACTTCGAGGCCAGAAAGGCCGTTCTCGTTCGTGCCGTAGGGCACGTTGTTCCAGGCGGAGAAGTTCTCGGTCTGGATCCAGGTCAGCCAGGTCGATGTGAAGCCGCAATTTGCCGCCCCACTCGCCTTGATCTTCTTGGCCGCCTCGAAGACCTCGGGCCATGTGGCCGGTGGCTTTGCGGTATCGATGCCGGCCTTCGTGAAGGCGTCTTTGTTGTAATAGAGGATCGGCGAGGACGAGTTGAATGGGAAGGACAGCATGGTCCCGTCAGCCTTGGAATAGTACGCGACGATGCCTGGCAGGTACTGATCCTTGTTGAACTCGTAGCCGCCCTTCTGAAGAACGTCCGCCACCGGCACCACAGCGCCCTCGGCGCCCAGCATCACGCCGCTGCCCGCATCGAACACCTGCAGGATTGCAGGCGCCTGCTTGGAACGGAAAGCAGCGATGCCCGCGTTCAATGTTTCAGCATACGTACCCTTGAACACTGGAACGACCTTGTACTCCGACTGGCTCTCGTTGAATTCCTTCGCAAGCCTTTCAACCGTTTCGTTGTTGGCGCCCGTCATGGCATGCCACCATTGAAGTTCCGTCGCCGCGAGGACATTGGAAGCAGCAAGGATTGAAAGCGTGGATGTGGCTGCAAGAGTCCATTTGAAAGCTGACATGGTTGTTCCTCCGATTATTAAGATCGCGTCGACCCTCCTCGATCAAACGCGACTGACTTTCGTGGCGAAAGTAGGCGGATTAAAAACGAACGGGAACGAACCTGCAAGAGAAAATGGAATGGCGAATTCGCTGCTGGTTTTCGGTGGAATTTTCGTTCTGTTCATGCCCTCGAGCCGAATGGCGTCCTGCGGCATCTAGCGGTCCAGGGTCAGGTCCACGACAATCTTTATACGCCGCGCATTCTCGTTCTCGAGCTGCTTCAGCCATCTTCGGCAAGGAGCAACGCTGCGTCGATCCCGGATCGCGCGCCGGCTGGGCTAACAACTTTGTGAAATTCTAACCTGGGACCTGCGGCTCGATTACTTGGGTTGCGGCGCAGTGACACTGCCTTCGCTTCTAGATTGGTCTCCGGTGGCACGGCTTGTCAGTTCTACCGCTCCCCACGCAAGCAGGACGAGGGCTAGGCTCGCCGCAAGAACCAAAAAAACGCGCCTGCCCATTCCCGCCTGGCGCGTTTCCCTGGCAGAGAAGGTAGTCCGTTCGGCATCGTGCGTTGCTGACAGCGGCTCGCCGCGCTCGTCCAGTTTATCGGCCATTGGATCCACTCGGTATTCATTCGGACTAGTACCCCGCGCCATCAATGTGGCCCGAAGGACGAACGAAAAACGGGCAGATGCTCAAATGGTTCCGAAACTCCTCCTTTGGAGGCCGGCTATAGCGCGACGATCAGGACGCGAATTTCACCTTGTTTGTCGCCGCGCAGCCGGCTCAATTCCCAGACAGCAGTTCATTGGCAAGGCGCAGATCGGCAACAAAATGCTCCCGCGCGCGATTGGCATCCAATCGATCGCGAATTCGCAGCAGATATGATGGGTGGATTGTTACGACGATCAGAAACCGGGAACCAACTTCCAGCGGCCGCCCACGATCCTTGGTCACCCTGATCGATCTTCCGAGCAGTGCTCCTGCTGCCGTAGCGCCGAGCGCCACGACTACGGCTGGTCGCAGGCGGGCGAGTTCGGCGCCGAGCCACCGGGAGCAACGCTGAACTTCGCCGGCGTTGGGCTTCGAATGCAGTCTGCGCTTGCCACGCTGCTCATACTTGAAGTGCTTGACCGCGTTGGTCAGATAGCAGGTCTGGCGTTCGATGCCGGCTTCCTCCAAACATTCGGTCAATACGGTGCCTGCGGGGCCGACAAAGGGCTTTCCCGCTAGATCTTCCTTGTCTCCAGGCTGTTCACCGACAAGCATCAGTTTCGCGTTTTCCGGACCCGCACCAAAGACAAGCTGGGTCGCATGCTTGTAGAGGTCGCAGCGGCGGCAATCCTCGGCTTGCTGTCGGATATCACCAAGCGAAAGATCGTTCATAGGGAGGTTCTCAAGAGCCGGCCCCTGTGTGGCCGAATGCTCTCGACTGTTTCTAGTCGTTGCCATCGCTCGGCGATCAACGAATGTTGCACGGCTCGGTTCGGCGATATGAAGCTCGCCGTCGCGTTCCTTGATCCCAACAGGTCGTGCGAAATTTCGTTCCCATTACCGCTTCAACCTACCGCTGCCCGCTCCCATGGCGAGCGGAACAAATCGTGTTGGCAATGCTTGGTAATGATTGGTACGGGAGCCGGGTGAAGAGAACTGCGTCGCGTTCGGCGGCTCCGGTCTCCAAGCTCGGTCTTTCTTCGGCGACGCGCGCGTGCGCCGGCACCGGATGCGTTCGGTCTCAACCCGGCGATCCGCCAATGGCTGACGGATAACTCGGATTTCCACAGCGCCCTGCGTGCCGCTGACGATCGAGGAGACCGGAGCCGCCATGCCGACGCTGACGGCGCGCCAGTTCCGCCTCGGCCGACTAGGGGCGGGATTTCTCCTGACATCGTGATGGTGACGCTCGAGGCCTCCCGGCGCCGACCGCTACGACGGTGGAGTGGGTTGCCTGGTGCGACGGTTGCTCAATCCCGATCCGCCAGGGCCACTAAGTCGGCAAATCCGGGGCACTCAATGTCAATGTCGGGAAATAGGTTCTGTAGCGACCAACATCACGCGTGAGCAATGGCAACCCGCTGACGGCCGCATGTGCACCGATGAAGAAGTCTGGGAGAACGCCGGTTCTCGCTCCACCTGCTTTGCGATATCGTGTGAAAACCTTGCTTGCCAGAAAGAGAGCCTCTCGCGGCATTGGTGCCAGTTCTAATCCGGCTTGATCAAGGAACGCGTCGACTTCTTCGATCCGATCGTAGCGAACGGCCAGTTCGGCATAGACGATGTCGTTGATCCACAATGTCCCCCCAAGGCTTGCGTTTTCGAGTTGCGCTATGGACCAATCGGCCCATGTCGGATCATCGGTTACGACGTCGAGAAGAACATTTGTGTCTACGAATATCACGGTTCGCCACGGGTGAGGGCCATGATCGCGTCAGTATCCAGCCCTTTGCCAGCGTGCCCTCGCAGCTTTGCGAAGCGGCTGAGCTGCTGTTTTTTGGCGGCATGAACGAGCACGATGCTTCCATCCGGCGCGCGACGGAAATCAACCTGGCTCCCAGGCACTATACCCAAGAGGTCGCGCACTGGTTTGGGGATCGTAATCTGCCCCTTTGCTGTAACCGTCGTCGTCATTGTCGAACCGATGTAAGGAGTGGTTTTTTGAAGGTATTACTTCGCGGCGCGGTTTTCAAGAGCTGTCCAACCGCTGTGCGTTATCATCCCGGCGTCCGATGGCACGCGGCTTGCGCTCAATTTCAGCAGTGCCGTATCGACGCTCCCAAGGTCGAATGCGCGCGGATGCGCCCGGCGCAAGTGCGCCGCGTCGCCGGCCCGACCTTGAGGCCGAAGCCGCGCATGATGCCCCGGAAATGTCGTGAAGCTTGCCCTGAATGAGCTTGCGGGCTGCCAGCAGAGCACGCACCTCCTGGGCGGCAAGAGACTTGCAGTGGACCGCTCTGCTCAAAGCGAGAGCACAGGTGAAACCTTTCTCACGGGGCATTGCGCAAAGCGGCTAGGCTATCAGATATCGACTGACAAGATGGTCCGCCACCACGGTGCGCAGGGTGGGGCGCCTTTCCTCTGTGGCGAGAACCGGACCTATGTCGCGCGGTGTCTTCCATTTGGACAGGTTGGAGGCGCAAGAATCGGCCTCTCCAGTAATGTACACTTAACCAAGAGGCCTGTTTGGTTCGGCAATACACTTTACTCGGGCGTCCGGATGGAATGAGATGCCGCGATTTCAACTTCAACGGGCATCCATTCAAAAGGATTGGCTATGAAGATCGTCGGACTGGAGCATTTCGCCGGCTGTGTGGGGGAGGGGTTCGATATCGACCTTGGTACCATAGGACCGCGTTGCGCCCATATGGAAATGCGGATCGACAAAAGGCTGGCTGACGAGGTTGCCCGAGGCATCGACGACGCGACCGGCCGCGGCATCGATGCTGGGCTCGATCGCGGCGATCCTGTCGCCATTGATGCCGATATCGGCGACGTTTCCGTCGGGCAGCGTGCCGCCCTTTACAATCAAGTCGAAACTCATCTTTCGCCTTTCTGGTACGGGATCATCAAAGCTTTGGGATAGGTGGCGCGACGCGCGACCAGGATCAGCGCGAGGATCGACAGCGCATAGGGCATCATAAGGAAAACCTGATAGGGAACGATACCGCCTGAGATCTGCTGCAGGCGAACCTGATAGGCATCGAAGGCGGCAAACAGTATGGCGCCGATCAGCGCCTTCCCTGGCCGCCAGGAGCCGAAGACGACCAGCGCGATACAAATCCAGCCGCGCCCATTGATCATCTGAAAAAAGAAGGAATTGAAGGCCGAAGTAGTGAGAAAGGCGCCGCCCACCGCCATCAGCGCGCTGCCGATGGCGACGGCACCCATGCGGATGCCGGTGACGGAAATGCCCTGGGCCTCGACCGCCGAGGGGTTTTCCCCGACAGCGCGAACGGCAAGGCCAATGGGCGTGCGGTAAAGGATCCAGGTGACGGCTGCGACTGACACGAACGCGAGATAGGTCAGCGGCGTCTGGGAGAACAGCGCCTCGCCAATGACGGGAAGGCTGGAAAGACCCGGGATCGGCAACGGCTGGAACGGCTCAATCTTCGGCGGCGACGTCACCTCGGGCAGCGCAAGCCGATAGGTGAAGTAGGTCAAGCTCGTGGCAAGCAGCGTGATGCCGATGCCGACGACGTGTTGCGACAGGCCGAGCGGTACGGTGAGCGTGGCGTGCAGCAAGCCGAACATGGCGCCGACAATGGCCGCGACCAGCACGCCGGCCCAAAGATCGCCGCCAGAATAGACGGTGAACCAGCCGGCAAAAGCCCCGGCCGTCATGATCCCTTCGATGCCCAGGTTGAGAACGCCCGCGCGCTCGCATATCAACTCGCCCATGGTCGCGAAGATCAGCGGGGATGCGATGCGGATGGCGGCAACCCAGAAGGAGGCGGTGAAGAGGATTTCAAGCGCGTCCATGTCACCTCCACCTAATCCGGAATCGCGCCAGAAGGATCGCGACAACCATCGACAGAAGCGAAGTAGCGACCATGACGTCGGCTATGTAACTGGGCACTTTGGCGGCACGGCTCATGGCATCGGCGCCGACGAAGATGCCGGCGACAAAGATGGCCGATGCGATGACGCCAAGCGGATTGAGCATGGCGAGCATCGCGACGACGATGCCGCTGTAACCGTAGCCTGGCGACAGGTCGAGCGTCAGGTTTCCCTTGAGCCCCGAGACTTCGGAAAAGCCTGCAAGTGCGGCCAAACCGCCCGAAAGCAACGCCGTCTTCATCAGCGTGCGGTTGACCAGAATGCCGACAAAACGTGCCCCCTCGGGATTGTGGCCGACGGCGCGCATTTCGTAGCCGAGAACCGTCTTTTTCATGACGACCCAGACGAGAACGGCCGAAACAAGCGCGATGGCGAAGCCGTAGTGCAGGCGCTTGCCCTGGATGAGGCGCGGCAGTTGGGCTTCAGCGATGACCTTTTGCGATTGCGGCCAGCCGAGCCCCATCGGGTCCTTGAGTACACCTTCAAGCAGCATCGACACGAACAGCAGGACGATGAAGTTGAGCAGCAGCGTGGTGACCACCTCATCGACGCCGAAGCGGGTCTTCAGCACGGCCGGGCCGAGCAGAAGCAGCGCGCCTGCAGCCATGACGGCGACCATGATCACCGGGATCAGAACGACCGAAGGTAGCGGTAGTGCGCCGGTTCCCAGCACCACGGTGACTACGCCACCGATGTAGAGTTGGGCTTCCGCGCCGATGTTCCAGAGCTTGGCCCGAAAGGCGACGGCGATCGCCAGGCCCGTGAAGATCAGCGGCGTCGCTCGGGTCAGGGTTTCCATAAGCGCGAACTGTGAGCCGGCCGCTCCCTTGGCCACGAGATAGAAGACGGACAGCGGCGAAGCGCCAGCGACGAGAACGAGCATCGACGTCAACACCAGCGTTGTGGCGATGGCTGCCAGCGGAAACAGCAAGGTGACCGCCAAGGACGGCGCAAGCTTTGGCTCAAGCCGCATGGTCGCCGCGCTCCCCGTCGTGGCCCGCCATCAACTCTCCCAGTTGCCGAATGCTGCGCTCGCCGCGCGAAGACGGCGTCGAAAGGCGTCCCTTGAACATGACGATGATGCGGTCGGACAATGCCAGGACCTCCTCGAGGTCTTCGGATATCAGCAGTATAGCCGCGCCCCTGTCTCGTGCTTCGAGCAGCATGCGGTGTACATACGCGACTGCGCCGACATCGAGGCCACGGGTCGGCTGGCTTGCAAGGATGACCGTCGGGTCGGGATCAAGGGCCCGGCCGAGGATCAGCTTCTGCATGTTGCCGCCCGAAAGCAGGCGCATTCGGGCCTCGGGCGAGGGGCATTTGACCTCGTAGTCGGCGATGAGTTTCTCGGCGAAGCCGCGGGCAGCCCTCCAGTTCAGGAAGCCCATGCGGCTGAACCGCGGGCTGCGGTAGCGTTCGCCGATGACATTCTCCGTCACACTCATGTCGCCGATGCTGCCGATAGCGTGGCGATCTTCCGGAATCCTGGCCACGCCGTGGGCGAGGGCCACGCGCGGCGACCAGTCGGCGACTTCCCTCCCGGCGATGGAAATGCTCCCGTTGGTCGGGCGCCGGATGCCGGCGATAAGGGCCGCAAGGCCAGCCTGGCCATTGCCGGCGACGCCGGCAAGGCCGGTGATCTCGCCGGCCGTGAGCGTGAGCGACACTTGATCGAGGCCGGCTCCGTTATACGGCGTCGTGGAGACGCTTTCGAGCGTCAGCAGCGGTACACCCCGCTTTACCGGGGTGACCTCCGTCGGCTTGACCTCCTGGCCAACCATTAGGGCGGCTAGTTCTTTGCGGCCGGTTGAACCCGTTTCACGCTCGCCAACGAGTCGGCCGGAGCGCAAAACCAGCACACGATCACTGACCGACATTACTTCGTGCAATTTGTGGGAGATGAAGATGATCGACAGGCCCTTTGCGACGAGCAGCTTCAGTGTCCGGAACAGCGCATCGGTCTCTGCGGGTGTTAGAACGGCCGTCGGCTCGTCCAGGATCAGGAGACGGGCTTCGCGATAGAGTGCCTTCAAGATCTCGACGCGCTGACGTTCGCCGACCGAGAGTGTGGAGACGGTGGCGGCGGGTTCGACGGCGAGGCCGAAATCGGCCGACAGTTGCTCGATGCGCCGCCGTGCTGCGGCCCGGTCGAGCCGCATGCGCCAGAGGCTCTGCGTGCCAAGCGCGATATTTTCCTGCACCGTCATGTTGTCAGCAAGGGTGAAATGCTGGTGGACCATGCCAATGCCGGCATCGAGAGCCGCGCGCGGATCTCCCGGCGGAAGCCGCTTTCCGAATGCCTCGACGGTTCCCTCGTCAGCGACATAGTGGCCGAAGAGAATGTTCATCAGCGTCGTCTTGCCGGCACCGTTCTCCCCGAGAAGTGCTATGACTTCGCCCCGCTTCAGCTCGAAGGAAATGGCCTCGTTTGCCCTGAGTGGGCCGAAGCGCTTGCTGATGCCGGAAAGACGAAGGACAGGGTTGCTTGACACGGCGGTGACCGGAAGTGGCGATGTGGGAAGCTTCCTTTCCCGTCCAGGGAGAGAGTGGTCGCTTCCGGCGAAGAGTTATCCCCCTCCGGCAAGGTTGCCCACCTCTCCCATGAACGGGAGCACAGGCTAGCTCGACTTGGGCTCGGCGTCGTTGATCTCGACGGTGAATGCGCCGTCCTTGATCATCTTCTCTTTCTCAGCGACCTTGGCCTTGATGTCGTCCGGAACCTTGCTGTCGAAGGTGCCGAGAGGTGCTAGCGAACAGCCGCCGTTCTTCATGAAGGAATAGACGCCGTAGTCGTCGGCCTTGAAAGTGCCGGCCTTCACTTCGGCGATCGCCTTGTCGAGCGTCGGCTCGAAATGCCACAGCGCGGAGGCGACAACGGTGTCCGGATAGTCTGCCTGGGTATCGATGACATTGCCGATCGCCAGGATCTTCTTTTCCTTGGCGGCATCGGATACGCCGAAACGCTCGGCATACAGCAGATCCGCACCGCCATCGATCTGGGCGAACGCCGTCTCCTTGGCCTTGGGCGGATCGAACCACGAGCCGATGAAGGCGACCTGGAACTTGGTGTCTGGGGCAACTTCCTTCACCCCGGCCATGAAGGCGTTCATCAGCCGGTTAACCTCCGGGATCGGGTAGCCTCCCACCATGCCAATGTTCTTGGACTTGGTCATCGCGCCGGCGATGATGCCAGACAGATAGGATGCGTCCTGGATATAGTTGTCGAACACTGAGAAGTTCGGCACGGCGGCATCGGGCTTGAAGCTCGAGCCCATCAGGAAGGCGACGTCAGGGTAGTCCTTGGCGACGGCGCGGGCGGCATCCTCGACGCCGAAGACCTCGCCCAGGATCAGCTTGTGGCCAGCCTCGCAATATTCGCGCATGACGCGCTCGTAATCGTTGTTTGCGGTGTTTTCCGAATAGACATATTCGATGTCGCCGCGCTCCTTGGCGGTATTGGCCGCCTTGTGGATACGACTGACCCACTGCTGCTCGACCGGGACGGTATACACGGCTGCCACCTTTGTCGGGTCGGCAGCGAGCAGGCGGCTTGGAAGACCCGCTGCAGCCACCGCGGCGGAGGCGCCGGCAATTTTGATCAGATTTCTTCTGGAAATGGCGAAATTGAAGGAATTGCTATGCATGAACTTCCCCTCTGATTGATTGCGCGTTTTGGAACGCGTCTTTTTACCACTTGGTCAATGTAGGTGAAGTTGAGGGTGGCAGCAATTGGACGCAGCATAACATTCAATCCGAAACGACCCGACCTCCGCGACAATTCATAAGTATTTTGGCGCGAAAGGCTCTGGAAGTGTCGCGCGCGATACGCAGAGGCCCATTTACTGCAAAAGCTTCGCGAACACTGCCCTCAGCGTCCTGCGTGACATAAAGCGGGCGTTCTATGGCCAACAAATTGCCCTGCTGCCGCCGCACCGAGCCCATCGATCTGGAACAAGAATTCCGGCGCGCGCATCTCCACCTACGTCATATTCGGTCAGCGCGGAACCAGGTGCTGCGTCCTCAATGGTGCGGCCGCAAGGACCGGCCAGCCGGGCGACCAGATCATCATATGCTACTCGGCCTACTACGACCTTGAAGCCGAAAGTGCTGACCTTCGACGAGAACAACGTCCGATCCATCTCTTTGCGCGGTCGCTGCATTCCAAGCGGTTCGAAATAGGCCGGCGCTCACACCCCAGGCTCTGCGGGTCTGACGATCAGACGAGACGCGTATATGGAGGGCGCGCTCGCTGGCGTTCGTGCCATTTGAATTTGACGCGCTCGACAGGACGAATGTTCGCATCGGGGACAACGGCGACCAGCTTGTCTGCCAAGTTCAGCGCCTGGAGAGCTCAAATACGAATTAAAACCGATAAGTGGGCTTATATCTATCAATATTGCCGCTGCCGCCACTATACTCTGGCGATGTAACCGGGAGAGAGTTCATGCGTCCTCTAACCCAGTGCCAAGCGTTAATGGCGGCGGTTCTCGCAGGTGCGGCCGCCGTGGTTTCGACATCCGCTCAGGATCGACTCGGCGAGCGTGCGGCGATGATCGAGACGATCAGATTGCACGCCCGTTCGGCGCCGTCAGCGGTCGAGGGCCAGGGCGTCGATCCGGCTGTGCTGGAGACGATGGGAAGGGTGCCGCGCCACCTTTTTGTGCCCGAGGAGCAGCGTGGTGCGGCCTATCGAGATCGGCCACTGCCGATCGGATACGGACAGACCATCTCGCAACCCTTCATCGTCGCGCTGATGACGGACCTGATCAACGTTGGGCCTGGCGACGCTGTCCTCGAGATCGGCACTGGCTCGGGTTATCAGGCAGCCGTCTTGTCGCCGCTCGCAGCGAAGGTTTACTCGATTGAGATCCTACCGGAGCTGGGCGAAAGGGCGGCCGCCCGATTGGCGGAGCTCCGTTTCGACAATGTCGAGGTGAGGGTGGGAGACGGCTACTATGGTTGGCCTGCCCACGCGCCTTTCGACGGTATCGTGGTGACTGCCGCTGCCAGTCACATCCCGCCACCGCTGGTCGAGCAACTCGCCAAGGGCGGCCGGATGGTCGTCCCCGTTGGAGGCCCCTTTGCGACCCAGTTTCTCATGCTGGTCGAGAAGCGACGGGACGGAAGCATCACGACCCGTCAACTGCTGCCGGTGGCCTTTGTGCCGCTGAGGGGAGGTAGAGCCCAATGAGAGCGGGGCGCCTGCTGCCGGTTGGTCTCATATCGGCGGCAACCCTTGCTCACGAAGTGCTGCTGATGCGGCTCTTTTCGATCATTCAGTGGCATCAATTTGCCTATATGATCATAAGCATAGCACTCCTGGGCTTCGGCGCGAGCGGTACGTTCGTTGCATTGGCCCGCCGCCCTCTGGTGAAACAGTACCCGGCCGCCTTCGCAGCGTCGGCAGCGCTGTTCGGCATCACTGCGGTTGCCAGCTTCGCCGGTGCCGAACGCCTGCCGTTCAACGCGCTCGAGGTCGTCTGGAATCCGGGCCAGCTCGGTTGGCTCGCGGCTAGCTATGCTCTCCTGGTCCTGCCGTTCTTTTTTGGTGCCACCTGTATCGGCCTTGCCTTCAGCCGCCATCCCGGCCAGGTCGGACGCGTCTATGCCTTCGACCTGGTCGGCGCTGGGGTCGGTGCACTGGGCATCGTCGGGCTCATGTTCCTGGTCTTTCCGGCTGCGGCACTGCGCTTCGTCGCGACGTTGGGATTTGCGGCGGCTGCCCTTGCTGCGACGGGCATGGCTCGCCATCGGCGGCTAGCTGCGGGCAGCCTCGGGCTTGCCGCCGCGGTCATCGCGGTGTGGCTGCCACCGTCCTTTACGGCCACCGGCCCGCACATGTCGCAATACAAGGGCCTAAGCATGGCTCTCGACGTCCCCAACGCGCGGGTGGTCGAGGAGCGATCAAGCCCGCTCGGACTACTGACAGTCGTGGAGAGCCCGAGCGTCCCATTCCGGTACGCGCCGGGCCTCAGCCTCGCCAACACCCAAGAGCCGCCCACGCAACTCGCCGTCTTCAGCGATGGCGATAGTGTTACGGCGATGACCGCCTATAGCGGCGATCCGGCGACGGTCGCTTATCTCGACCGGACAACGGCGGCGCTCCCGTACCGCATTCTTGCACGGCCGCGAGTGCTGGTCCTCGGTGCTGGTGGCGGCGAGCAGGTGCTGCTGGCGCTTCGCTCCGGAGCCGAACTCGTGGACGCTGTAGAGGTCAACCCGCAGATGATCGACCTGGCTCGCAATCGCTTCGCGAACTTCGTCGGCGGCATCTTCAGCCGACCGAACGTGCATCTGCATCTAGCCGAGGCGCGCGCCTTCGCTGCGACCGCGGGCGAGCGTTACGACCTGATCCAGATGCCGCTCCTTGACTCCTTCAGCGCGGCCGCGGCCGGCGTGCAAAGCATGCACGAGAATTACACCTATACCGTGGAGGCACTGCGGGCTTACCTGGCGGTACTGAAACCAGATGGCATCGTCGCCATCACGCGATGGCTGCGGGTGCCGCCGCGCGACATCCTTAAGCTGTTCGCCACCGCTACCGCAGCGCTTGAAGCGGATGGCGTGGCCCAGCCCGGCCGGCACTTGGCGCTGATCCGGAGCTGGAATACCGCAACCCTGCTCATCGCCAAGTCGCCGCTCACGGGTGACGACATAGCAGCCATCCGCGGCTTCGCGGCCGAGAATTTCTTCGACATCTCCTGGGTGCCGAGCATCTCCGCGAGCGACGTGAACCGTTACAATCAACTCGACCGGGAATATCTCTACGAGGGAGCCCTCGCTCTCCTCGGCCCTGAACGAGCCGACTTCACGGAGCGCTACAAGTTCGATATTGCGCCGGCCACGGACAATCGGCCCTATTTCTTCGACTTTTTCCGCTGGCGTGCGCTGCCCGAACTCCTGACGCTGCGCACCCAAGGTGGGGCAGCAATGCTCGACTGGGGCTACCTGATCCTGGTGACGACGCTCGTTCAGGCCGCGCTCCTCAGTACCGTCTTGATCCTGCTACCGCTCTGGCTTCGCCGGCGCGCACTCGTGAAAGCCGTACCCCGGCTGCGCTTCGGGCTCTATTTCCTTGCCTTGGGCCTGGCCTTCCTCTTCATCGAGATCGCCTTCATCCAGCGCTTCGTGCTGTTCCTCGGCCATCCGCTCTACGCCGTCTCCGTCGTGCTTGCGGGTTTCCTCGCCTTCGCAGGTCTCGGTAGCGCCTTGGCTGTACGTTGGGTGGCGGCGGTCGGATGCGGATCCGCGGTGCGCGGCATCACCCTCGCTGTCGTGGTAATCGCATTCCTGGCTGGGTCATACCTGCTCGCGCTGCCTTCGATATTCGAACGGCTGCTGGCACTCCCGGATGCCGCGAAGATTGCAATCGCGCTCCTCCTCATAGCACCGCTCGCTGTCTTCATGGGTATGCCCTTCCCCCTCGGCCTCGGCCACGTCGGCGCACGCTCGGAGGAATTTCTTCCCTGGGCGTGGGGGATCAATGGCTGTGCGTCGGTGCTAAGCGCGATCCTCGCCGCACTGCTTGCAATGCATATCGGGTTCACTGGCGTCGTGACGATGGCCGTGATCCTCTATCTTGCCGCGCCGGCCTTACTCGCCGGGTCGCGGGATCACGTCGCAACACGTTAATCCAGATCGGAACTGTTCGCGAGATAGGCGAAACGGGCAATACTGCAATAGATGTCGGCACCCCGTTTGATGTCGATCGCGGCATGCGACAGAACCCGGTGCAAACACGGGGAGGGCGTCCCAAGCAGCCGTGCGGCGTCCAATACATGCGGCGAGGGCGCCGTGCCCCTTTCTTCTCGTCCACCCGCAGCTATTTATCCAAGAACCATCCTGCTCCGACTGGCAGGAGGCGCGGTCCGCCGCCTTTCGGCCGAGAAGAACAGCGAGCGCGTCATGCAAGTTCAGGTCGAAACCTTCGTGGACGACGGTGGTGTCGAAAAGATCCGACGATTTTACCTCAACGGCCGGCAGGTCGAAGTGGTCGAAAACCTCGATCAGTGGCATGGCGCCGACTACCGATACTTCAAGGTCAGGGGCGGCGAGGGTGACGTTTACATTTTGTATCTGGACGTACACCGAACGCAGTGGGCGCTGTATCAACGCTCGCAATCACCGGGCTCCCGCGCCGCCTTGTGACGTTCGACGTCAGTATTCGCATCTCCTCACTGCAGGCCTTTCCAAGCGACTGTGGAGAGTTAAATATGTACCATCGTCCTAATCTTGGCCGCTACGGTGATCGCTCTCCGCAATCTTAGGAAATCCTATGAGACTGCCGAAGGGCGGCTTGAAGTCTTGAGAGGGATCGATCTCGATCTCTGCGCGGGAGACAGAGTTGCCCTGACGGGGGAGTCAGGTAGCGGAAAGAGCACGCTCCTGCATCTCGTAGCCGGCCTCGACCGAGCGGACTCAGGCGAGATCACGATCGGGGGGCGAGACATTTCCAAGCTGAATGACCGGGAACGCGCTGCCTACAGGCGGACAGAAGTCGGCCTCGTATTTCAGCAGTTCAACCTTGTCCCGTCACTAGACGTGGCCGCGAACATTGCTTTCCACGCCAAGCTCGCGGGACGCCACGATCCTCCGTGGGAAAATGAACTCGTGGAGCGCCTCGGAATCGGGTCGTTGCTCACCAGATATCCCGAGCAGCTTTCCATCGGACAACAGCAGCGGGTGGCGATCGGACGAACCCTTGCCGCGCGTCCCGGCTTAGTTCTGGCGGATGAGCCCACAGGAAACCTGGACGAGGCCAACGGAGACGCTGTCCTGGAACTGATGCTCGCGCTATCGAAGGGAAGCGGATCGACACTTCTCCTGGTGACACACTCGCAAAGACTGGCGGATAGGCTCGACCGGCAGGTTTATTTGCGGTGCGGGAAGATCGAATGAAGATGTGGACCGCAGCCACGGCACTTCTGTCCCACTGGCGACGACGACCGCTGCAGCTCGGCGCCCTCTTGTCCGGCCTGGCGCTGGCGACCGCCCTGTGGTCGGGAGTGCAGGCGATCAACGCAGAAGCTCGCGCGAGCTACACCCGCGCCGCGGTTGTGCTCGACCAGAACGGATTGGCGAACCTGGTTTCTCCAAACGGCAGCGCGATTCCTCAGTCCGCGTTCGTGCGGCTCAGACGGGCGGGCTGGAACGTGTCACCAGTTTTGGAGGGAGACTATCGGTTCGGTGTGACCCGGTTAAGGGTGATCGGCATCGAGCCACTGACGATGCCCGCCGAGACTAACACCGTCGACCTGGGAAATGCCGGGGACTTGCTTTCCTTCATCACGCCTCCTGGCATGCTGTTCGTCTCTCCCAGAACAGCGGAAAAAATGCGAGGACAGACGGACCTCGCGCTGCGTGTTTCGGATCGGATGCTGGACGGCGCCGCCTTCATCGACATCGGCTTGGCCCAGAAGCTGTTAAGAAGAGAGGGCGAACTCAGTCGGATTGTGATTGCCGAAAACCAACGTTCCGGTCTGGAGCCGCTTGAAAAGCTTGTTCCAACGCTCTCAGTTCGCGAGCCGAATGCAGAAACCGACGTCGAGCATCTTACCGAGAGCTTCCATCTCAATTTGACAGCCTTCGGTTTTCTCGCCTTCGCGGTGGGGCTGTTCATCGTCTACTCGACGATCGGTCTCGCCTTCGAGCAACGGCGGCCGACCTTCAGAACGCTTCGCTGCCTTGGAGTTTCGTTGAGTGAGCTTGCGGTTCTGCTACTCGCCGAACTTGTCCTTTTCGCCCTCGCCGCCGGGGCGGTCGGCGTCGCGATCGGATATCTGGTCGCGTCGCTGCTGCTGCCCGGAGTGGCCGCAACCCTCGAAGGACTCTACGGAGCCAGCGTGCCCGGCACGCTTTCCCTGCGTCCGGAGTGGTGGGTTTTTGGTTTTGCCATCGCGGTGGCCGGAACATTGGTTTCGTCGGCACAGAGCCTGTTGCGCTTGACGAGGGTGCCTTTGCTCGCGGCGGGCCAACCCCAGACCTGGGGACGATCGTGGCAAGCGGGGCGGCGGTTTCAGGTGCTGGCCGCAGCGGCTTTGCTAGCCGTCTCGGGAGCTCTTCTTCTGTGGGCCGAAGGACTCGAGGCGGGCTTTGGCGTTCTTGGCTGTCTTCTGCTCGGGGCGTCGCTACTTCTCCCTACCGTGCTCTCCGGATTCCTCACCGTCATGCAGCGGACGTCTTCGCGCGCGCTCGTCACGTGGTTCTGGGCCGACGCGCGGCAGCAACTCCCCGGACTTTCCCTAGCGCTCATGGCATTGCTTCTTGCGCTGGCGGCAAATGTCGGCGTCGGAACCATGGTCTCTAGCTTCCGTCTCACGTTCGTCGGCTGGCTCGACCAACGCCTCCCCGCTGAGCTTTACGTCGCTGCCCGGAACGAGGGCGAGGCAGACAGGCTCAGGGCATGGCTCGCAACGAAGGTGGAATCGGTGTTGCCGATCTTGAGCGTGGATGCCGAGATCCGGGGGCAGTCGATGCAGATCTTCGGTGTCGTTGACGATCCCACCTATAGGAAGCACTGGCCCCTGATCGCTGGCATGCCGGACGTCTGGGATCAGGTGGCGTCCGGTCAAGGGGTGCTGGTCAACGAACAGTTTTGGAGGCGGGACCGGCTCCGCATCGGCGATCAGTTGGATCTGCCGGGTGACTGGAAGGCGGCGGTTGTCGGGGTCTATTCGGATTACGGGAACCCAAAGGGCCAGGTCATCGCCGGAATAAATGCTCTGACCTCTCGTTACCCGCAGGTCTCGCGCCTGCGCTACGGTCTCCGGATCCAGCCTGATCAGGTTGCGGATCTACGATCGAGGCTCACGGACGAATTCGGACTACCAGCCGACAACGTCGTCGATCAAGCGACACTGAAGGAACAGTCACGGCGGATCTTCGATCGCACGTTCTTGGTTACTGGCGCGTTGAACATATTCACGCTCGGGGTTGCTGCATTGGCTATGTTCTCAAGCCTCCTCACGTTGTCGGAAATGCGCCTCCCGCAGCTTGCGCCTGTGTGGGCCACGGGGGTCACGAGACGTGATCTCGCTCTTCTTGAGGTTCTAAGGGCGCTCGTGCTCTGGCTGGCGACATTTATCGCCGCTTTGCCCCTCGGCCTGGCGTTGGCGTGGGTGCTTCTCGCGGTGGTGAACGTCGAAGCCTTCGGCTGGCGTCTGCCCATGTATATCTTTCCCTACGAGTGGCTTCGCCTCGGTCTAGTCGCGCTCGGCGCTGCTGTCGTTTCCGTATTCATCCCGCTTCGCCGGCTGGCGGGAGTCACGCCATCGGAACTTCTGAAGGTATTCGCCAATGAGCGTTAGATCGATTGCGATCGCTTTTGCGGTGACGACCATGGCCAGCTTTTCCGGGAGCCAAGCGGCCTCCGAGGGTTTTGGTGGCCTTGGCTCGACGGTCGAAGGGTTTTCGGTGCCGCAGCCTGGCCTGCTGTTCCGTTTCCCCGCCGACCACGGCCCACATCCGGACTTCCGGATAGAGTGGTGGTATCTAACGGCCAATCTTGAAGCCCCCGACGGAACTCAATACGGAGCGCAGTGGACCCTTTTCCGGTCAGCGCTTGCTCCGGGTGAGGCCAACGCGTGGTCGAGCCCACAGCTCTGGATGGGGCACGCAGCCGTCACCACTTCAAAAGACCACTTCGTTGCAGAACGTATTTCACGCGGGGGAGTGGGGCAGGCTGGTGTTGTCGCAGAGCCGTTCTCAGCCTGGATCGATGACTGGCAGATAAAGGGACATGCCGCCCCGGGAACGGATCAGCTGTCTGATCTCAGCCTGACTGCGTCCACAGAGGAATTCGGCTACGAACTCCGCTTAATGGCCACAGGCCCGCTGGTGCCACAGGGCGATAACGGTTATTCGCTGAAATCAGCGAAGGGACAGGCCAGCTACTACTATTCGCAGCCGTTCTATGCGGTGACCGGCTCGCTTTCGCTACCGAGCGGGCATGTAGAGGTGACGGGGAAAGCTTGGCTCGACCGCGAGTGGTCGTCACAGCCGCTCGCGAAGGACCAGACCGGTTGGGATTGGTTCTCGCTGCATCTCGATACAGGGGAGAAGCTCATGGGCTTCCGCCTCAGAGATGAAGGGGAGGGATATACCTCCGCCACCTGGATCACTGCCGACGGGCGACCCGACCCTTTACACGCGACAGCTCTCAAGATCGTTCCCGTGCGAACCGCCAAAGTCGCAGGGCGTCAAATTCCTGTTTCCTGGAACGTCCAGATTCCCAGTCGCGGCTTTGACGTCACGACCCAACCTCTGAACGACCACGCGTGGATGCCAACATCCATCCCCTACTGGGAAGGCCCGATCGTCTTCGAGGGCAGTGTCAGTGGCAGGGGTTATCTGGAGATGACCGGGTACTAGCCCAAACCAAGGGTAGCGGGAAGGTGATGGGGGCAGCTTCTATCGCAACCTGCCTTGCGCCGTCCCGATCGGGTGGTTTCGGGTTGCATTGGGGTCGCAGCCTTCAAAATAGTCCCAAGCGGTTCTTTTTCTGGCTCAATGCCTTGACACTCCGCGAGAAGGGCATAGGTCGAAATCGCTGAATGAACTCGACCATCTGGCCGATACCATGCTCTCCCATGTCGAAGACGAGCTAGCCCGTGCGCGGCTCACCCCGGGCGCTGACCAGCGGGGCGGCGATGCCGACGTCCCAAGGATTGTCGGCGATACGATCCGGCCGCTTCAGCACACCGAGGCAGGCGAGCGCCTTTCATGGGAGGCCGACCTGCAGGAGGGCCTGACGGCGCCGATTGATCCGCATGACTTTCGCGAATTGGTCGGTAACCTTCTCGAAAACGCATCGAAATGTGCCAAGAGCTGTGTGGCTGTCACGGCCGTCCGGTGCGATGGTTTTATCCAGGTAGTGGTCGAGGACAATGGCCCGGGGGTGTCGCCCGAGAGACTGCCGGACCTACTGCGCCGGGGTGTGCGCCTCGATCGCCTGAAGCCTGGCTCGGGCCTGAGTCTGGCGATCGTATCCGAGATCGCCAATGTCTACAATCTGGCCCTAACCTTAGAGAATCGCGTCGAAGGCGGCTTGCGTGCGGCAGTCACCTGCTCCGACCCGCTTCCTTCTCCGGAGACCGGATACCATGGCACATCCGAGCGAAGCTAAACTGAAATATGGCCTTCTGCTTGTAGCGTTAGGCGGGTTGCTGCTTGGGCTCGGCTTACACTTCGCGGGCCGAACGGATGCCGCACGACTTACCTGGACAGTCGCCACCGCTCCGGTTCTGATGGCCCTCCTCGTCGAGATAGCCCGAAGCCTATGGCGTGGGGAAATGGGCCTGGACATAGTCGCTGCGCTGTCGATGTCGGCTGCGCTCATCTTTGGAGAAGCCTTGGCGGCAACGATTGTCGCGCTGATGTATACCGGCGGCACATTCCTCGAAAGCTTCGCGGAGGGGCGCGCGCGCCGCGAGATGCATGACCTGCTCTCCCGCGTGCCGCGGGCCGCGACGCGCTATCTTGACGGCGGCCTGAGCGAGGTTCCTATCGACGACATCCGGCCTGGCGATCGGCTGTTGGTCCGACAGGGCGATATCGTCCCTGTCGACGGGACTGTTGCGAGCGTCCGGGCCTTCCTCAACATGTCCGCATTAACAGGTGAATCGCTTCCCGTTCCATTTGCTGAACATGGAGACGTTTTGAGCGGCTCGACAAATGCAGGCGACGCGTTCGATCTCATTGCTACGCACGAGGCCAAGGACAGCACATATGCTGGCATCGTGCGCCTCGTCGAGGCTGCCCAACGCTCGAAAGCCCCAATGTCGAGGCTTGCAGACAAATGGTCGGTCGGGTTCCTCGCGATGACCGTGCTCATCGCCTTCGCCGCATGGGGGTTCACGGCAGATCCCATTCGCGCCGTCGCGGTACTGGTGGTAGCTACGCCATGTCCATTAATCCTCGCTGTGCCTGTGGCACTCGTTGCAGGCCTGTCGCGCGCGGCGCATTTCGGTGTACTGATCAAGGGCGCACGTCACCTTGAGAATATGGCCCGCATCCACACCCTGGTCCTGGACAAGACAGGGACGTTGACGGTCGGGCGCCCGCAGATCGTATCCATTCAAAGCCCGCTTGGCTACGCCGACGACGAAATTCTAACGCTTGCAGCATCAGTCGATCAGGTGTCGAAACACCCGATCGCGCAGGCTATCGTAGCGGCGGCCCAGCAACGGAATCTCGGCCTTGTCCTGCCCACCGACGTGACGGAAGCAGCGGGCGAGGGCGTCGCGGGATATGTAAATAGGAGGCGGGTTGTTGTCGGCGGCCATGGCTACGTCGAGGCCATCATTGACGGCCCTCCACACGCAATTCCTGAGACGGCCGCCGGGTCGGTCGTCGTTGCCGTCGCCATCGACAACAATCTGGTAGGGCATATCGTGATGGCTGATCCGGTGCGCGCGGAAGCGGCCGAGATGCTCGACGGACTTCGTCGAGAAGGGGTCCGGCGCATCCTTCTAGCGACCGGCGACCGCGCCGCCGTGGCCGAACGCATTGCCGACGGATTGGAGCTCGACGCAGTTCGCTCGGGCCTTTCGCCAGATCAAAAGGTGCTGGTCGTCCTTACGGAGCGGAAGAACGGCCCCGTCATGATGGTCGGCGACGGTGTCAATGACGCCCCGGCGCTCGCGGCGGCCGATGTCGGTGTCGCAATGGGAGCAAGAGGCGCGGCCGCGTCGGCCGAGGCTGCTGATGTCGTCTTGCTGGTCGACCGGATCGACCGCCTGCGCACGGGGATAGAGATCGCCCGAAGGTCACGGAGGATCGCCGTAGAGAGTGTCTTGGTCGGCATCGGTCTTTCGATCTTCGCCATGGTGGCGGCGGCCTTCGGCTACCTGGCCCCCGTCCAGGGCGCGATCCTGCAGGAGGCGATCGATGTGGCGGTCATCTCAAACGCTCTTCGAGCGATCAGGATTTCACCGAAAGTAGCTTGACTGGGGCTCCGCTGACAAGCGTGTTATGTGGGCTAGATGAGTAGGGCGTTTGCGGAATCCCGCCCCTACGCCTCAATACGCGCGGGTAAACCGCCATCGTGCAGGATGTTCAATCCCGTCATATGGTCCGAAAACTGCGAAAGCAATCCCTCGACGACTAAGCGCGATGGCGTTTGCGGAAGCCACCCGCGGATCCGGGCGGCTGGCATAGCGCCGGACGGCCGCAAAAACATCACGCAGAACCGGGGTCATCTCCTTTCGATCGGACGGAGCAAAGTGACTGACATCCCATTCCATGCCGTGTGCATGGCCGAACAGTCTCGCCGTTGCCAGGAACAACTATCGCCATCACCGCATCCAGAGCCCCGCGTAGCGGCCGTAAGTCGCCTCAAAGATTATGCGGACCGCATCGCGGTTAGCATCCATGTTCTGCGACCAATCGAGTGCGGTACGGGCATAATGCTTGCCGACCAAGGCACCGTGCGCTTTAGCCGCTGCGCGGTGCAAACTGCCGAGCTAGCGGGCTCCCGAACTTCTGCCAAGACCCTGGCGTCCGCTTGTGTGCATTAGCCTTGACGCAGATCCTTACGGACGAGGATGAGGGTCGGATCATCCGCATAGGGAACTGCAATGAAACCCTGTTCCCTCTCCAGTTCGATTGCCTCATGGTTTGCGCGGCTTTCGAGCGATTCGAGGGACTTGGCGCCCGAGGCTTCCGCAAAGCGGGCGACATGGCGCAGCATTTCCCAGGCCACACCCATATGTTTGTATTCGGCACGTACGGAGACCGCGACTTCCGCTCTCTTCGTCGACGCGTCGCACGCTACAATGGCGGTGGCGATGATCGTCTCGCTATCCTCGCCAAAAGCGAGGAAGTTCTCGGTGGAGCGGTGATCGACCTTCGTCATAGAGAGAAGACGCTCGCGGCTGACTTCCCGAATGCCGCCCAGAAAGCGGAAACGCATGTCTTGCGGAGTTACATGGGTGAAGAAATCTGCCAGGAGTATATCGTCTTCGGGACGCACGGGACGAACATGAAGGACAAGACCGCTGCGCGTCAGAAGATTGCAGCTCCAGACGTCGGTTGGGGATGAGGCCTTGGTGCCCGGCTCTGTAGCGCCTTGCGCCTGAAGAGGTTGAGCAGCGTCCGTCTCGATTATCACTTTCAGAGCTTTCGTGCTCGCAGCATTGGCAAAAGTTTCATAGGCATCGGCAATCTGCCTGAGGTTGAAACGATGCGTGATCAGGTTTCTTGGGTCTATTTTTCCAGATTGCACGGTCTTTAGCAGCAACGGTGTCGTTACCGCATCCACCAGCCGCGTGGTGATGGCAATGTTGCGCGACCATAGCTTTTCCAGATGCAGGTCGGCCTTGACGCCGTGGACGCCGATGTTGGCGATTACGCCGCCAGGCGCGACGATCTCCTGACACAGCTCGAAGGTGGCGGGGATCCCAACCGCCTCAATCGCGGTGTCGACGCCCTTGCCTCTAGTCTGTGCCAGCACCTGTCGAGAGGCGTCTCCGCCGCCCGCCTGGATCGTCTGCGTCGCACCGAAACGTTTCGCGACGTTGAGCCGGTTCTCGTCGAGATCAATCATGATGAGGTCGGCTGGAGAGTAGAGCTGCGCCGTCAGCAACGCGGCCAGTCCGATTGGGCCGGAACCGACGATGGCGACTGTTCCGCCAGGCTGCACCTTGCCGTTCAGCACGCCGCATTCAAAGCCCGTCGGAAGGATATCGCTCAGCATGACGAGCGCCTCTTCATCTGCGCCTTGTGGGATCGGGTAGAGACTAGTGTCGGCATGGGGGATGCGGACATACTCGGCCTGTGTGCCGTCGATCGTGTTGCCGAGAATCCAGCCACCCGTGGCGCAGTGAGAGTACATTCCGCGCCGGCAATTGCTGCACTTGCCGCAGGACGAGATGCAGGAAATCAGGACATGGTCGCCTTTTGCGAACTGGGTCACCCCAGTTCCCGTTTCCACCACGATGCCCACGCCCTCATGGCCGAGGATACGACCGGCTGTGCAGGTTGGAACGTCACCCTTGAGGATATGCAGATCGGTCCCGCAGATCGTGGTCCTCGTGATCTTAACGATGGCGTCGGTCGTCGCAGCGATCGCGGGTATCGGGCGCTCCGTCAGCGACTTGAGCCCCGGTCCTTCATAGACGAGCGCCTTCATCGATTCTCTCCTCCGCAAGGTTCGTTATCTGCCGCGAACATTGGCAATTGTGCACGCGCCTCCGCGAACCTGCTTTGACGCGGGTCAAAGATCCGGTGAAGCGCGCGCATTGCGCGGGGGGCAACTCTGGCGCTCATGGCCAATCGGGCCCATTGATCCTCGTCAATGTCTGAGCGAACGAAGCTCGGTAACAATAAAAAGCAAAATTGGTTTTGAATTATCCGGTCGATTGAAGGGCGCGGGATGTGGCAAGAGTCACGGGATTGGAATCGTGATGCGACACAATGACTTCAAGATCAAAACCACGCCCACTCGCTGCGTCGGAATAACGCCGGGGCGCATCTTAAGAACGCGCCGGGGCTTGATGCCAATGTCACTCACCTTGATGCTCGGGATGGTAATGGTGGCTCTTGTTTCCAGGGACTCTGCACAGGCCTCGCACTGCAAGAGCTGGCCGATGCCCGGTTTGAACTGGAGCGGCTGCAATAAGAGTCACCTCATGCTCGAAGGAGCCGATCTGGAGGGCGCAAACCTATCAGGCACTGACTTTAGCCTGACCGATCTTCGTGGTGCCAACTTAAGCAGAGCCAATCTTGAGAAGGCGAAGCTCGCGCGAGCTTCACTCGCCGGGGCCACCGCGAAGACAGCAAACTTTACGCGCGTGGAAGGCCACCGCGCGAGCTTCGTTCGCTTTTCAGCTGAACGTACCTCATTTGCCAGCTCCGAATTGCAGCGCACTGATTTCAGCCTCGCGCGGCTGATCGATGTCAACTTCGAGAAAGCAGAGCTTGGTCGCGCCAGATTCACCGGCGCGAAACTCGAAAACGTTCGATTTTCGCTCGCAAACCTGTCTAGAGTCGACTTTACCGGTACATCGTTCGCGGGATCGACAGCATTCGACCGTGCTGTTCTCTTCCTGACGCGAATTGAGGGGAGCGACTTGTCACGAGCAACCGGTTTGCGGCAATCTCAAATCGACATAGCTTGCGGCGACGCCTCCACGAAGCTGCCGCACGGCCTTTCCGCGCCGGCGAGTTGGCCTTGCATGTTCCGTTGACGTTTGGGCTTTCGAATGTCCCGGGGTGAGCGCGGGCAGCGGTTCCATAGCTATCGGTCGCAGCTTCTATGCGTCCTAATCGTGGTGGCAGCTACGCCGACCACCCCGGCTCGTCTCCGCGCCTGATCATGTTCTGCTGACTGAAAGCGCGGCCGCGGCCAAGCCTGCCCATATCCCGTCTCGCAAACAGGCAATCGTGTGTGAGCCAAATGCTCCCGACGCAAATCGGGGGCGGCGCCGTCGGGAACGCCGCGTCTCGCAACATGGGTTTGAGCAAGGAAGATATTGCCGCCTTAACTCTGCAAGCGAGTTACCTTAAGCTTCATTCGTGTGGCTTGGTCCCCGAGAACGTATAAAGTGCCACATGCTCGCCACGTCCGCCCAATGGCTCTCGGCTTACCGCGACCCAGGCATGTTGTTGTCCTGCCTGCATCACGACCGTCTCGGAGGCAAGCAGCGTGGCATCGAAACGTTTGGTAGCCTGTTCTATCTTCGCAGCGACGTTGACTGTGTCGCCAAGCACCGTGAACTCAAGGCGATGTTCGTCACCGACAAGTCCGTAATACATCTCGCCGCTGTGGATGCCGATCCCGACCCGGATCGGCGGATCGAATCCGCGCTTGGTATTCCATTGGTCGACCAGCGAAAGAATGCTTTGAGCGCAGGTTATAGCGCGAGCGCAATCATCCTTCCGTGGTTCTGGGATGCCGAAGACTATAAGAGCGCCGTCACCTATAAATTTGTCGATCACACCTCCTGACGCCTCGGTTGCCCGCATCACTCGTCGCCGAAACGAGGAGATGAAGACGGATAGTCTCGCGGGATCCAGTTTTTCTGCGTAAGCGGTGAACCCGCGTATATCGACAAACAGGATCGTGCCCTGCTGGCGGCGGCCTTGCCGCCACGTAGCAACATCGTTGTCCCCCACCAATGGCACGATTTCTGCTGGCAGGAAGCGAGCAAGGTTTGCGCGCTTGGCTGTCTCGCGCGCTATCCGGATCAGAAGACGGCGAGAACGCGCCATTGCCAACGCCGTTACTAGACCCATCAGCATCAGCATAACCGCCCGCATGATATAGGGAGGAAGCGAGAGAAGACGACTTACGCCCTGTTCCTCAGCGGGGTTCGCATTGCCTGTCAGGCTAAAGCCAAGCCCAGCCGCAACGCTAATCACGGCAATCATTGTTGCCGACGTTGCCCATAATTGAACGAGTGGCCTGTATCGAAGCGCGCCGACCGCGAGAAGTAAGGGCACGGCCCAGAGAGTTGGTAGGATCACCACCCAATTGCCCGCCAGGCCGATGTCGTTCAGGGCAAAATAGAGACTGGCTCCTATAATCAATGCGTCGCCGGTAACGAGCGCAAAGGCCATCCAAGGCCTGAACTGACGGCTGATCACGAGCAGGAATGACGTGATACCAAGGGCCAGAAAGGCTGCAACGGTAGTCAGCGCCGTTACGCGAAGTTGGGTCAAGTTGTACTCTTGGGCGAAGCCGGCGGTTTCAGAGGAGACGAGGAAACCACTCACAAACAAGGCAAGACCCACTGTGATCCGAACCCATCCGATCGTGTATTCGGCTTCGTGCTCCGATTCCCAGAACGCGCTTTCGACGGACGTGCTCGTGAGGTCAGGCCGGTGTGGATCAGAGCGAAATGCATGTTGAAACTTCCACATGAATTATATCCTTCGCAGGGCTTACCTCGCCGCAACGTGGCTGGAGCGGTCGCCCATATTAGCTCGGCAGAACCGATTGCGTGAGGGGCGCAATTTTCGGCGAGATTTGCCCGACGAACTCAACCGCGACAGTTGCGGGGTTGGGTTTGCATCGCCGCAATTACCAGCACCTTCTCCACACAGCCCGGTGGGCCCACGACGCGGGCCGCAGCGTCGATTGATCTAATGTCGACAAAACAAAACGACAACGAGCCGGCTGTCACACTGGGCCCTGACGGAGTAATTTTGTTCGGCGTCAAGGAGGAGGTTGCTCGACTATGTGATTGTTGAGAGCGGGTAGTCGGTCTTTCGCGAAGCGGGCGTGCCGTACGGAGGGGAAAGCGTTGAGAAACAAGTCTGCCAAATTGATCCTTGCAAGCATTCTGAGCTTTGGTCCGGCGCTCCCGGCAGCCGCACAGGAACATAGCGACACCGGCACGCTGAACACAGCCAAGGCCGAAAAGGCCTTTGCCGCCAAGCCGCTCTATTCGCCCTATGCCGGTCGCAATTTCCGACCCGTCCGCTGTCCGAAGTGCAAATATTTAATGCCCGCTCAAGAGCCATGTTCCTCAAATGGTCAACGCAGTCATGGAATGAAGAAGGATGGCGCGAAACGCGCTTGTCGCGGTGAGCGCGGCCTCGCTGCGGGCGCGCTTGCTTGGCTCGCGGACCGTCCGGACCTCAGCTCGTGGATAAGGGGAGTGGGAACGGCAATCCTTGAAGCCTGGTCACGGAGATCGGAACCAGCCCGGGAAGAGGCGAATCCGGGCTGATCATTTCGCACCAGGTCTTGGCCTGCGGATCGGAGATGACCTCCGGCTTGCCGGCAAAGAGGTCCGGGAACATGCCCACGTTGTCGGAATGGTCGGCGACCACCAGGAAGTTTCGTGGGCGCGACAGCTTTGCGGCTGGCCGCTCGACGCCATGATCTCTTCGCCGCGGGCGAAGCGATAGGCATCACGCGGGGTCAGCCGCGTCCCAAACGCGCCGGCGTCGAATGAGGACTCCGGTGTGAAAATGCGTGTCGGTAGGCTCGCAGAGTGTCCTTTGCGGTTCAGCCCAACCGTTCTTCTTCGCAGGCCTCAGCGTACGATAAGGACCGAACAGTGCGCGTTCTGGACCACCTTCTTTGACACGCTCCCGAGAAGCATCCCCTTTAGGCGCCCAAGGCCTCGGCTTCCAACGACGATCAAGCTTGCGCTGATCTCCGTTGCAGTCTCAAGAACGGTTTCGGCGCAATCGCCCATTTCCAGTCTAGCAGAGACATTCTCGACGCCGAGCCCGCGTGCCTCGTTGCGAGCTTGCTCCACAACTCTCTTGCCGACCGCCAGGGCACTCTCGTCGATGCCATCACCTGGCACATGTGAGAGTTCTGTCGGCCTCGACATTCCCGGGATCATGTTGCCGATGGGAAAGACGCGCCCGGAACCGGGAAGGCGGTTCGTTGCGCCTGCAAAACCAGGTGGAACGACATGTAGAACGGTCAGGGGAGTGTCAGTCGCCTTGGCAAGCTTTGCGGCCATCATCACAGCGTCGCGCCCTTTGTCGGATCCATCGGTTGCGACAAGGATATGGTCCATGGAAAAAATCCTCCCCAAACAGCCTCATCCATTATCAATCCGCAAGCATTGATCGTCGTCAAAGACAGGATCGAAGTTCGCTGTCCAAAAATGAGACGGTTCAATCTCAGAGGGGATAGGACCCTTGGAGCAGTGCAAAATGGAAACGCTTATCCTTCGTCTGGGGCTCGCACTCGCAATTGGACTCCTCGTCGGGTTGGAGCGGGGATGGCGCGAGAGGGATGCGCCGGAAGGCAGCCGAACTGCCGGCATTCGAACCTTCGGGATTTCCGGCCTGCTTGGCGGTATCATCGCGGCCATGTCGGAAACCCAGCAGAACCCGTTCGTTTTTGCTGCGGGTCTGCTGGGTTTCACGATGAGCTTGACCTGGTTCAAGTTACGTGAGGCTCGGCGCGATGAAGATTTCAGCGTGACCAGTGTCGTCGCCGGATTGTGCGTTTTTTCCCTGGGCGGGCTGGCGGTTGCGGGCGACTACAAGGCAGCAGCTGCCGGGGGAGCCGCACTTGCAGCGGTACTTGCAAGCAGAGAGCTTCTTCACAATCTCCTCAAGCGCCTAACCTGGCCGGAACTGCGTTCCGCTCTCGTTCTTGCGGTGATGACTGCCATCGTATTGCCGCTTCTGCCGAACCAGACGATCGACCCCTGGGGCGGCTTCAATCCCCGCGAGGTGTGGTTTCTCACGGTTCTGAGCGCCACTATCTCCTTCGCTGGATATGTTGCAACTCGCTTACTGGGATCGACGCGCGGGCTTCTTGTCAGCGGTCTTACGGGCGCGATTGTCTCCTCTACTGCTGTCACGGCAAGCTTTGGACAGAAAGTGCGCGCCGGGGAGCCGGCTCGCCCGCTGGCAGGCGCGGCAAGTGTCGCTGCGGCTATTTCATTGTTGCGCGTACTCGTTATCGTCCTTGCACTATCACCGCGGCTTCTTCCGCTCGTAGTGCCACCGTTGCTGACGGCAGGTGTCGTATTCGTCGTGTGCGGGAGCCTTTTGATGATAAAAAGGGCGCCCGATGCAGGTAAAGACGTCGATGCCCGAAATCCCTTTGAACTTATGCCGCTCCTTATCTTTGCCAGTCTTTTTGCCGCCACGGCGACACTTGGCGCCGCAGTGGTGGCGAGGATTGGCAACAACAGCCTGATTGGCATTTCGGCGGCATCTGGCATCTTCGACGTCGACGTTGCCGTACTGACCGCATTACGCTCCGTTGGCGGAGCAATGCCCTTGCCAACTGTCGGCGCCGCCGTGCTGGCAGCCGCGCTCGTCAATGCCGGGGGCCGAATATTCGTGGCGATCCTATCCGGTACAGCAGGATACTGGGTGCCACTCGGCCTCGTCTCGCTTGTTGCCGCAGCAGCCGGCGTAAGCGCCTATTTCTTGACTATGCAGTAGATTTGCCACGGAGCCGCCATTTGTCGAATTCCATGGTGAAAAGGACAGAAGAGGCGGCAGTGAGAAGTATCGCCCACTCAGCCGGTTCCATCGGCGAAACCTGAAGGGTAATACTGACAAGCGGAACATGCATGGCGATGATGTGGAGACCCAAGGCTGCGGCAATGCAGAAGAGCAGGAGCGGGTTGCCAAATACGCCGAGCGCGAGCACGGATTTTCGTTCCGATCGGCTTGCAAAGGTCTGGAAATTCTCGAAGAGAACAAGCAGTAGCAAGAGCATGTTGCGGGCATCGCTTTCACTGTGGCCTTGTTGGAGAGCGAGGTAGAACATCGCGAGACCTCCGCCTCCCATGACAAGCGTTGTCTGGCAGAGACGGCGGATCATCACCCAATCGAATATTGGCTCATTCGGCCTGCGCGGGGCGCGTGAGAGTTCGTCGCCCTCAGGTCCTTCGCTTGCAAGAGCGACGTCCTGGATGCCGTTCGTGACAAGATTGAGCCAGAGGAGTTGCACCGGGAGGAGCGGCATCGGCAGTGCCAGGGCGGCGGCCAAAAGAAACAGCACGAGTTCCGCCGATCCCGTGGAAGCGAGCATGAAGATGACTTTGCGGATATTGGCGTAGGCGACGCGACCTTCCTTGATGGCACTGACAATTGACGCGAAATTGTCGTCCGTGATGATAATATCGGCGCTCTCCTTGGCGACGTCCGTGCCCTTGCGCCCCATTGCCACACCGATATGCGCGTGCTTCAGTGCAGGCGCATCGTTGACCCCGTCACCCGTGACGGCGACGAAGTGTCCGTTGCGCGAAAGCGCGCGAACGATCGCCAGTTTCTGCGAGGGAGCGATGCGTGCATAGATGCGGCCCCGGCGGGCGAGCGCGTCGAGGCTTGCGTACCCTCGCTCCTCGGCCAGGCTTACCTCTTCGCCAGTGACGACCTGATCTATCGTGAAGGTGAGGCCCGCATCAGCGGCGATCGCCGAGGCGGTCTTAGGATCGTCCCCGGTGAGCATGACCACCTGAACGCCTGCGCCTTGGCAGTTGCGGATGGCTTCGGGCACTTCCGGTCTGATTGGATCCCGCATGCCGACGAGCCCCAGAAAGACCAGATCGACAAGGAGATGGCGGCCGAATCCGCCACTATCTTCCATGGCGGTTTCGCCTTCTGCAAAAGCCAGTACACGCAGACCCCGGGCCGCCATTTCTTCCTTCTGATGCAAGAGCCTGTCGCGGTCGATCGTTACCGCACGGCCGTTCATCTCCATTCGGTCCGACATTGCGATGAGGGTTTCGGCCGCTCCCTTCACGAAGATGCGCAGCACGTCGCCATGTCGATGAAATGATGCGGCATATTTGATCTCCGGCTCATAGGGGATTCGGGCAACCAGAGGATAGTTATCCTCAATTGACTCTCGCGGCAGGCCCGCCTTGTGTGCGGCGGCCAGCAGCGCGACATCGACCGTGTCGCCAACAGTGGTCCACCCATCTTCACCTCTTACGAGCGATCCTTCATTCGGCAGCGAGGCAGCTCGAAGAAGGGCGGTCGCCCGATCACGCGCCTGGTCCGGGGACGTGTCTTTCCCGCGGATGTGACAGGACTCGATATCGGCATGCGTGTCACAGAAAAGGTCGGTTCCATCGGGTAGGCGAATGTCGGTGACCGTCAACTCATTAAGCGTCAGTGTTCCGGTCTTGTCGGTTGCGATTATCGTGCATGACCCAAGTGCTTCCACGGCGGGCATGCGGCGAATGATGACGTGTTTCTTGGCCATCCGACGCATGCTGATCGCCAAGGCGACCGAGATCGCGATCGGGAGGCCCTCGGGGATTGCGCTCACGGCCAGCCCGACGGCCATCATGAACAGATCGCTCAGCGGCATGTCGCGGGCGGCCCCGACAAGTATCAGCAAGACCACGACGATTGCGACGACCAAGGCAATGAGTTTCGAAAAGCCCTCAAGCCGGATCAGCAACGGCGATTTCGCAAGGGGCGCCTTCCCGATGTCGCTTGCGATCTTGCCGATCTCGCTGTTCTTGCCCGTCGCGTCGACCACGCCACGTGCGCGGCCGCGTGTGACGAGGGTACCAGCGTATACCATGTGGCGTCGTTGCTCGTCGCCTGTGATGGAAACCGGAGCTGGCGACTTTCTAACTGGCGACGACTCGCCTGTTAACAAGGACTCATCACAAAATAGACCGTCAACCACGGTTAGTCGCATGTCTGCTGGCACGCGTCCGCCGGATTCCAGAGCGACTAGGTCGCCCGGCACGATCAGTCGTGTGTCGAGCTCGACCAAATGCCCGTCTCGCACAACGCTGGCTTTCCGTTGCTCGAGTTTGCGCAACGCCAATGCTGCCTGGCTGGCAGAGTGTTCCTGAATGGTCCCGACGATGGCGTTTGCAACAAGTACGATCCCAATAAAGAAAGCGTCCCTCAAATCGCCTAGAAGAAGCGACACCAACACCGCGGCCAACAGAATGTAGATCAGTGGACTACGGAACTGGCGCACGAAAGTTACGGCCAGCGACCCTGCCCTCGGTTCGGGCAGGGCGTTTGAGCCGTATTTTGACAGTCGGGTGTGGGCTTCCCCGCTCGTCAGCCCGGTATTGACGCTGGCATCCTCCTCATGCCGAGCGAGGCTCGGGGGCATCGTATCGGACATCATGGACCCCTTTTGGCAAAAATCGAAGGGTCCTATTTATCGGAAACTGTCAGGTAGTCCGTTACGCCGCTCACTCCTTTTGCGGACCAGGCAGCCTGCTCGGCCGTGATGCGCTCACGCGGGCTTTGGACTTTCCCCCGCAAGGTCACGTGGCTACCGGAGACTTCGACCTCTATGTCTTCGGCCTCGATTTCGGCATTGCGCCTCAAGGCCTCCTTGATGCCATGCCGGATGTCGACGACATCCATCATCGGTCGAATTCTCAACTGATTATCGATGCCCGTTATCCCGGAGAGTTGGTGTATAGAGTGTTCGGCCGCAGAGCGTTGGAAATGCCAGTCAACGGTGCCGACAAGAGTGACGAACCCTTGCTCCACCTTGACCTTTATATCGTTTGGTTCGGAAATAGCCGCGCCCCAGTCGAGAATTTTCAAGACACGGCTTGCGATTTCGTCATCGGCGGCCTTCTTGTGCGCGGGCAGCCGCACGGCGATTTCCTCCGCAATCGCGCGTACGCCCTTAACTCGTTGAGCAACGTGCTCAGCGGCGTGCTTTTCGGCAAAGCTGTGGACATGACCGGTCAGGGTCACGATCCCTTTCTCAACCGTTACGCCGATGTTTGCGGCGTCAATGCTGGGCTCATACTCGAGTTCGTCGAGAATATCCTGTCGTAAACTGATGTCGCTCATGGGGGTCACCTCCAAAGGTCTCCTCGTCCGGTTTGCGCCAAGAGTGTGCTCCATCATCAACCATCGGTCTTTGAGGGGCGTCAAAGCGCGGCGACACTCGAAGACTTAATTTCGAGAGATGGGTTCAAGGAGGTGGATCATGATCGTCAAGGAAATGTCCCGCCACGACTGCAGCAGTGTCGTTCAGGAAGGCCATGTGGCGCGCCTTGCCTGTTGCCTGGACGACAAGCCCTACGTTGTCCCAATCACATATGCCTACTCCGGGAACTGCCTCTACGCATTTTCTATGCCCGGACGAAAGATCGACTGGATGCGCAAGAATCCCAATGTCTGCTTGCAGATAGATGCAAGTTCGGGAGGCGAATGGAAGAGCGTCGTGATCTACGGGCGTTATCAGGAACTTGCCCCGACCGGTCAGTGGCACCGGGAGTACCTGCACGCCTGGTCGCTTCTCGAAAAGAGAGTAAACTGGTGGGAGCCAGGCGGCCTGAAGCCGGCTCCGCAAGAAGTGTCCGGCCACTACCCGCACCTCTTCTTCAGTATCGATATACTCGAAATGACTGGGAGGGCGTGTTGTGCAAGTGAGACTTGCAACTGAAAAGGTGCGCCGCTCGAGACGGCGCACCTGTTGTTTTTTTGTTCTGGTGGCTCAATGAACCATCAACACCGGCACTGCCGGGGACTCGATCATCGCCTTGGTAACGCCCCCGAACATGCGTTCGCGAACACGTGAATGGCCATAGGCGCCCATGACGATAAGGTCCGCCGCGGTGTCCAGCGCATGCTGCAAGAGCACCACGTTGACCTGGCGCCCCGCGCTCGGAAGCCTGTCCACGGTGACCTTGATGCCGTGCCTAGCGAGGTAGGTCGCAACATCCGCCCCCGGTTCTTCCCCGTTCCTCGCCGGCACAGCCTTGGGATCGACCAGCACAACGTTGACGCAGTCGGCGGTCTTCATCATTTCGAGCGCTTCGCGTGCGGCTCTTGTGGCCTCGATAGTGGAGTTCCATGCAAGGAGGATCCTTTTCGGTGCAAGCGTCACCGATTGGCGGTTGCCAGATAGAAGGACCGGGTGGCCCGAGCGAAATAGCGCACCCTCAATCGCGTGCGAGCGAAGCCGCGAACTCGCCTTGAGGCTTGTCCCGATCAACGTCACGTCAGCGTACCGTGCCCGCTCTCCGATCTCATCCTCCGCCCACGCTTCCTCAGGGTAGCTCCCGTGGACATCAAACGAGATGCCAAGTGCTTCCAGAGTTGCGCGGGAACTCATAACGGCGTCGCCGAGTTTCTCGGTATCGCCGGCGCGCACGTCCAGCCACGCGACCGACATCGCCGCGAAGTCACCGAG
This sequence comes from Ensifer sp. 22521, assembly GCF_052044795.1. Lineage (NCBI taxonomy): Bacteria > Pseudomonadati > Pseudomonadota > Alphaproteobacteria > Hyphomicrobiales > Rhizobiaceae > Ensifer > Ensifer sp. 22521. The sequence goes on from NZ_JBQENM010000017.1 coordinate 52,089, forward strand.
GGGCACAGGGGCGGCAAGCTTCACAAGAAAAACGGACAGGTGCGCGTTCCCTGCCACGCAAAGATCTGCCGCGGTTCTCAGATCGATATCATAGTTTTCGGCATCAGCAACCAGTAGGACAGTCTTGTATGTCATTGCTCGATCTCCCGAATTGATGTTTGGGCTATCAGCCAATCTACGCACGGTCTTACAAACGGCATTGACGGCAATCAAAGACCCATTCTCGGGAACTCAGCATTTCGCGACCATCGTCTGCCGCTGGCGCGGCTAGTTCGGATGGGCTGGATCGAGGTCGAAACAGTGCAATACCGCAGGATAGCTGTTCGGCCAAAGCCTCGCGCATTTCGAAAAGTGGAAAATTTCCATGAAGGGGACGATGCAGGAACAGGTCGTGGATCATTTCCACGTAGTGAGGATTGCGAACCGTCATCGCGGCGATCTCCTGTCTCCTCCCTCCATCCACAATACCGTGACTTGTGCCGCATGCAGACAGATCAGCCTGGTTTGCTGAACGTACGAGATCCAGGCGACGGCATCAGTCGAGCAGTTCGCGAAGTCGCTTTGCGAGTTTTCTCGCCGTATAGGGTTTAAGCAGCCACGAAGCACCTTCGGGCAGCCTTTCTTCTGCGAGGCTCGGGGCCGCGTAACCCGACGTTACGAGTATCTTCATCTCCGGGCGGAATCTGCGAACGTGCTGGGCGAGCTCGTTACCGGTCATCCCGCCAGGCATGACCATGTCCGTAAACACAAGGGAAATCTCCGGGTGGTCTGCGAGGAGCTGAAGGGCTTCGGCGCCTGTCTCGGCCTCGACGACCCCATAACCGGCGTTTAAAAGACGCGCTACCACAACGCGGCGGACGCGGGCGTCGTCCTCGACTACGAGAATGGTCTCGTGTCCGTGTGGTATGGGCTCGGCTTGAGGATCCTTCGGCCAGTTTTCCTCGTCGGCCGGCGATATTCCTTTCGCCGCCGGTAAGAAAAGCCGTACGCTGGTGCCGTGGCCAGGTTCGCTGTAAAGTTGGACATGGCCGCCTGACTGCTTGACGAAGCCATAAACCATGCTGAGACCGAGCCCGCTTCCCGCTCCGGTCGCTTTGGTCGTAAAAAAGGGCTCAAATGCGCGGCGTCTGACATCTTCCGACATGCCGACCCCCGTATCACTGACGGTAACGAGGATATAGTGTCCCATCCGGGCATCTGGAAACATAAGCACGTAGTCCTGATCGAGGCTCGTCTTCGACACCTCGATCGTGAGCCGTCCGCCCCCTCGCATTGCATCGCGCGCATTCAGCGCAAGGTTCAGAAGAGTGTTTTGAAGTTGCGGGACATCGACGAGTACAATGTTGTCAGAGCCACGAACCAATGTCGACAGTTCCACCGTTTCGCCCAGCGTTCGCCCCAGAAGATTCGCGAAATTGCCGATGAGACCGCCCACGTCGACGAGTTTTGGAGCAAGGGGTTGACGCCGGCCAAAGGCGAGCAGTTGCGCTGTAAGCTTTGCGCCGTCGTCGGTTGCGGCCTGTGCTTCTTGCAAAAGCTGCCTAAGGTCTTGATCCTCGAGGCGCGCCTCGATCATCTCGAGGTTGCCGGTTATGACCGTCAGCAGATTGTTAAAGTCGTGCGCGAGTCCGCCGGTAAGTTGCCCGACCGCCTCCATTTTCTGTGCCTGACGCAACTCCTCATCGATACGTTGGCGGCTGGTCAGGTCCCGAATGAAGCCGGTAAAGATCCGGCCCCCGGCTGACCGGGCTTCTCCGACGGACAATTCCATAGGGAAGGTTGTACCGTCCTTGCGCCTGCCCGTCACAACTCGCCCTATTCCGATGATCCGACGCTCGCCGGTGCGCAGATAGTTATTCAAGTAGCGATCGTGCGCGTCGCGGTGCGGAGACGGCATCAGCATCTTCACGTTCGCGCCGCGCACCTCGCTCTCGGTGAAGCCGAACAATCGTTCCGCCGCCGCGCTGAAAGAAGTGATCAGCCCCATCTCGTCAATCACCACCATTGCTTCGGGCACCGTCTCAAGGATCGACCGAAGATGGGCCTCTCGCGAAACAAGATCGGCCTGGGCGTGTTTCAAGTTGGTGATATCGCTGTCTATCTGCACGATAAGATCGCTTTCACCGTTTGGAAGACCGACCCAGCGGCTCGCAACGAAGACCTTGCTTCCATCCTTGCGCTTTTGTGCCAGTTCGCCGGACCATGACCCGTGTCGTTCAACCTTCTTGCGGATGTTTTTGACGGGCTCTGGAAATGTCGTGGCGAGCAGGTGGTGGATCAGTTCACCTTGCGCTTCAGCCCGTGGCCAACCGTATAGTCGCTCGCAGCCTTTGCTCCAGTGACTGATCTTTCCGCTAGTCTCATGCACGATCAGGTTCGCGTCCTCAAGGAGACTAACGATTTTGCCGACCGTCGTTTGCGTCATCATCAACCGCCACGTGCTCAAGCGAAGCAGCTTCGCCCCATCCTGTTAGACATCGCAGCCGGACGAAGATCGCAATCCTCACCATCCGCGATCGATTGAAGCATATGCTTTTTCAAGACTATGATCGAGCGCCGGTCGGGCGCAGCGATGACACCGTTGCTCGCGAATTTCGTTATGGTGCGAGATACCGTCTCGATGGTCATGTTCAAGTAATCGGCAATGTCGAGCCGGGTCATCGGTAGATCGACGTGATCGGTCCGTTCGGCGTCTCGGTCTCTCGCCATCATGAGCAGGAAGTTGGCGACCTTCTCGTCGGCGCTGCGTCGCGACAGCAACACCGCCTGGTCCTGGGCCGCAGTCATTTCGTCGCATAGCTTGGAAAAGAGTTGCGCTCGAAGGTGCGGTTGGCGTGCCACTTCGTCTTCAAAGCGACGACGGGGATACCGCCGCAATCTCACTTCGGTAATCGCTTCGACCGTGTAGACGTAGCGGTCTTTAAGAGAGACACCCAGGAGATCGCCGGGACGCAGAAAGCCTACGATAACCCTACGGCCATCGGCAAGCAGGCGCAATGCGCGCAGCATACCGTGTTCAACCTGAAAAACGAATTTGGCATCATCCCCTTCCCAGAACAGTGCTTGGCCCGGCACAGCCGCGATGATCGGTTGGAAACTGAAGACCGACGATAGCTCCGGCGGAGGAAGAGAGCACTCCAATGCTCCAGGACCGCCCTGCATAGCAACTGATTGAAGGGTCATCGCGCATCCTCCATCCGACGCTGAGTGGGGGATTTCAACATAAGTGCGTGACCCGGCATCGACGCGCCTGCAACAATTGGTGCTATAGTGTGACGGAATGTAACAGCACTTCGGGGAAGGTTATGGCAAACGCTCGAAACGAGCCGGAGCTTGTTCTTATCGTGGATGACGATCCACGTATAAGGCAGATGTTGTCACGCTATTTCGAAGGGGAAGGCTATCGCGTCACCCTTGCCGGGGATGGTCGGGAAATGCGCAACAAGCTTGAGAAGGCTCATGTGGATATCGTTTTGCTCGATCTGGGGCTTCCCGGAGAAGATGGGCTGTCACTGGCCCGCGAGCTTCGTGCCCATTCCGACATCCCCATCATCATGTTGACCGGCCGGGACGACGTGGTCGATCGTGTGGTTGGCCTTGAAATCGGAGCTGATGACTATGTCACGAAGCCCTTCCACCTTCGCGAAGTTCTTGCGCGCGTGAGGAGCGCGCTTCGCCGTCGGCGGCCGCCTCCCGCATCGGTTCCTGAAGTCCAAACGAGCGAGACCTTTTGTTTCGAAGGTTTGCGTCTCGACGTCGCCTGTCGTCGGTTGACATCTAAGGACGGCGGGGAGATCGCCTTGACGACGGCGGAGTTCGACATGCTCTGCACCTTGGTGAGACATGCCGGCCGCGTCCTTAAACGCGACGTGTTGATGGACTTGACACGTGGCAGGTCACTGGAGGCTTATGACCGTGTGATCGACGCCCAGATAGCGAGATTGCGCCGGAAGATCGAAAGGGATCCGCGCCGCCCCGAACTGATCAAGTCCGTCCGCGGAGTGGGCTATGTGTTCAGTGCGCGCACCATGAAACAGGACGCTTAGGCTACCCGTCTCCATCGATCGCTCGCGCAGATTTCAGCGCAGCGGGATAACTATCCCGTCGGGCTCCTCATCACAGCTTCCGTTGGCAACCGGCCATCGATCCGGCGCAAGAGTTGCGACACGAATGGCGCCGCAATGTCTATCGAACGCCATTGCGCTCAAGTATCGGAGCAGGGAACCGCAGACGCCACGCGTGTCGCCGGCGCTAGCTATGACAAAAACCGGAACGGAGAGGTATCGTCCCAGTCGCTCATGATGACTCACCTGTAGAATGGCGATACCTTTGACGTAACCGAGCGAATTTTCGGCAACTGCAATCTCCTCGACAAAGGGGGAGGAGTACTTTCGCGCGAGAGCCGCCGCGCAGATTTGCCGCCATGCATCAAGGCCGATGTCGTAGCCCGCGGCGTCGATGAGACAGTAGGCCCGTTCGACCTGTGCTGCTTTGATTGGGGCGACGACATAGGCGGAAGCCATGATATCCTTCCCGATGAGTGGATCGGATTGAACCAACCCGCGGCCCCAGACCTTTTTGCCGTGCGATTGCAGGCTCTTCTCCAGGATGGTGGCGCGGTTCACAATGAGGGCAGTTTTCCTGTGAACCGGGAAGCCGTCATTGACGAGCATCAATGCCGGCAACTGATATCTGTCTTTTATTTGGCTGAAATAGCGCCTCAATAGGGAGTATGAGCCATGTCGGTCGATCTGCGCGGTCGCAGCTTGCTCACCCTTGGTGACCTAACCCCCGAGGAAATCCATTTCCTGCTTCGGCTCGCCACTGATCTGAAGGAAAAGAAGCGGATTGGCACCGAGGTCAGGCAATTGAGCACCAAGAACGTCGCGCTCGTCTGCGAGCGAGATTCGATCCACGCGCGCGCCGCCTTTGAAGTTGCAGCCCACGACCAAGGTGCGAATGTTACGTTGATTGGACCGTCAACCGGTTATACGCGACATCGGGAGTCGACCAAGGACAACGCTCGTTTTCTCGGTCGGCTGTATGATGCAATCGGATATATCGGGCATTCCCAAGCTGCCGTAGAAGAGGTCGCCAAATGGGCGCGAGTGCCTGTCTTCAATGGAATGACGGACGAGTCACACCCCATGCAAACTTTGGCCGACCTTGTGACAATGAAGCAATGCAGCGACAAGCCTCTCAATGACATGATCGTGGCCTTCCTTGGGGATGGACGCAGCAACGTCGCACGATCTCTGGCAGTGGCGTCCTCAAAGCTCGGCATCGACCTTCGCATCGTTTCGCCACCGAGTTTCTGGCCGGAAGCACCCTTCGTCGAACGTGTGACTTCGGTGGCAAGGGATAGTGGCGGCCAGATAACCGTGCTGGAGCACGTCGGTACCGGCATTCTCGGGGCCGACTTTATTTGCACCGCTCCCTGGTTTGCCGAGGGAGACGTTCGTTGGGCCGAGCGGGTGAGGCAGCTTGCGCCCTTTGCCGTTAGAGAGAATGTAATGGAAGCAACCGACAACCCGCACACAAAGCTGATGCACAGTCTACCCGCCTGGCACTGGCGGGAAGATGGGGCCGGCGCCCGTATCGCCAAACGTTTCGGCGTCGAGTGCATGGAGGTGTGTGATGGTGTCTTCGAATCCAAATCCTCGATCGTGTTCGATCAGGCAGAGAACCGCATGCCCGCAATCAAGGCACTTCTCGTGGCTACGCTTGCCGATTGATCGCGCCACGGTGCGAGCAGAGAGCTTGCGGTTGAAGCAACGAGTTCCCGGGGGCCTCGGGCTCGACGACCAAAATGAGGCTTGTGCAGATGATCACTCAACCGCTCATTCGCTTTCATGGAGCCGCAGGCACCGTGACCGGTTCCTGCCAACTGATTGAGTTCGGCTCGACAAGAGTTCTTATTGATTGCGGGCTGTTCCAAGGATCCAAAACGGAAAAAGAGCTCAACTATCGTCCGTTTCCCTTCGATGTCGACAGCATCGACGCCGTGATCCTGACGCATGCCCATATCGACCACTCCGGTCTCTTGCCGAAGCTCGCCAAACTTGGGTACGGGGGTCCGATTTTCGCAACCCCGGGAACGACCGATCTGTGCTCTGTCATGCTGCCCGACTCTGCCCATATCCAGGAAAGCGAAGTCGATCAACTCAACCGCCGGAACCTCCGGCGTGGGCGGCAACCGGTGACGCCGATTTACAGCGCTCGTGATGCAGCTGTCGCGGTCACGCTATTCAGGCAGGTGCGCCTCGGTACATGGGAGAGGGCGGCTGACGGAGTACGCTTTCGGTTCTGGAACGCTGGGCACCTCCTCGGTTCAGCGTCAGTCGAAGTCGAGTTGGACACCTCCCCGGGCCCCCTCAGATTGCTTTTTTCAGGCGACATCGGTCCCCGACACAAGCTTCTTCAATATGACGCGGCCGCACCGACCGGCTGGGACTATGTCGTTTGCGAAAGCACCTACGGCGACGTCGAACGGGAGGACGCCACCGACGAAATCAGGCGGAGCATTTTGCGCTCGAAAGTGCTGGAAGCCGCCGATCCAAATGGCGCGTTGATCGTGCCATCCTTCGCGGTAGAACGAACCCAGGAGCTTCTCACCGATCTCGTCTACCTGATGGACACGGGCAAGATCGAAAAATGTCCAATCATCATCGACTCGCCTTTAGCGACCCGCGCGAGCGAAGTCTTTCGACGGCACGCGCGGGAACTCGAGAACGGCGATCTGCTTGCCAAGGCTTTGCAAGCAAAGAACGTGCGCTTCACGGAGACCCCCGAGCAATCGAAAGCAATCGATTTCATGAAGGGCTTTCACATTGTCATTGCTGCAAGTGGAATGTGCGAGGCCGGTCGCATAAGGCATCGCCTGAGGAACTGGCTTTGGCGGGACGAGGGAACGGTACTCCTCGTCGGCTACCAGGCCGCCGGCACGTTGGGGCGTATTCTTGCGGACGGTGCCTCCGTAGTGCGCATCCAAGGCGAGGACATTCGCGTGCGCGCACGCATCAGGAAGCTGGACATCTATAGCGGGCATGCCGATGGCAGGGAGCTTGCAGAATGGGTCCGGTCGCGCGAGCCGATCGGCGCCGGCGTATTCCTGGTGCACGGTGAAGATGCGGCTCTGGAGGGGCTGAGGCAACGGCTCCAGACATTCCTGCCGGGGGACAAGGTGGTACGTCCGCGTTTGGATGCTGCATTCCGTTTAGAGGCGAAGGGAGCGGTCGAAGTATCCGAAGGCATCGCCCCACCACGCATCGATCCACTTCGCACGGGGCGGATGGACTGGAACAACGATTTTCAATCGCTGGTACTCGACTTGCAAGCGGAATTGGCCAAGGCAGCCGACGACAAAGCGCGAGGCGTGGTCATTCGCCGCGTGCGGCGGGCACTGAACGAGGACGCTTGAGCCGCCGCGCTGCCAGCGACCAAGTGAATCGACCTGGAGCAGGCACGTTGGACGCGATATCATCAACCGGCGAGCGCCATACGATCCTGATCCGCATCGATCAGTTGGCTCGGCTCTTCAATTCGCTTGATCCTACACCCTTCCATGAGCGGGACCTGGACGAGGATGCCGAGCGCTTCATTGTCGAATGGGCTGAGGAGGCTCCAAAAGATCGAGCAATTGCAATCGTCGTGCAGTTGCCCCCGGGGGAAGTCGACACGGCGGTCACACGTGTCGTCCAGGACGCGATGCGCTACAATTTTGAAAGCTGCGCCAAGCAAGCCAGTCGCGAGTTGCGTCAACTTCTGAGGGAGGGCCGGCGAGCCTTGTTCATCGGCGTCCCGATCCTCGCATTCAGCTTGATCGCAGGTCAGCTCGTGACCAATATCTCGGGCGAAGGCGCATTCTCGCGTGTCGCCAGCGAAAGCCTCGTCATTTTCGGTTGGGTGGCAAACTGGCGGGCGGTTGAGATATTTCTCTACGACTGGTGGCCGATCATGCGAAGGCGTCGGCTCTATCGTCGTCTGGCTGAAGCGGAAGTCCGGGTGTCGTCGTTCTGACATCCTGTTTTCCTTGATGCGCGTCAATGCGCAGGCTTGGATAGGTGAGATCCTGACATCGTTACCAGGAGTGCAGGATATGCAGAATTTCCTGAGGTTCTTGCTTGCCGCCGCGATCTGCGTCGCCGCTTCGTCGGCCCCAGCAAGTGGATTTGACGCCGGCTTCTCTGACAGCCTGGCGCGAGTAAGGTCTGCGGTTGTCGGTATCAGCAGCACTGCCAGCCGCATATTGACGAACGACTTTCTGGACGATGCGAACGTGCGAAAGATTCTGGGCCTTCCGGATGGTGTTCTCATTGTGCAAAGCGGCGCCATCGTCACAGGCTCCGGTGTAATCATCGACAGCGAGCACGGTTACATCGTTACAAACAGTCATGTGATCGCCGATGCCGACGAGATCGAGGTGACCCTAAACGATGGCCGCGTTCTGCAGGCCGAAGTTGTGGGCAGTGATGGGCAAACTGATCTTGCCGTGATCAAGATAAGTGCACCGGGTCTAGTCGCTCTTGACTGGGGGCGTTCGTCCGATCTGAAGGTTGGCCATTTCGTGGCAGCCGTAGGCAGTCCGCTCGGCTTGGAGCAGACCGCAACTTTCGGGATCGTCAGTGGTCTGGGGCGATCCGGTTTAGGTATCGACGAGTACGAGGACTATATCCAGACTGACGCAGCACTCAGCCCCGGAAACTCTGGCGGCGCGCTTGTCAACGCAGCAGGCGAGCTTCTGGGCGTGGTACGCGGGGTGCCCCCGCCGAATGAAGGCGCCCAGGGTATTGGTTTTGTCATTCCATCCGAGTTCGCGTCCAAAATCGTTCGCGCTCTCATCAAGGACGGGGAAATCCGACGCGGATGGCTTGGTGTTTCAGTCACCCTTTCGCAGGTAGGTATCGACGCGACGCAAGATCTGGTGGTTGACCGGCTCTCCTGCAATTCGACGGCCGAGAGGCAAGGGGTGAAGCTCGGCGATGCCGTGACGGCACTCAACGGCCACGCGGTCCCGACAGAGGCCGCTTTTAAGAATGCAGTCAGCCTGCTGGCGCCCGATGCGCAGGTCGTTCTTGATATCCTGCGTGAAGGAAGGACGCTAAGATTGAAACTGACGCTTGCCGATGCCGCCAGTGTTCGAAGTGCTCCGGTCCATCGCGCCCTGGACACCGTGACCCTTGCTTTTCCGGTTTCATCGGCTTCGCGCGCGTGTACGCCAAACGGGCCGGTTCTCTTGGAGGTGCCGTCCGACAGCATAGCATATGCAGCTGGGCTCAGAGCGGGTGACTATCTGACATCGATCAACGGAGAGCCGGCCGTCTCGTCGCCTCGTATTCAAGACCTGTTGGACGCCGCAGATGGCAAAGTTTCTTTCGATATCTTGCGCGCCGGCAACGCTTATCGAATTGAGGTTCCGTAAGCGCATTCATTCGACGTATCGTAAAATCAGAGCGAGAGAACGTCATGAAATGGTCCTTAAAACTGGGCTCCGTCGCGGGGACCGAAATCCGCGTGCACGTAACATTCGCCCTGCTGCTCATTTGGATCTGGGTCATGCACTACCGGATCGGTGGCCCGCCGGCTGCCTGGGAGGGCATTGCCTTCGTCATCAGCGTTTTTCTCTGTGTGGTGCTTCATGAATTCGGGCACATTGCAGCTGCTCGCCACTTTGGCATTAAGACACCAGACATCACTCTTCTGCCGATCGGAGGGCTGGCGCGGTTGGAGCGCAACCCCAACAAGCCGCTTGAGGAGTTTGTGATTGCCATCGCAGGGCCGCTCGTCAATGTCTTGATCGCCGGTCTCGTCGTCATGGCCATCGGAGGCACCCTCGGCTGGGACCAACTGGTCGCACCTCAGGATCCCCGTGTTGACTTCCTGGCCCGGCTCGCGGGCGTGAATATCTTCCTGGTCGTATTCAACATGATCCCCGCGTTCCCGATGGATGGCGGGCGCGTCCTCAGGGCAGTGCTCGCCTGGCACTTGCCGTGGGCGCGGGCCACCACACTTGCGGCCCGGACCGGACAAGTCATCGCCATAGCAATGGGAGTCTTGGGCATCTTCTTCAACCCATTGCTCATTCTGATTGCCATCTTCGTCTATTTCGCCGCGGAGACTGAAGCGCAAGGCAGCGAACTTCAGGCAATCTCCGCCGGCACGAGCGTCTCTGACGTGATGATTACCGACTTTGCGACGCTCGGTCCCCAGGCGTGTGTCGGCGAGGCCGTCGAGCTATTGCTGGCAACTAGCCAGAGCGAGTTTCCTGTTTTGAACGAGGTCGGCCGGTTCGAAGGACTGATCACGCGCGAAAGCATCGTCCAGGCGATGAAAGATGGGGGTGCTAACGCGCCCGTGATCACGGTGATGCGTCGCGACATCCCTACGGTCGATGAACAAAGCCCAATCGACGTGACTCTGAGGCTCATGCAGGAGGCAAGCGCGCCTGCTGTGCCCATAGTCGATCGCAGCCAGCGCGTTGTCGGCCTCATGAATTACGAGACCATCGGGGAATTGCTGATGCTTCGCAACGCCGATGGGCGCTTTCAACCGGGCATCCGTGTTCGCCGTTCGAGCTAGGCATATAGCCAATAGCTGTCTATCGCTCAACGACCGCGGCCCCCTCGGCGATACGGTCACTTGGGTAGAGAATGACCCGCTCTCCGGGGAGCAACCCATCCCGGATCTCCACCTCCAGGTTGTTACGGTGACCGACGACGACGGACCGCAATCGCGCGTGGCCTTTCACGATGGTGAAAACGCTCCATTGGTCCTTCTGCCGAAACAACGCGCCCAGGGGCAACTTGAGGACCTGCCCCTCGAAAAGGATGATCTGAACATCGGCGCGATAGCCGTGGCCGAGCGCGCGCCAACGAACTGGTGGATCCGCGAAATCGAGGACAACATCGACACGCTGTTCCTCGATGCCGAGCGCCGACACCTCCGTCTGGCCAAATGGCTCGATCCGACGCACGATTGCATTGAGATCTTCCCCACCCCAATTGGTCACGAACGCCTTTTGACCTGGTTTGAGCTTGACGGCGTCCTCCGAGAGAAGATTGACGAGGATCTCCATGTCATCTGGATCGCCGATCTCCAGCAAGGGGGTGCCCGCGTCGACAACGCCTTCGCTCCGGCGCATGACCCTTAGGACGACACCATTCACGGGCGCAATCAACGAAACACACTCGCAAGGTCCGCTCCGGCTCCTGATTTCCTGGCGCGACAGTAGCCGTGAGCGTGCTTGGCTAAGCTCATGGCGTCTGACGTTGAGCGCTGCCTCCGCCGTGGCTAAGTTGGCCTGGGCTACGTTGTAGATGCGCTCCGCATCGTCAAGAGTCCGCTTCGAGATCGTGTTGCGCGCCATGAGCTGGCGCGCGCGGCCCCGTTCTGCCTCCGCAAAGGCGAGGTCCGCCTTCGCCTTGTTGAGCTCGGCGGCCGCGAGATTATAGGCGGCGCCTGCGGCTTCCACCGCTGCTCGTTGCTCCGCTTCCGTTCTCACGTCCAAAAATGCTGGCGCTGCAGGCTCGATCTGACCGAGCAAGGTTTCTCCTGCCTTGACATGATCGCCAGCTTCGGCGGTTATGCGCTGCAGTTGGCCGCGAAGGGGCGCATGAAGTGTGTAAACTTCGCGCACGCGAGTTTCCCCTTCCTCGTCGACCGTCACACGCATCGGGCCGGTCTTCACTGTCGCAAGGTCCACCGGAACCGGTTGGGGTCGCAGCGCATAGACGAGGCCGACTACCAGCAGTACCGCCAGACTTCCCCAGATTGCCAGTCGCTTTCGTGCCGTGCGCACCTTCTACTCCCTCGATTTCAACGCGCCGATCAAATCCAATTGATCGAGCCTCCGGCGTGCGACTGCGGCGCAGACCAATGCCGAGACAAGCATGATGATGGCGGCTTTGCCGTAAGTTGCATCGTGAAGAACGAGCGGCACACGGTAAAGTTCTGTCTCGAAGGCGCTCGTCATCCACCACGCCAGGCCAAAGCCGATCGCGGCGCCAAGCGGAACGGCGAGCCATGTGAGTAAACCGACTTCTCCAAGAAGGATGTAGGAGATCTCCCAGCGCGTGAAACCGAGTATGCGCAGTGTTGCAAGCTCCTGCGCTCGCTCGGAGAGGGCGATGCGGATTGAATTGTAGGTTACTCCGACGGAGAGCGTCATCGAAAACACAATGAAGAAGCCAATGAAGATGAAGATCGTTTCGCCCATCGTTTTGTAGAAAGTATCGATGGCAGCGCGGCGAAACTGAATGGAGGCTATGTCAGGCATGTCCTTGAGTGCTGCCATGAGGCCGGATCGGTCAGCCGTGTCGATGCGGATGTGCAGACCGCTTGCAACACGGCCGTCTCCGGCAAGGCGATTGAGCGCGCTTATGTCCATGTAGGCGGGCTTGCCGATGTAGGTCTCGAACACTTGAACCACGCGCATGCTGACTTGAGCTTGGCGCCCCTCCAGGAGCTTGATGATGACGCTATCGCCGATCTCAAGTTGGAGCAGTTCGGCGAGCTTGCGAGAGACGACCAGTCCGCCAGGCGGGACTTCGAGGCGCCCGCGCAAAACGTCGAAGACGGGACTAAGGAGAGCGTCACCCGGTACGCCGATTATGCCCTGGCGCTCGGCACGATGCCCGTGGCTGATGCGAGCGGACACGTAACGATAGGGCTCGGCCGAAAGCACGCCATGGAGGTTCTCGAAGTCCCCGACGGTCTTGAGAGGGTGGGGTTCGTTGAAGGCGATCGTCGCATCCTGGTGTTGCCCGCGTTCGAATACGGTTTCGGCAAGAGAGTCGATTGCGTCCACCCATTGGAGAGCCATGATCATGACCGCCGTCGACATCGCAAGTCCAATGCTTGTGAGCAATGCACGCCCCGGCCATCTAATGATCCGACGCAGGATCATGCGGGTCGGCTCGTCGATTGTTCCGGCGAGCGCGGTACGCGATGCGAACATGCGCCGATAAACCGCCGGCGAGGGGGGCTTCATGGCCTCAGCCGGCGGAAGCCGAACGGCACGATAGGTCGCCGTGAGGCTGCCTGCGAACGCTGCGGCCACACTGATTGTACCGGACACGACGAATCCAGCCGGGCCAGGACGATAGAGCAGGAAGGGAAAGCGGTAGAATTTGGTGTAGAGTTCGGTGTTCCAGTGGCCAAGCCATGCGCCGATGAGCGAACCGATCAGGATACCTGCAGTTCCTATTGCGAGCACGAGTTTGAAGTAATGCCATCCGATCGTCCAGTTCGTGTAGCCGAGGGCCTTCAGCAGGCCGATTTCCCGGCGCTCGGTATCGACGAGGCGTGCCATCACCAGATTCGTTAGGAAGGCGGCCACGGCAAGGAATACGGTCGGCATGACCCGGGACAGGTTCCTCTGTTGCGCGATTTCACTTTCGAGGAACCAGTTTGAAGTCTGGTCGGCCCGACTGTAGGCCCCGACGCCACCGTTTGGCCCAAGAATGTCATCGAGCCGTCGAATGATATCGTTGACATCAGCACCTGGCAGCAGGCTGAGCGCAACGCTATTGAAGGAGGCCTTGAGGTCGAAAGCGGCGGCCAAGGCGTCCCGGCCCATCCAAAGAATGCCGAAGCGCTCGTCATCCGGCATCAGCCCCCCCGGAGCGATCGCGTACACGAATTCAGGGCTGAGCGCGGTTCCCACGATCTGCAGTGTGCGCTTGCGACCTCGCAAGATGGCATCGAAACTGTCGCCGGGCTTCAACCGATGGGCTTCTGCAAAGGGCTCGCTGACGACAACCTCGTCAGGTCGGGTGGGGTCGACCAAACGTCCCGAACGGAGCACGAGCGCATTTAAGAGCTGGGGCCCTCGGTCGGGCAGGGAGATCACTTGCGCAACGACTGGCTCGAGATACCCGGCAACGTTGAGGATGGCGCGCTCGTCGATCCGTGTTTCCACAAGCCTGACACCGGGGATCTCCGTGATGTCCCGGCTGCGGTATTCGGGCACCCGTTTGGCATGAGCGAAAATATCGGCAAAGCGGGTCCGCTCATAGTAGGCGGTTGTCGTTTCCTCAAGTGCTTCGATGGTTGTCAGCGACATGATCAGCAGTGCCGTGCCTGAGGCGATCACCAACGCGATTGCCAGAAGTTGAACCTTCATTCTCCAGAGCTGTCGTAGTAGCTTTCGATCGAGGCTCGTCATGGCCGCCACTCACCAGGTGAGTTCGCCGGGCGCGCGTTGCGTTGTGTTGCATCGCGTTTCAACGATGCGCCCATCCGCAAAATAAAGGACGCGATTGGCGATTTCGGCGATCACGGCATTGTGGGTGATGAGCGCGGTGGTAGTGCCCAGCTCCCGATTGATCGTTAGGATGGCCTCGAGCACGAGAATTCCGGTCTTGCTGTCGAGAGCACCGGTTGGTTCGTCGCAAAGCAGCAAGTCGGGTCGCTTCGCGATCGCTCGGGCGATCGCGACCCGTTGCTGTTCGCCACCGGAAAGCTGCGCCGGAAAATGGTCAAGGCGATCGCGCAGCCCGACAAGTGTCAATGCGTCGGCGGGGGGCATGGGATCCCTTGCAATCTCCGTCACGAGAGCGACATTTTCGCGCGCAGTCAAACTCGGTATCAGATTATAGAATTGAAAGACGAATCCAACGTGGTCTCGTCTGTATTGATTGAGCGCACGTTCGCTGTCCATCGCGAGCGGCTCATCGCCAAAGCAGACTTGACCACGGGTGGGTTTGTCGAGACCGCCAAGGATATTGAGCAGGGTGGACTTGCCGCTTCCGGACGGTCCGAGCAGCACAACCAGTTCTGCCTTATAAAGGTCGACATCAACGCCGCGAAGGGCAGGAACCTCAACGGCGCCCATCCGATAGACCTTTGTGAGGCGGCGCGCCGAAAGGGCGACGGCCATCTTTTCGTCTTCCACCGATCACCCCTTTTGCTGCGCAGCGATTGGACGCGATCCTGACGCCAGCCGTTCAAGCTTCAACCGGAAAGGTATTTCTCGATATCCGAGACTTCGAATTTGACGAGGTCCTTTGCCAATTCCGCGCTGACTACGGACCATGCACGAGGGCCGAGCTGCTTGCGCAACTGGCCAAGCACGCGCCGGGGGCGCAACAAGCACGAGATTTTTGATGTCTTCGTCGCGTGCGAGAGCCGACAGTTTGCCTGCAACGTTGGCGACAAATCGCTCTTCGGCCTATTCGTGCCAGTCAGCCTGCTCAACCTTGCTTCGCGCAGCGCCGACCGACCGGTAGACCCTGCCCTCACGATCGCTTCCGAGCATTCGCGTCGGTGGTCAAGGTTTACGATGGAATCCATCGCAATAAAGTTGAGGAGTTCAGCATCCCCCGCATTGCGCATGTCAAGGGCGCAGCCCCCGTCGCATGCCAAAAACCAGCAATCGTGCGGAACTCTTGGTTTCATGGCTATGCCCCTTCTACCTGCGAACGTCTGGGACATCCATCCGTTCAATGCGCCATCAGGATTGGCAAATTTGCCTCCTTGAGCATGGATTTCGTGACGCCTCCGAGGATGAGTTCCAGCAGTTTGGAATGTCCATAAGCGCCCATGACAATCAGATCGGCGTTGATGTCCAATGCATGCCTTAACAGAGTGTCGGTCACGAAGTGGCCGGAGCTCGGCAAGGTCTCGACCGAGACGTTGATGCCGTGGCGCGCGAGATAGGTCGCGATGTCGGCTCCCGGCTCATCACCGCTCACTCTCGACGCAGCAACTGGGTCGACCATTGTGACGTGAACGGACTGAGCCATTTTCATCATTTCGAGCGCTTCCCTTGCGGCATGAGCCGCACTTGGGCGCGAATCCCACGCCAGCAATATCGTCTTCGGTCCCAATGTCGCGTTCGCGTCGCGCGGGACGAATATGACGGGTCGCCCCGCTTGGAAAAGCCCGCCGCTGACAACCTGCGACTTCAAGTCGTCGTTCGCAAAGACGCCGGGCCCGGCCACGACCAAGTCTGCGTAAATGGCTCGTTCACCGATGTCGTAGGCGGGGCCAGCGACTTCCGCGTATACACTGTCGACATCAAACGATAAATCGGTCGTTGCGAGGCGCTGCCGGAACTTGGTAACGCGTTCGGAAAGCTTCTCCAGGTTGCGCTCGCGAACTTCCAGCCAGCTGGGTGACAAGGTCTGATAGCGGCCAGTCGGCACGGGCGCCATGGTTACGAAAAGGGTGCTGAGATGAGCTCCCACCTCTCCGGCGAGCTTCGTCGCGACCTGGAGATCCTCGTCAGCTCGATCCTCGCCGAGCACATTCAGAATGGTTTTGTACGGCATGATTTCCTCCCGTTAGGCCGGCGCTCCGCTCTCGCAAGCGCCGCTTGCGAGAGCGGAGCGCTTGATTGTTAAGCGGATTTCACCTGGATTTTGCGATCGTTCTGTCTGGCCTCGTTGCTCTTGGGCAAAGTGACGGTCAAAACGCCTTTCGAAAAGGTGGCCGAAATGTCATCAGCTTTGACGCCTTCAGGCATTTTGAAAGTGCGCTGGAACGAGCCGTAGCGTCGCTCCGACAGTACGTATTCCTTGTCCTTTTCTTCTTTTGATTCCTGCTTTTCGCCGCGGATCGTCAGGTTCCCGTTGGAAACCTTCACCTCGATGTCCTTTTCTTCGATGCCTGGCAACTCGGCAGTGATCTCGTAGCTTGCCTCTTTTTCCACGAGATCGACGGCCGGCGCGATAGCCCAGGTCGGCATAAGAGATGCTCGCTGAATGTTCGTCGGGGAAAAGGAACGACGCCACAAGCTCGGGGTGAAGTCATCGAACAAACGGTCGATTTCGGTCCGAAGGCCTTCAAAAGGCAACCACGATTCCGGACGGGCCCGGGTTGCTTTTTCTTCTTCCTTGACGGGAAGTTTGGTTTCTGTCTCAGCCATGACTGCTTTCTCCTTTGGATGGACGTGGCGCGCGTGGTCGGCGACATGTGCGACAGAGGGGGCGGATCGACTTGGTTGCCGTCCCTTTGCTGACTGCTGCCGCCTGGCCAGCAGACGTCGCAATTAGACTGCGTTCGCGAAGGGAGCGCATTGACGGCCGTCAAAGCAGGAGTGTTGCTGCTTTTGATGAAGCGCAACGCCAGGCGCCGCCTCTCATGCCATGATTTCAATCGTGGTGGGCACTACGGGAATGGCAAGCCGGGATACACTGCATAAGATACAGGCGGCCCTGTTGAATTGGCTGCTGCTGATGCTGATCCTTTTCATGATCGCGTCACTCTTCAGCGTTCTCCTGATAAAGGGAGTTCTTCCGAAGGACAGGCAAGTGAACGTCGAGCCGTCTAGGGCTATGGCAGCAGCCTGCTGCGATTTGCCATTCTCAGGCCCGAAATCCTGACCCTTTGAGTTCGACCGTCTTGGAGCTTGGCCGATATTCGGCAAAGAGCAGGCGGCTCAGCCCAAATGACGTGCGAGCGCGACCGCCGCGCCTTTCAAGACCGCCTCGTCGCTGCGGATGAGGAGTATCGGTATTTGGGCAAGCCAGGACGAGCGTCGCCCCTTTGCTTCGAAAGCTGCCCGGAACAACTCCGCCTTTAGCCTTCTCTCCATTCTTCGTGGAATGGGGCCCCAGAGATAGATGCCACCCCGGGCATCATAGAGGAGAGCGATGTCACCTACAAACCTCGCCAGCCATGTGGCGAAACTGTCCGCGGCCTTCGCGGCCGCCGCGTCGCTCCCGTTTAGGGCCGCATCGATGATGTCGGAAGCCGACAAGCCGCGGATAGCCTGTCCAGCGCTTTCGAGCAGCAGTTCGTAGAGATGGGAAAGACCGGCATCCGACAGGAGGTTCTCGACCGAGACATAGTCCGTATCGCAGCGGATGCGCTCGAGAATTTCGAACTCCCAGCGCGTCTGGGGGGCAAAGGAGATGCTTCCCGCGTGAGTGCGATGCGTGCTCCACGTGCCATCGGCTGGGGTCAGAGATGTCACGCCCAGCGCCTGTCCGATGCTGATGATCGCCTTCGGCCATTTCGCTTCGACCTTTTGTCCGCTGATGACCTTGGTGTCGTGTGAAGTCAGATGCGGGAGAGCCAATGCCAGCGCGTCGAGGGCTTCGACCTTCAAAACAGGTACCGGTGAAGGCCCCCAATCGAGTTGTTTTGCCAAGTCGTGCTGAAGATGATCTTGGTCGGAAACCGGAGCGCCGTTAATTACCGCGATGCCGATTGCAGAGGAAGCCACGGGTATCGATCGGACGTAGGCCGCCACCGCGTCTGTCACGCAGGAGAAGGCGTTGTTCTCGAACTGTACGTAGTGATCGATCGATAGTCGGTCATAATCCGTGACCGCGAGGCGTGTGTGTGTCTCGCCTATGTCCGCGACGATTGCCTGACGTACCAACTTGCCCACCGCTGATCCCTCCTGTGTCGTTCTCAACATTTTGCCTAAAGTCCGCCGGATGCGCTTTGATGGCCGTCAAGGTCAGAGCCCTTTACTATTCACCCCGTTATCGGGATGGGTTCGTGCTGGAATGTCGTGCCATAAGACGGATTCGAGAGAAGATGGGCTTTGAAAATGTCGCGCAAATGATCCTTCTGTCGCTCCCCGCAAGAGGCAGAATAGGTGCTGGACGCAATGGCTGAGAACGGGTTGAAGCGCGGTAATGGGCTTGAAATCTACGTTATGTGCGTAATCCCTTCCAATCTGGCTGCGGAGTTTGCACGACTTCGATGGGTTTTCGATCGGGTTGAACGATCTGACCCAATTGACGCTTGGCATCGACAGGGACTGCGAGGGTCTTGCAGCCGTCTTTGATGAACAGGATCCCGCGGTAAGGTGGATGATCCGCAAGGTCATCGGCGACGCCAAGGCGGTAGGTGCCAAGATTGGCCTTTGCGCACAGGCACCCAGCGATCATCCCGGTTTCGCCGCCTTTCTCGTCGAGTGCGGCATCGACTCGATCTCGCTTACGCCCGACAGTTTCATTACTGTAAAACGCACGGTTGCGGCCGCGGAAGCGAAACGAGAAAAAAGGTAGAGGGTCGAGGTGAATGGAGCGTCTAGCTTCATCCCTCAGCTTCCAGCTGTTCGGCTGCCACAAACAGAAGCGCGCGCATTTTCTCCTGCAGCATCATCTTGTCGGCCACCACGTTGGCTGCACGCAGGTCGCCGAGTACCTTCAGCAACACGTCATCATCTCCCGGTTCGGTTTGACCGGCCGTGATTACCTCTTCGACATAGGCCGATGCGTCTGCGCGTCCGATAACCTGGGCCGCCCATTTTGCCAGAATGCGATTGCGTCGATCTCGAACCCTGATCGCCCTTTCGAAATCAAGGAAATACTTCTCTTCAAGAGCCTTTTGGCGTTCGTTCAATGCGGTCATCATGATGCTCCGACATGTTCTGGGGCTATGCTTGCATGCCGGCTTCGACAAGGCCGTCCTTTGCCGGCTCCGGTATTTCCGTTATGGTGGCTTCGGTCAACAATAGAACGCTTGCGACTGACACCGCATTTTCAAGCGCTACGCGGACGACCTTGGTGGGGTCGATTATGCCGGCAGACATCAGGTCGACATATTCCTTCCGTCCGGCGTCGAAGCCGTAGTTACCTTCCCCCTCCATCATCTTCGCCACTACAACGCCGCCATCGGTGGAGGAGTTTTCCGCGATCTGGCGCGCTGGAACTTCGAGGGCGCGCTTCAGGATCTGCACCCCCGTGCGCTCGTCGCCTTCACATGCCCCTTCCTCATCGGCAACGGCGTTCATGCATCGCAAGAGCGCAAGGCCGCCTCCTGGTAGAATACCTTCGGCTACCGCCGCCTTGGTTGCGCTGATGGCGTCGTCAAGCGCCTCCTTCTTCGACTTGAGTTCGGCTTCCGTGGCCGCGCCCACCTTTATGACGGCCACCCCGCCCGAGAGCTTTGCCAGCCGCTCCTCCAGTTTCTCGCGGTCGTAGTCGCTGGTCGTCGTGGAGATTTCCCGCCTGATCTGTTCGGAGCGGGCGTGGATTGCCTTCGTGTCTCCCGCCCCGCCGATGATCGTCGTTGTATCCTTCGTGATGACCACCCGTTCCGCACGACCAAGTTGTTCAGTTGTCACCGTTTCAAGCTTGATGCCCAATTCTTCGGAGATCAGCTGACCACCAGTGAGTATCGCTATGTCTTGAAGCAGCGCCTTTCTCCGGTCGCCGAAACCGGGTGTCTTTACGGCGCAGTTTCGAAGCGTTCCTCGCATCTGGTTGACGATGAGGGTGGCAAGCGCTTCCGTCTCGACGTCCTCGGCGATTATCAGTAAGGGGGTACCGGATTTGGCGATGCCCTCGAGTAGGCCGACACAATCCTTCAGCGACGTGATCTTGCGATCGAAAAGCAGAACAACAGGATTGTCGAGAGCCACTTCCATTCGCTCCATGTCAGTGACGAAGTAGGGCGAAAGATAGCCTCGATCGAACTGCATGCCTTCGAGTACATCAAGGACCGTCTCAGTTGATTTCGACTCCTCGACGCTGATGACCCCTTCGTCGCCGACCCGCTCCATTGCTTCCCCAATAAGGGTGCCGATGTGAGTGTCGTTGTGGGCCGAGATGGTTGCGACCTGCTCCTTTTCGCGCTTCGAAGACACAGGGCGCGAATTGCGCTTCAGTTCGGCAACCGCGCGCTTGAGCGCTCGGTCAAGACCTCGCTTGATATCGATCGCGCTTGCGCCGGCCACAACGTTGCGTAGGCCGTCGGCAAAGATCGCATGGGCAAGAATGGTCGATGTAGTCGTTCCGTCGCCGACGATTTCGCCGGTCTTTTCTGCCGCCTGCCGCAGCATCCGCGCGCCGAGATTTTCCTCGGGGTCTTTGAGATCGAATTCCTTGGCGATCGTCACGCCGTCATTGCAAACGATCGGTGAACCCCACTTTCTCTCAATCAACACGGCCTTGGATCGAGGTCCGAGTGTAACCCGAACCGCATCGGCAAGCTGAGCCGTTCCCTTCAGGATCTTCTCGCGCGCGGCCGAGTGGAAAAGGACTTGCTTGTGCGCCATGGCTCCGATCCTCCGTTCACGAATATCTAGCATGGACGGGGACGTGCGACCTTGATGGGCGTCAAAGACATCTTCATTCGCGCCGCCGCACCTTTGACGGTGGTCAAGGCGAGACCGATCGATTGGTGCTTTGATGAAGCGATCGAAGTCCCAAAGTGGGGTCGTAGCGATGATTTACAATACGATAATGGTAAGCTTGAGCATGCACGAAAGTGTTGCACGGCAGCTAAGATTTTCGCGTGACGTGGCGTCGCGCTTCGAAGCAACACTCATCGGTTTCGCAGCCGGCGACATTCGCATCATAACGGCAGCTCCCCCCGGCGTGGTCATGGACGATGAATTCATGCGTCTCGAAGCGATCGACATCGAACGCCGTCTCGAGGTTCTTCGGAGAGAATGCGAAGCGGAAGGTGGAGGCATGGATTTGCTACGAACGAGCGTTGGCAATCCAACGAAAGAGCTCGCTGCTGCCGCGCGCTTGGCGGACCTGGTTATAGCAGGCCTGTGGCAAGTCAGGAGCGAGCACGTTGATATCGGTGAACTGATCCATTCGGCCGGTCGCCCTGTCCTAATCCCCAGAGCCGATCTTGACCCGCTCGGCGCGCACAAGGTCGTCGTTGCCTGGAAGGATACGCGCGAGGCTCGGCGCGCAGTGGTCGATGCGATGCCGTTCCTCGTTCATGCTCGTGAGGTCCTTGTCGCATCAGTGGAGGAACAAGGGAAGCAACAGGTGTCGGAAACACTGAATGATGTCGTCGGCCATCTGATCCAGCACGGTGCGAAAGCCCGCGGAGAGATCTTCAGCTGCGATGCTCCTTCAGATGGCGAGGCCCTCATCAATATTACCAAGCAGTTTGGTGCAGATCTGATCGTTTCCGGAGCCTACGGCCACAGTCGCCTGCGCGAGTGGCTGGTGGGAGGCGTCACCCGATCCCTGCTGCGCGAAACCTCTCTCCATCGCTTGATGTCGTCCTGAGCCAAGCGCCAAGCGGTTCGCGCGAACGTTATCAGAAAGGGGGAAAACAGTGAGTTCGGTGCCCGCCCTGGATGCGAAAGCTCGCTTTCCCAGCAACCGGGCATCATATCCTGATTGGCCATCGAGGATCGAAGCCAGGGAGACGCATATGTCGTGGCGTCGAATTCGCGCGCCTTGATGATGAGATAGCAAACTGTATCGGGCGAGATCGACAGGTTCCTCGCTCATCTGAATTCTCCAAGCTTTCAGATTTGCCCCGCTCTCGTTTTGCCACAATAAAGGGCGCTCAATTCCGCGGGCCGTACACGCCCACCCTCTTGTTCATCGTCGCAGAATTGATCAGCGTCAACGCGACAACGGCGGATGGCGAGCATGATAGCGATGCTCTGATGGCGCGGATCCCCGGCCGCCGCCATTCGCCACTCAAGCGAGGCAACATGCTCGTTCAGGACCAGACCAATGCCATAGCATTCTTGGGCGACCGGCATACGCACGGAAGCGATGAGATCGAACACATCGAGACTCATATCTCGCATATTTTTCTCGCTCACGATCGAGCTTTCAAGATGAAACGCGCCGTCAAGCTTCCGTACGTTGATTTTTCTACGCCGGAGTTGCGGCTGGAAGCCTGCAAACGGGAGGTTCGCCTGAATGGGGTCACGGCTCCCAGCCTATATCTTGGCGTCCGAACGATCTCGCGCGACCAGGCGGGCAAGCTTCACTTTGGGGACGGCGAGCTTGTCGAGCCGGTTGTCGAGATGGTTCGCTTTAATCAAGACGCGCTGTTCGATCGTATGGCCATGGAGGGACGACTGAACGCGAAAATAATGACCCAAGCGGCGCGCATGATCGCCCGTTACCACCAGGGCGCGCCTGTCGTTCATGGGAGTTCGGGATCTGCAAACATTGGCGCAGTGCTCGCCATCAACAGAGCTGGCTTTGCCACCAGCCGTGTCTTCGACGAAACCGAAGTCGCAACGATCACTCAGCGCTTCGAAGAAATACTGAAAGAGAATGCGTCGCTTCTTGATGGCCGAGAGGCATCCGGCAAAGTCAGGCTTTGCCATGGGGATCTACACCTGCGCAACATATGTCTCATTGGGGGTGAACCTTGCTTATTCGATTGCATCGAGTTCAATGATCAGATTGCTACAGTCGACACGCTCTATGATCTGGCGTTCCTTTTGATGGACTTGTGGCACAGAGGGTTCCCGCAATTTGCCAACCTGGTCATGAATCGCTACCTCGATGAAACGGACGACGATGACGGGTTTGTGCTTTTGCCCTTCTTCATGGCCATAAGGGCGGCCGTCAGGGCCCACGTGATCGCCACCCATGTTGCCGAGGGCGGAAACGCAGCCGATCTCGAGTCCGACGCACGTTCATATTTTGAGTTGGCCCGCTCGCTCCTCACAAAGGTTCAACCGCGCCTCATCGTGATCGGTGGCTTCAGCGGCTCGGGTAAGACGACCGTAGCGGATGCGCTGGCCGCGCTGCTTGGCGCCCCTCCTGGCGCTCGTATTATCGAGAGTGACCGCATTCGCAAGGCGTTGCACGGTGTTTCAGCCGAGGTGCATCTCGATGCGGATGCCTATCGGCCAGATGTCTCCGACAAGGTATATTCAGAGATAGTTCGCCGCAGTCTCGCGATAACAAAGGCCGGCGGGTCTGTTGTCGCTGATGCCGTGTTCGACCGTCTGGAAAACCGCCAGCTTATCGAGGTTGCGTCTACGGCCGCAGGCAACCGGTGCGAGCCTGTCTGGCTGCAAGCCGACGTGCGGGTCTTGCAGCAGCGCGTTTCCAGCAGGCACGAGGGGCCTTCCGACGCGGATCTGCGCGTTCTGGCTCGGCAGTTGTCCGGTGGGCAAACGCCACCTGCTTGGCGCGTGATCGATGCGCAACAGCAGGTTGGCGAGATTGTTCGGGAGATCCTCGAACCTGGAAAGGTCGGGCGGGCTTGGGGATGACCGACATGCTTGCCGCGTCAGTTGAAGACAAATTCCCGCCTGTGGTTGGGCCATGAAGATCGCATTTCTTGCCTCCCCGAGACCAGTTGCACAGGAGGCGCTTGAGCAATTCGTCAGCATACGGTCAGAACACGATTTCAGATGCCGACTATGTCGTAACGATAGGGGGCGACGGTACCAATGCGGACGAAAGGCTCGATTGGATTTCTTTGCAATCCGTTGCAGCTGTCCGATCTGGTGAACCGGATGAGCAACGCCATCCCCCTTGATCTGCCGGTGCGAGCCGATGTCACCCGATTGGGAGGCCAGCGAACGACTGTCTTTGCAATCAACGAGATTGTGCTTACTTACAGCGCCTGCAACAGGGGCATGTCAAACTGACTGTGGACGGAGAGAGTTCCACAGCGACGATTGCCGGCGATGGTTTGGCGCTGGTAACGCCACTCGGAAGCACGGGCTATAACCAATCGCTTGGCGGTCCACGCCTGCCTCTCGGCTCACATCTTTGGCGTTGACGGGCATCGCGCTTACACCCGGATCCCGTGGCATCGCTCGATCTTGCACGAGCACATCATCCTCGACATAGAGGTCGTCGAACCCGAGCATCATCCCGTTCAAGTCGAGACCGTTATTGAAACCGTACCCGACATCTGTCGGGCGCGCCTCGGTTGCAGCGGCCACTGCAAGACCACTCTTCTGCTGGATAGGGACGTGTTGAGTTCGCTAACGGCACTTCACGGCCACCATCGCTGAGCTGAAACCCTTTCTTCAGTCCTGTTCGACTGAACGCGTCGAAATTGGTCCGTTGACAGCAACATTTTCATTCGGGGCGCGTCTTTAGCCGGTACCGCTAAGCGGCTTGCGTTTGACGCGCCCACTTCGACGTCAAGAAGCGCAATGTGGAGATCGAGGCACGACGCATCAAGGTGGATGTCCTTGATGGAGGCAGGGTCATGTTGGCGGGGCAAGACTATTCCTGGTGCGAGCGAAGAGCCGCGGAACGCGCCATGGGCCGCCGCAGGCGTAAACGGGGTCGATGACCGACCTAACTGTCGGTTCGCACTGTCTTCGGCCACCGGTCTACGCCAGAGTGGTGAACGAAGAACATAGGCCGCTCTCCGCGTTCTGGTCGCTTGCTCTCGGCCCTCACAGTCGCTATCGCTGCGACTTGATGTAGGCGGCCAGATCAGCAATTTCGGCGCGTGTTAATGAGAGATCGGGCATCCGCGAGTGCTGAGGCGCCGACAGGAATGCCGACAAACGTGCAATATCGAATTTCTCCGATTTCTTGATTTCGGAGAATGTCGGAACGTTATCTGATCCGCGTTGCTGTCCGGGAGCTATCACGTGACATTCACTGCACCATCGACTGGCGATGGCGCGACCGCGCGCAAGATCGGCCGCGCCGCTTTGATTGCTGTGCAGCAACAAGAAGACGGCGGCAACCTGTAAGGTCCTGGTTCGCGCCCATGGTGAGGCCGCCGGCACTTACATTACCCCCTGGGCGGCCATGTTTTCGACGAGACGTTTCTCGTCGCCGTGAAGACGTGTGACCGTCTTCCGTAGGGAGGTCGAGCCCATCTCCGCGAAGCGCGCTCCTCCTTTCACGTAGTCGAATAGCGCGTCTTGCCAGAAGGTGCACCATACGTCGAACAGGTCGCTTTGGTGATCGGGCGATTGACAATCTTCTATCAAGCGCAAGTCGCTGTTGAGACGGTTTTGCAGGAACTTCAACGCCTCAATCTGGCAGCGAAGGGTGGCCTCAATGGCCGCTGTCTGCATATGCCCGAGCGACCACAAGGAACCGGCCGCTTCGATCGAGGGGATTGCGGGTGAGGGAACGAACCAAAAAGGCGCGCTTGATTGATGCTGATTTGTTCGTTGCAAGTTCATCGCTCCAGTTGCTTTAACCTTTGCAAACCTTGGTCAAAAAGCCCAATTCCGGTGGCGGAGCAGGACGCCAAAACGGTCGGGACCTTCATCAGTAAGCTATCGAAGCCCACCACCCTCGTCCTTGATACCGATCAAAGCTTATTCATGTGGTGATGGTCGAATCTTCGGAAGGGTCGCTCTCTCTTGATCGGCGTCAATCTTTGATGCCAGCCGTTGAGTTATACTGCGTGGGTCCTGATATTCTTACGGGGTCGCAAATGCATGCTGCGGACATCATGACTCGAAGGGTCTTAACCATAAGCCCCGAGCATAGTGTGCGGTATGCCACGCGACTGATGCTCGACAATCGGCTTAGCGGCTTGCCAGTCTGCGATAACGAGGGAAACCTCGTCGGTATCTTGTCCGAGGGGGATTTGCTGCGCCGCTGCGAGTTGGTATCGGCAACGATTAGAGAAACAGGCAACGGTCCTCAACAGGATCCCGAAACTTACTTCAAGGCACACAGCTGGCGCGTCGGAGACGTGATGACCAAAGACCCGGTAACGGTAGAGGCGGACGCATCGGTGGGCGAAATTGCAGCGCTGATGGCGGCCCGCTCCATTAAGCGTGTGCCGATTGTTCAACTGGGCCGCCTGATTGGGATTATTAGCCGTCGCGACATTCTCGAGGTTGCACTTTCGGCCAAGCCCGAGAGATTTGCCGCCGGTGACGAAGCCATCAAGCGCGCGGTGCTGGCGCGTCTCTCATCCGATCTCAATCTTGATGCAGGCGCTATCGACGTAAAAGTGAAGAGCGGCGTCGTTGTCTTGTGCGGCAGTGTCGAAAGCGGCGTCAAACGTCTGGCTGCTCGTGTTGCTGCAGAAGCGGTGTGCGGAATGGGGTGCGTGAGAAATGAACTGCGCGTCACCAACGATGCCGACTGTAAAGTTTCCGGGCCTGGAGGGTGAAACGATGCCCCGTTCGTGCGATAGCACTCAACCCAATGTGAACCGACATTTTCGGCCGTAAATGACAGGTAGAGTGGCGGCCAATGCCCTATGCTTCCAACCTCGACCTGCCGGCATCACTGTGGCGCGTCTTGCCAGGCCATGCACCCGAGGCATTCAATCACGCCTTTGTCTCTCACCAAGACGATCCGCGCCAGGAAGAGACCTCGCATCGAACAGCTTGGGGCGCCGTGAAACGGCGATATGTGAAGGTCGGGGATGGCTCGCTTGCGCGCACCCCGGCCGCTGACCAAAAGGAGTGATGAACATGACCAGTCGCATCTTGGATCGGTCCGAGTGGCATATCTTTTTTGATCGCATGGCAAAGGCCCTTCGAGGGAAGCGTGCGCAGGTCGAGATTACCGGCCTTCGACTGGGTGACCAAATCCAGACGAAATCTGTTCCGTTGTTGGGCATCACGTTCGATCCCAAGGGTGATCTGCTCGAGATTGCTATGGAGGGATTGGATCATCTCATTCACAAGCCCACCAGCATCGCTATCCTCGAAGAGGTCGATGGGCTTAGTGGTCTGGAGATCGTGGATTCAGAAGAGCACCGCCAAATTGTCACCCTGACGAGCCCGCTTAGGCTTTCCGCGCCACGGGATTGAGCAGGAGGATACGAGGATACGATCTTGCCCCGAATGCGGCCAGGAGGTCTTGGCCCGTCTTGAGGAGGAGTTGAGGTGGGCGATGAAGGCGATGGTACTTGAAAAGCCTGGGACACCCCTGGTCATGAAGACCCTTGCCGACCCGCGCCCAGGTCCTGGCGAAATCCGCATACGTGTGGAGGCTTGCGCCGTTTGTCGCACTGACCTCCACGTGGTCGACGGAGAACTCGATCATCCGAAACTTCCCCTGATACCCGGACATGAAATCGTCGGAGTTGTCGAAACTATCGGCGCCAATGCCGATCGGACTCTTCTTGGAAGGCGAATTGGCGTGCCGTGGCTGGGCTTTACCTGCGGACATTGCTGCTATTGCCGTGCCGGCCTGGAGAACCTGTGCGACAAGCCGCTCTTCACGGGGTTTACCCGCGATGGCGGGTTTGCCACCCACGTTGTTGCCGACCAACGGTTTTCCTTCAAGCTTGAGCTTGCGGAAGACCCGGTGGCTGCTGCGCCGCTTCTCTGTGCCGGCCTTATTGGCTGGAGGTCGCTTAAAAAGACTGGAAGCGCAAAGCGCATCGGTCTTTTTGGCTTTGGTGCTGCTGCCCACATCATTACCCAGATCTCAATATGGCAGGGGCGCGAAATATATGCCTTCACCCGGCCCGGTGATGTTTCGACCCAACGCTTCGCGATCGGTCTCGGCGCAATCTGGGCCGGTGGTTCGGACGAGGCGCGTGACGGGTCGCTTGACGCCGCCATCATCTTCGCGCCAGTGGGCGATCTCGTGCCGACGGCGCTGCGTGCAGTGCGCAAGGGAGGGCGCGTAGTGTTTGGTGGCATACATATGAGCGATATCCCTCAAATGTCCTATTCGCTTCTTTGGGGTGAACGTGAAGTCGTTTCGATCGCAAACTTGACGCGGGCAGATGCGCTCGAGTTCTTTCCTGTCGCTGAAAGAGCTCGGGTGAAGACCCACACGGTTGTCTATCCCCTCGAAAAAGCGAACAAAGCCCTCGAGGATCTTCGCCGCGGCAGACTGAACGGGGCAGCCGTCCTAGTTCCGTAAACTGGAATGAAGAGCGGGGAGGGCCGTCCGCCTGCGCCATCGCTGACATCCCTTGCTTGCAAGGCCGATATCGGATATATATCCTGATATAACACGGAGGCTGGCCATGAGCAATGCCGCACAGAAGAGAGCGATCCAGAATTACCGCGCGCGCTTGACGCAGCGCGGCTACAAGCGCTTCGAGGTCATGGCGCTCGAATCCGACCGCGAGCTGATCCGATCCCTTGCACGGCAACTGGCCGAGGAGGGACCTAAAGCGGATCAGGCGAGGCAGGCAGTGAAGGCTCTCGTTGCAGGTGAGCCGCCGAAAGTCGGTGGTGTCCTGTCGGCGCTCCGACGCTCGCCACTTGTCGGCGCTGATCTCGATCTGTCTCGTCCGCGCGAGGAAGGGCGCAAGGTCGATTTGTGACACGTTATCTCCTCGACACGAACATCTTCAGCAATATCGTCAAGCCGCGACCTTCGGAACTGCTGCTCGCTTGGTGGGCTGAGCAGCGCGACGAAGATCTGTTCGTCGCCTCGCTGACAATTGCCGAAATTCGACGCGGCATTCTGGAAAAGCCCCGCGGCAAGAAGCGGGACGTGCTTGATGCCTGGTTCTCTGGGCCGGAAGGCCCGCAGGAATTGTTCGCCAATCGTACCCTTCCGTTCGACGACAAAGCAGCCCTGATCTGGGCGCGATTGATGGCCGAAGGCAAAGCCACAGGTCGTCCGCGCAGCGCGCTTGACATGATCATCGCTGCCGTCGCGGGGGCCAACGATTGTGTGGTGGTCACGGACAACGAAAAGGACTTCAAGGGGCTCCAGATCGTCAACCCTTTGCGACTTGGAGCCGGAGGGGACGAGAAATGACGGCGACTGCGCCTGCTCCGACAGTATACGAACTCATGGGTCTCACCGAAAGCGGCGGCGTTGGCGATCTGCTGGCTGACCTTGATCAAAAGTAGGGGCGCATCCGGCTTCAAGCGTTGATCTCCGAATGGCGTCGTGTTGACCGGATCGGGAACCTCGGTTTCCGCCGGCGGAAAAACCATGGCCAATCTCGAGGTTGCGGTCTTCGAGACCATTGAAGCATTTTCCGATCGGCCCACCTCGATCACTCCTATCATCAAAGCGCGACGATGAAGCTGGGGTGGGGGCACGCGGCGGATCGCGTTGGAGCTGGGTCGCCGGAGACAGATTGCGGACCGTCATGTCCTCGATCATCCGGCGGCGAAGAGGGCTAAGCTCAGCCATCTGGACCTCCTGTCTGAAGGGTGGGTTGCAACACCACCATCCAATCAGTCAGGAGGCTCCGCTCAAAGTCGGCCCCATTCGCCGCGATAGCGGCTTAGTTCAATCCCAAAAATCGCCCGCTCGCTAAAATCTGCCAAAGTAGTGCTAGACTAGTGCTACACCTCAAAGTTCCATAATAACTCTTACGCGATAATGGCCTGTAGCGGCAGTTTAGAGATGCGACATATAGGCCAGTTAGAGATGCGACAGTCGTCGCCTCTTGGGATGCTGGTCAAACGTCAGCGTTTGGAAGGAAGACTGGCGACGTGAAGTGTGGCTGAGCCCAACAGCGTTCGGAGTCGTCATGTCTTGTTTGATCGTCATGTCGCAGAAAGAATTGCATCGCCTTGAACTCATTCAGCGGATTCGCGGTGGCAGCCTGAGTGTCGTCGAGGCGGCCGAGTTGCTTCGTCGTAACCGCCGACCCTGTTTTCCCCTATGAAGACCTGCGGTGTGGTCGCCACGCCATGCTGCGCCTTGAAAGTGTCCGTCTCTTCGCGCGTCGTCAAATGACGGTCGTCCACTTCGTAGCCCGACCGCTGCAACGGGTCCTTCGCCTTCAATCCGTACGGGCAGGTATGCTCCGCCATCACCATGCGATAGAGCACGGCCTTCTTGGAGAGATTTCCGGGGTTTGTCCTGTCCAACATTTCACGTCTCCTTGTCTCTTGTGAAACTGTTGGCACGACAATACGTTCCGTACTATGGTACGGAGCCAAGAGCCCATGGAAATGACAATCGGAAAACTTGCGGCAGCCGGAGGCGTAGGCGTGGAGACGATCCGCTACTATCAGCGGCGGGGCTTGTTGGACACGCCACGAGGGTCGCAGGGAGTCCGCCGCTACAGGGACCAGGATCGACGGCGGCTGCTGTTTATCAGACAGGCACAGACGGCTGGTTTCACGCTTGAGGAGATCAAGGAGCTTCTCGATCTGGATTCCGGCGAAGACAGGGATCGAGCGCGGAACCTCGCGAGGAACCGCATCGATGCTCTGGACACCAGGATCGCCGAACTTCAGCGCGCGCGGGAAGCATTGCAGCGACTCGTCGGGGAGTGCGCGGCGGACAAGTCTGGTCCCTGCCCGATCCTTGGATCCTTTGATTTGTAGTGCCGAGCTCTTTCCATCCTCAGTTCACCGAGGTGACCAGCTCGGACCCGAGCGCTCTGGAGCGGTGCGGACCCGGTGTCGTCAGCGGGGCTCCCGATCCGCGACCGCCGTGCCGTCGACTACGCGGTCGCTCGGATGCAACACGACCCGATCACCCGGCGAAAGCCCGGATAGCACCTCCACCAGTTTGCTGTTTCGCTGCCCAGTGCGCACGACCGTGGCACGGGCACGACCGTCCTTGACCGCAAAGACGGCCCAGTCGTCCCCTCGCCGGAACAGGGCACTCACAGGTAATGTAAGTGAATCTTTGGATTCCCAGATGGCCACGTGAACGATGACGCGGAAGTCGTGACCCAGCCGTGCCCAGGATTCGGGTGGATCGACGAGATCGATCACAGTGCCGACGCGCTGTTCCTCGATCCCGAGAGCGGAGACTTTGGCGAAGCCGGCTGGGTCGACGCGTATCACGCGGCCGCGCAGGACCGGTCCACCCCAGCCATCAATGGTGACCGCAGCGCCGGCCCTGATCTGGACGGCCTCGGTGGAGAGGAAATCCGCGACGATCTCGAGATCCCTCGGATCGCCGATCTGAACGAGTGGCGCTCCAGCCTGAACAACCGCTTCGTCCTCCTGGACGATCCTGAGCACACGGCCGCTTTCGGGCGCGCTGATCTTAACGCAGCAGTCCTGACTGGTGCCGGTATCCGTTCCTGACTCGAGAAGGCGCGCCGACGCCACCGCCTGCTCCCGACGTCGCACCTCGAGCTGTGCCTTCGCCGTCGCGAGCTGGGCCTCGATCGTCTCAAGATCGAACCTCGCCTTTTCCAGATCCCGTTCGGGAATCGTGTTGCTGCGTGCGAGCCCCTCCGCGCGCGCAAACTCAGTACGAGCGAAGCTGACCGCTGCGTCGATGCGACGTATCTCCGCCTCAGCCAAGGTTACGACGGCGTTTGCGGCGATGAGCGCAGCATCCAGTTCCGCGCGAGAGCGGACATCGAGCAGACCGGGAGCCATCGGCTGCATGACCGCGACGATCGTCCTGCCCCGGACCACTTCGTCGCCGACGTGGAGAGAAGTCCCATCATGGCCATCAGGCCGGGATATCCGCAGAACCCTTCCGGCCACCGGCGCGGAGACGGTGTAGACATGCCGGACGCTTGTTCTTGCCTCCTCGTCAGCCGTCACCGCCATCGGGCCCCTCGCCGCCCGTGCGGTGTCGACGGGAATCGGGCGCGGCCAGGCGAGCCACGCGACAGCGACCGCCGCCACGCCCATCGCTCCAAGCCACCCGACCCGTTTCAACCAGTTCCGCTGCATGGTCCTATTCCCGAGATTTGAGGACAGACACAAGGTCGAGCGCGTAGACCCGACGACCGACGACAAGCGCCGAGATCAGCGCCGCCACAAAAATGATCACGGTCGCCAGCACGTAGGTAAGACTCTCGACGACAAGGGGTACGCGCATAAGTTCCCCGGCAAGCTGATTGTCCATGAGCCATGAAAGGCCGTAGCCGATCGCCCAGCCCGGCGGCTGAGCAAGGGCGACAATGACAGATAGTTCGAGAAGCAGGATGCGCATCGTCTCACCCTGACTGAAGCCAAGGACTCGCAGCGTCGCGAGTTCCCGTGCGTGCTCTGAAAGCGAGATGCGTGCGCTGTTGTAGACAACGCCGAAGGCGATCACGATGGACAGTCCTGTGTAGATGCCAGCCATTGTCGTCACGATAATCGCGAGGCTCCGACGGAAGTTCACGAGGGACACACGCTGCAGCGCCACGCCGGCAACGGTCGGCATCTGCTTTATGGCCTCGTAGAGCAGGTCAAGTTTACCGTCGTCCACGCTGAGATGGACACCGTTCGCGACCGGAGCCTCGCGCACCAGCCGGGACAGGGTCCGACCGTCCATCATTGCGGCAATACCGAAGTAGTCCTCCACCAGGGCGGCTACCGTCAGCTCGACGGTCCGCCGCCGCCCGTCGAGCAGGTCCACTTCGACGGTGTCACCCACGCGCGCATCGAGAAGACGTCCGAGGTAGGCGGAAATCGCCACCCCGGTCTCCGGCAGGCTGACAGTGCGCAGGTCGACATCGATAATACGGCTGAGATCGGCTCCGGGTGGCCTGCCTGAGAGCAGCGTCCTGCGTTCCCGGCTTCCCTTTCGAATGCGGATGGGGACCTGCCGATAGGGCTCGGCGGCAAGCACACCGGGCAGCCTGCTCACGTCGAACAGAACCGTCTCCGGCCGCTTCTCCACAAAGCTGATCGTCGCATCCTGGCGGTCGGCCATGAAATACGTGACGTCGACCAACTCCTCCATCGCATTGCCGATAAACAGCGAGACCACGAGAATGGCAGTCGCAAACGCCATGCCGAGGGCCGCCAGTGCCGCCCGGATCGGCTTCCGCGCCATGCCCCTGACCATCATCATCGTGCGTTGAGACAGCAGAGAGCCAAGCTCCATCCGGCCGAACAGCGTGCGCTGGACCGACGGAGGAGCCGGAGGCTGCATCGCGACCGCCGCGGCCAGCGAGACGATCTCTCGAAGGGACCGGAAAGCACCTCCGAGAGCAGCGAATACGCTGAGGAATGCAGCGAGGAGATAGACGTCGGGATTGTCGGCGAAGACGAGGAATGGGAAACGGTAATAGTCGCCGAAGAGCCTTGTCACGTAAACGCCGAGCCAGGTTCCCGCCACGCTGCCGATGACTATTCCAATCAGGGCGACGACGGCGACGAGTTTCACATAGTGGGCGACAATGCTGGCGTCGAAGTACCCGAGTGCCTTGAGCAAACCAATCTGCTCGCGTTCAAGCGCGACCAGTCGGCTAAGTGTCAGGTTGACGAGGAAGGCGCTGACGACGAGGAAGATCGGCGGAAGCGTCCGGCTCATGTTTCGGAGCATGTCGAGCCCGTGCTCAAGATAGGCATGCGAGGTCTGGTCCTTGCGTCCGTAGGCAGCGCCACCGCCGTAAGCCTCGAGCATTTCGTCGAGCGCATCGATGACTTCCGTCTCCACGGCATCCGGCATCAGCTTGAGGCTCACCGAGGAGAACGCGCCCTCCAAACCGAAGACCTCGGCCAGAGCGCGCTCCGACATCCAGATTACCGCAAAGCGGCGATCATCGGGCATCCGGTCGCCGGGGCCGATCGCATAGACATACTCCGGCGACAATGCGATGCCGACGATCGTCAGCTCATGCTTGCGGCCGTTGAGCGTGGCGGAGAAACGGTCACCTGGCTCGAAGCCGTGCGCCTTCGCAAAGCTCTCGTTGACCACGACCTCCTCCAGGTCGTTCGCGCCAGGCAGACGTCCGTCTCGCATGTAGAGCCGATTGAGCAGAGGGGAGCCGCTTTCGGGAAGCGAGATGAAGCGCCCGGTCGCAGGTTCGGGGAACTCCGGGATGTCGAGAAGCGCAAGTTTGGCGATCCGGGCTTCGACCACGGCGACGCCCGAAATCTCGGCGATGCGCGTGACGAGCGTCTTCGGAGCTCGTGTCACCTCCGCGAAGATGTCAGCGAACTGGTAGCGCTCGTAGTAGGCGGTGCGCGTCTCATCCAGCGACATGAACGATCCGGTCGACAGCACAAGGGATGCGACGCCGCCGGCGATCACCAGGGCGATGGCAAAGACCTGTCCCCAGAGCCGCTGCAGGTCCCGCCTCAGTTTGGTGTCCAGCGTAGTCATTGTCTCACCAGGTCAGTGCGGCGGCTGAGAGCCGCCGTTCATTCACCTGAATCTTTGAAATCGATCCGTCGGCAAAGAAGAGCACGCGGTCGGCGACGGCGTGGATGCTGGTGTTGTGGGTGATGATCAGCGTCGTGGTCCCGAGCTGGGTGTTGACGTTGACCAGCGCGTCAATCACGCGGATGCCCGTCTTGGAGTCCAGCGCTCCCGTTGGTTCGTCGCAGAGCAACACCTCCGGGCGTTTTGCAATCGCCCGAGCGATGGCCACCCGCTGTTGTTCTCCTCCCGAGAGCTGCGCAGGGAAATGGTTCCGCCGCGGTTCGAGCCCGACAAGCGCCAGCGCCTCGTCGGGCCGCATGGGATTGGCCGATATCTCGGTGACCAACGCGACGTTCTCGTAGGCGGTCAGGCTCGGTATGAGATTATAGAACTGGAAGACGACGCCGACGTGCTCACGTCGGTAGAAGGTGAGACCGCGTTCCGGGAGGGTCATCAGCTCGGTGTTTCGGAAGAAGAGTTGCCCGCTCGTCGGGCGATCGAGACCGCCCATTATGTTCAGCAACGTCGACTTGCCGCTTCCTGACGGCCCCAGCATGACGACCAGTTCACCCGCTTGTATGTCGAGACTGACATCGCGCAG
Organism: Ensifer sp. 22521; assembly: GCF_052044795.1. Classification (NCBI taxonomy): domain Bacteria; kingdom Pseudomonadati; phylum Pseudomonadota; class Alphaproteobacteria; order Hyphomicrobiales; family Rhizobiaceae; genus Ensifer; species Ensifer sp. 22521. Next base: position 87,255 of record NZ_JBQENM010000017.1, read on the forward strand.
GGCATGTACGGCGACTTCGCCGGTCAGGTAGGTTCTGGTGAGGTACCGGGCACGAAATATCGTCTCCGTCATCGGCTCCTCCAAGGCGAATGGGGTCTAGCCTTGCTTACGCTAAACCGCCGGTGGGCAGTTCAGCGTTTCTCGGGTGCATGCGCGATCCCTACATCATACCCATCATCGGAGGCAGGAGCAGCTTGTCGGCCATCTGCTTCTGCTCTGCCCCGAACAATTGATAGAGAGGCTCAAGGGCGGCTTTCAATTTCCGCACGCCTCCGAGGCGGCTGTTCAACAGGCTCTCCCGACGTTCGAGACGCTGCAACGGAGTCCCTACGGCCCCGCCCGGCGTGCCCATGGCGTCTGGCATTTGCATCATGCCATCCTTCATGCCGCCGGCATTGGCACGCAGAATATCGGCGAAGGCGTTCCATGACGCCTCCTGCTCCGACGTTATCTTGAGTTCCGTCTTCAGGAACGCGATCCGTCCCTCGACATGTTCGGGAGCCATCATCTCGGCCATCGGCCCCATACCCGGCGGTCTCATTCGTCCCGGTCCGCCAGCCATCATCCGCATCATGTTGCCCATCATATCACCGGACATCATGCCGCAGGACATCATGGAACTCGGTTCCGCCGCGGAATCCAACGGTTGGGCCATTTGTTCGCTCGTTTGCTCTGCAGAGGTCTCGGGGTGATGCGCGTCTTCCGCAAAGGCTGGCGTTGAGAGCATGAGTACCGTACCCGCCAGCAGGATTGTCCGCAGTGTCGTCATTTCGCTTCTCCTAAGCTCCGATAAACGACTGGTATCGAGGGTACGCCGGCTGAGACAGTTCACATTGACGCAGATCAAGCTCAAATCAGAAGACGCAACGGCGGGCGAGACCAAGAAGAACAATCAAAGCAGCGCAGGAGAGATATTCTGTCGATGGCTATTGACCTTGCCATCGTTGGAAGCACCACATTCGACCATATCAATCCTTCACGAGGAGTTCTCGAATGTACCATCTCAACATCCCCGACATGACCTGCGGACACTGTGCTGGCGCAGTGGAAAAAGCGGTGAAGTCGGTCGACCCCAACGCCAAAGTCGCCGTCGATCTCGATGCCAAGACCGCATCGATCGACTCTCCGGTGGCCTTCGACGCATTTGTTTCTGCGATCGAGGAAGCGGGATACCAGGCCGCCTTCAAGAAGTCCTGCTGCAGCCACGTGGCTTGAAGCATAGGGGTACGCCGCCGACATGCCGGAACACGCCGCTCAGGCGCCGTGAAGAACGACAGTTCGGCCGCAGATATTGGCGGCGTATCGCATTGCGGCAGCTCAAAGATCGGATGACCGGGTAGGTCTTGACTGTTTTTAGAACAAGCATTGCTCAGGAGCTTCCCCATGAGACGTTCACCCGGGCCTTCAAATGCAATATGGGTACTTGCAATCCTGGCTGCGACCGTGACGTCCGCTATTGCTGCAGGGTCCCACGATCATCCGACAGAGAACGGCAGCGCCGAGGCTCCGCTCGATGTCGTCCGTCCTGCCCGTGACTTGGCGCCCCCGATTGCAAGAACCGAGCCTGCGACGGTCGCGGTAAAACTGGACACGGTCGAGGTGACGGGCGGTCTGCCGCCGGTCGACCACGAGTTCTACGTGACGCAAGGCGAGGTCTATACATCGCAGCCATACGGCTCCAAGGGGAAGCTGACGGAGAGCGTCGAACGGCTGCTCGATGAAGAGCCGGAATACTACGTCTTCAACGGGGCCGCCAACGCGCTTGCGGGCGACAATGCCCTGACGGCGAAGGTCGGCGAGACAGTCCGCATCTACTTCGGTGTCGACGGCCCGAACAAGACATCCAGCTTCCATGTGATCGGAGAAATCTTTGACAAGGTCTACCAGTTGGCCTCGTTGACGACGGAGCCTCTATCCGATGTCCAGACGATCACCGTGCCTCCCGGAGGCGCGGCCGCGGTCGACATGAAGCTGGATGTTCCCGGCGAATACGTCCTCGTGGATCACGCCTTGTCGCGGGCGGCACGCGGGCTGGTGGGCAAGTTGGTCGTGAGCGGTGAGAACCGCGCCGAGCTGTTCCAGAGCGCCACGCCTGCTACGGCCGAAGTGGAGCACAGCGAGCACAGCGCTCACCGATTGGATTGAGCCTCGGCCCCGTGCACCAGTTCGGCCACGACGACCGCTACTCCCCCTTTGCTCTAAACTTGGCGTGGCAGGAGGTGCAGATCTGCAGTATCATGTGGAAGGCGTGCTCGGCAGGCATTTTCACCGGGTCCGGAGCTGCCGCCTTCCTCTTGGCGAGCGGCCCGCCCATTGTCACGTCGCCGCCCTTCATTCGCATCTCGGGAGCGAGAACAGCCGGATTGCGGTCGGCTGCGACAACAAGCGCCGACGCATAGACGCCAAGTTCGGCCGCCAGCTTGTCGAACGTTGGCCGATCGGCCTCGATATTGGTGCTGGCCTTGGACGCTTCGGCGAGGACCGGAGCTTCGAACAGCGCCGAGAGCTTATGCCCGGAATGGATCCGGATGGTCTCGGCGGCCGCTTTGAAAGCCCTTGAATCGTATGGCGAGGTGTCTTTGAACATGGCGTCGATGATCTTGGCCGCACCTGCCATCGCCTTCATGTCCTGCTGTCGCTCGGCCACCTTCGGCGACTTCGACTGTCCCGTCGCTGCGGAGATCGCCATGGTGAAGACGGCAGCTGACAGTACCAGTGCTCTCACCTTCAATCTCATGCTCTCCCAGTTTAGTCCAACGCCGCGTAGCCGAGTCTTCGCGGACAGCGTCGATTGATCAAGGTCAGGGCGATGCCTACACGAACGCGCATTATGCTCGAAGACAGTACAGGGTGTCGAACCAAACCATGATCGCCGCCAGTCACATCGTCCGGAAACGTGCAAGGGAATTGCTGCCATCATCCCGCCAATCGTTGTGAAATAACCGTGCCTATCGGGTCGGTTGGAGGGGGCCGAGGGACTTTGCCCCTTCTCTCCCCCAAACAGCCTTCCGCCCGCCTTCCTTCGCTTCCGCTTTCGTGCAGGCGGTTCAAGACCCTCACCCTCAACGTCAAGGCCACCATCAAGCCCTGCGACCGCGACAACGACCGCGCCCCAGACTTCCGCGTCACCGCAGGGGGTGTCGAGTTCGGAGCAGGCTGGACCCGCACAGCCCGCGAAACGGGTGCCGAAATCTCGCTCAAGCTCGACGATCCGTCCTTCACGGCGCCGGTCTACGCCTCTCTCGTCCAGGGCGACAAGGGCGAGCACAAGCTCATCTGGTCCCGCTAAACAGGCCAACTGCGCTCCGCTCAAAGCGGGGCGCCATCATTCGATGACATAGCCCAGCGCGCGATAGCCCATACGGCGCTTTGCGGCCATCCGGGCCAGGACCGGAACCGTGCCATCGACATAATCGACGACGAGGACGTCCTTCTTGCCATCATGCAGGCGATGCAGGCGGCCGACATACTGCGCCAAAGTTCCCTTCCACGCGATCGGCATGGTCAGGAACAACGTGTCGAGCCGGACGTCATCGAAGCCTTCCCCGATGTAGCGGCCGATCGCAAGTATGAGGCGCTCAGCATCGTCGGCGACATTCAATGCCGTATTAGCTTGCTTGCGATCCTTCGCCGACATGCCACCGCGCAGCACCACCAGATTTTTTACAAACGGGGAGAACTTCTGCTGGAGATAATCGAGGTGGTCCTTCCGCTCGGTCAGAACGATCGGTGAGCGCTTGGCTTCAAGCGATTTCAACACGTCATCGAAGATAAGTTCATTTCGCCCGTGGTCCTGCGCAAGGGCTGCATAGATCGCGGGCATTGACGGGCGCTCGGTCGACGCCAGAGCCTCTGGCAACTCAAACTTCGTCGAACGGTCACGGGCACGGTGGCGAATACCACGCTCGGCAGCTTGTACTCTTGCATCGACCCGATGGCGAACGGGGCCGCATTGCATGAAGATGATTGGATGATGTCCGTCTTTTCGGGCGACCGTCGCTGAAAGGCCAACGACGTATCGCGCCTTGGATCTGCGAGCGACAAGTTCAAAACTAGCAGCGGACAGATGGTGGCACTCATCGACAATCAGATGACCGTAATTGCCGACAATGTCGTCGACCTCGCCATTCCGTACCAGGCTTTGGATTAGCGCCACATCGATGATCCCAGTTGGCTTTCTTTTCCCGCCCCCAATGACGCCGATCTGCTTTGGGTCAATGGACAGAAAGGAACTCAGGCGCTCCACCCATTGGGTGAGAAGCTCCCTGCGATGGACAAGAACTAACGCGTTGCGCGCCCGATGTGCGATAAGCGCGGCTGCGACAACCGTCTTACCAAAGGCCGTCGTCGCGGCAAGCACACCGGCGTCATGGGCAACAAGAGCATCAAAGGCCCTCGGCTGGGGCCGCCGCAATTCGCCCTGGAACGCAATGCTGGCAAGTAGCGCAGCCCCATCTTCGCGATGATCGTCTAAAACGGCGGTCGAACCATGCCTCTCGATGAGCTCGATTGCTTCGTCGAAACACCCTCGCGGTAGAGCGACATGGCGTGGATGAAGTTCGGCGCATGAGATGATCCGCGGCTTGCCGAATGTCGGCAGTCGCATTGCTTGCGCGCGATAGAATTCCGGATTTTGGAACGCTGCCAGACGCACGAACTGTGCGATCAGCGCAGGCGGAAGCTCTGTCCTATCGATGTAGACCTGATCGGCGATCACGACCCTAATGCTTTGCGGGATCACAGCTTCTATTGGCCGTGGCGCGCTACGAAGTGATGGCAACATTTTCCACGGCTCGTCGGCATGTTCGTCATCAACCGGCATCCGGACGCCCAAGACCCGCCCCGTCAATTCAGCTTCGTCGGCGATTCTGAAGACTTCGTCGGCCGATAGCCTGTTCAACGACGACAGGTACGCCCACTGGTCATCGTAAGGTCTCAAGTCACCATCGACAAAAACGCTGTTGCCATTTTCACGGGCTTTCCTTTGAAGGGGAAGCGCGATCAGATTGCCGAAGCCGCCAAGTGGCATCGTATCCTGGTTGGGAAAGAAACGGTCGTAAGACGTGAAGCCGATCTCGGGACGGTTCTCCATCGTCTCTGTTATCAGCGCGGCACCAAGTTGTCGGGCGATCTTCGCGGGAACGGGTTCGGAGAAGAATATCCAGACATGGCCTCCGTTTCCCGACCTCGACCGTTCGAGGGCTGCGGCAATTCCTTTTGCACGACAGGTTGCCAGCAAAGCTCTGGTATCATCCGCCCAGCTTTCCTTGTCGAAGTCAGCAGCAAGGAACCAGCATGTTTCGTCTTGCAGCAATGGATATACGCCGGCAACAAAGTCGCTTGAGCGGGCATCGCCGCCGCGAAGGTGCTTTTCGATGATGTCCTCGGAATATGGGATAAAGGCCTGATGCGGGCAGTCCCCGCATTTCACCTTCGGCTTGCCGCAGATTCCTTTCGCCCATTCGTTGGAACAGGCTGGCGAATAGCCGTAGCGTCCATCCTTTCTGTTTTCCCATCGAGCCGGAAAAACATCTGGACGCCCCGCAAAAAGCTGCCGGAACAACTCCACCTTCTCCATCGACGGTGAGCTGTTCGTGACAGGTGCATCCGCGAAGGATGGCGTCTCTGTCATAGCGCGGCTATCGAAAATGACCTGTTGCTCAAACGCTTCAAGTTCACGCTCAAGCTCCATCCGCTCATCATTCAGATCGGCTAACCGCCGTCGAATGCGCGCGATGTTTTCCCAAGAATCATTCTTTTCCGCCAACTTTCCAGCTTTCGCCTAAATGACCATACGGATCAGCATAGGCCAAAGACGCTCGTGTTTTAAGACGGACTACGCATCAGCACGTGGGGAAGCATCAGGGATTATGCGGACCGAAATCCGCCGAAATCACCGGCAAATCCGGCCTTCAGCGACCGACACACTGCATAATCACGTTCTCAGCATAATCAACGTTTTGCGGTGCACCGCAAAACGTCGAATTCGGTGTGGCCTGGCAGAAGAGCTCCGAGCAGACTGGCCGCGACTACCTCTCGGTCAAGCTAGACGACCCGAGCCTCCCCGCTCCGATCTACGCGACGCTTGCGGAAATCGAAGGCGAAGACGGCTACCAGCTGATCTGGTCCCGCTCCAACAGGGACTGAGGCAACTGGGCCCGGGGGCCACCTCTCGTGGTTCGCCCAAGCGATTACGACCACCGTTCGCGGCCGCATCGGTTCTCGCTGCGTGCGGCGGACACGTCACTTCGAGGGGCGTTTTACCGCCGGCTGATATCCCCGGGTGCGCTTCTTCCTGAGAACATCGAGAAACAAGGCGACCGCCTCTTGCTCGCTGTCGAAGTGATGGACCATCGATTGGCCCCTTTGACCGATCCTTCCCCAGCGCCGCGTCAGGCAGGCCTGTCCAAACAGCGTCCGCTCGATCGACAGGGCATAGAACCGGGCCATGTTCCTGCTTGCGTCGGTTCGTTCGACATAGAGATGGTAGGGCTGACTGAGCATGGGAGCAGCATCGCCGATGCCCCGAATCCCGTCCAACGAGTGTTTTGAATCGATCCGGCCTGATCGATTCATGATTGTGATGGATCAGGTGGGCTCTGGGCGGGGCATGAGAACTGTTCTGCTTGACGCAGCCTCGCATGTCGTCCCGTCTGAACCATATGGCGCGACCGCATCTGAGGCGCAGTCCCGCTGTAAACGCGATCTGTTCGTCAGCGGGCATGCGCAGCACTTCGTCCGGTTGGATGAGCGGTCGCGCCGCAATCTGCTTCGAGCGTGTACGTGACGACCCCCTCGATTGGAGACTGCGGCTCAGCTGATCGACTTCGACGGTCGTCGCGCCGCAGCGCCTTGAAACGCACTCGGCCGTCTCAGGATCGTTGATGCCGGCAAAGGAAATCCAGCTAGCGCTCTCGAACCATTTGCTCGTGGCGTCGCGGCCGCCGACGCGCGGTGCCCAAGTCCAAAAGCGATGAGCCCTCGTTGGCGTCAGGCGAAAGTGCCCTACCGGCATCAACTCAGCCGATATGCGGATCCATCTATCGTGGATCAGGTTATATGCACCCGGCGCGCCGGTTCGGTAGATCGATGGCCGGGGTGGGCGGGCTAGGCTTGCCACGGATCAACCACGACAACACCTGTCCCCCAAAAATCCTTTGTGTTGCGTGTCACGACGATCATGTCGTGGACCAGAGCGGTTGCCGCAATCAGCGCATCGGCCTCATTGCGCCGGCCGGGAACATGGAGATGCGCGCACCGTGTCGCGATCGAATCGTCAATCGGAAGGATGCGGCTTGCAAATTCTGGAAGCACGCGAGTGTCGAGCCAGGTCCGGAGCCGAGCGCCCTGCGCGGCGTCGCGGCGCTGTACGCCCAGAACACCTCGCTCAAGTTCAAGGATTGTAATCGCTGAAATGAAAAGCTCACGCGCGTCCTCTGCGCCAATCCAGGCCACCACGTTTGCGTCAGCCTTGCCGTCCCCGACCTTGCGCAACTCTGAAATGACATTCGTATCCAGCAGGTACTTCAAGACAGATCTACCTCGCGGGGCGCGATTTGAGCCCGCTGCGGCTCGAAGTCGATTGCAGAAAGCCCGGGCATGGCGAGTGCTTCGACAAGGTTTCGGTGCTTGCCGCTCAGGCGTTCGAACTCATCGTAGGTCATCAGGACGTGGGACGGCTTGCCGCGGTCCGTGATGATGACTGGGCCGCTTTTTGCAGCCTTCTTGGCGCTGCTCACGTCATGATTGAGCTCTCGGCTGGAAAGGGTAGTAACGCCCATCTCGCACCTCCTTGTAGGTAATTACCTACATATAGCATGCGCGGGCGGCATAACAAGGCCGATAGGGCACGGCGCGAGGCAATGCCTACGCCAGCTGAATTGACGGCCCTAGGACAATCCTAGCGCCGTGGCGCTCTCAGCTATTATTTTCTCACCCACGGAACGTCCTTCTTCCTTGATGGTTGGGCGACTTCATCCCTCAAGAAATCGGAAGCCCGAAATGCCCACTGAGAAGACATTGAACGACCTCTTCCTTGACACGCTGAAGGACATCTTCTTTGCCGAAAAGCAGATTCTGAAGGCCCTTCCCAAAATGGCCCGCGCTGCCCGGTCGGACGAAGCCAAGGCTGGCTTTCTGAAGCATCGCGATGAGACGCAAGAACAGATCGTGCGTCTCGAGCAGGTGTTTGAAATTGTTGGCAAACCCGCCCGCGGCAAGACGTGCGAGGCTATTCAGGGAATCATCGCCGAAGGCGAAGAAATCATGGAAGAATACAAGGGCACCGCCGCCCTTGATGCCGGCCTCATCTCGTCGGCCCAGACCGTCGAACACTATGAAATTGCCCGCTACAGCACGCTCAAATCATGGGCCGCGCAGCTTGGTCTCGATGGAGCCGTCCGCCTCCTCGACGCCAATCTCCAGGAGGAGATCGCCACGGATCAGAGGTTGGCGGCCCTTGGCGAAGCTGCGGCAAATCCAAAGGCGTCCAAGCAGGCCGCCGAGTAGTCCCACTTCAATATCGAGAAGCCGCCATGACAGGCGGCTTTTTCATTCCGGCACGGTCAAGAGCGCTCGCGCGCCGACCTCGACCAAGAAATCAGGACATCGGAGTGCGCCCCATGGCTAAGAAATCGCTCGAAAAAAAGTCGACCTCGAAAGAACGAGACACCGTGACAATTCATGATCAAAAGGTGCGCAGGGGAGAAGGTGGCGAGCTTCATCAGATAGCAAAAGACAATACGCCTGTGCTGACCACTGCGCAGGGTGGGCCAGTTGCAGACGACCAAAATTCGCTGCGTGTTGGGCCACGCGGCCCCCTTGTCATCGACGACTTTCATTTCCGCGAGAAGATTTTCCACTTTGACCATGAGCGGATCCCCGAGCGGGTAGTCCACGCCCGAGGTTATGGAGCCCACGGCTATTTCGAAACCTATGACTCCCTTGCCGCTTATACCCGGGCCGATGTTTTTCAAAGAGCAGGTGAGAGGACACCAGCTTTTGTCCGCTTCTCCACAGTTGCCGGCAGCAAGGGATCTTTCGATCTTGCCCGGGATGTCCGCGGTTTCGCGGTAAAGATTTACACAAATGAGGGTAACTGGGACCTGGTTGGCAACAACATTCCCGTCTTCTTCATCCAGGACGCGATCAAGTTCCCCGACATTATTCACGCGGTGAAGCCCGAGCCGGACCGGGCCTTTCCCCAGGCACAATCCGCCCACGATACATTCTGGGACTTTATCAGCCTGACGCCGGAAAGCATGCACATGATCATGTGGGTGATGTCGGATCGCGCCATCCCTCGCTCGTTCCGCTTCATGGAAGGTTTTGGCGTTCACACCTTCCGTTTCGTCAATGCCAAGGACGAGTCGACCTTCGTGAAGTTTCACTGGAAGCCGAAGCTGGGCCTCCAGTCCGTCGCCTGGAACGAGGCGGTGAAAATCAATGGCGCCGACCCGGACTTCCACCGCCGTGATCTCTGGCAAGCAATCCAGTCGGGCAATTTCCCGGAATGGGAATTGCGGGTTCAGCTTTTCGATCAGGAGTTTGCCGACAGCTTCGATTTCGACGTGCTTGATCCGACGAAGATCATTCCCGAGGAGATCCTGGTGCCCCAACCGGTTGGACGACTCGTTCTTGATCGCATGCCCGACAACTTCTTTGCCGAGACCGAGCAGGTGGCGTTCATGACGCAGAATGTTCCGCCTGGCATCGATTTCAGCAACGATCCTCTTTTACAGGGTCGTAACTTCTCCTATCTCGATACGCAGCTGAAACGTCTCGGCAGCTCCAACTTCACCCATCTTCCGATCAATGCGCCGAAGTGTCCCTTCGCGCATTTTCAGCAGGATGGCCACATGGCGATGCGCAATCCGGTGGGCAGAGTGAACTACCAGCCGAATTCCTTCGACGAAGGGCCACGGGAATCGCCGATGAGCGGCTACCGCCACTTCCCCGCCGAAGAGACTGGCACCAAGGCGCGGCTGCGGCCGGAGAGCTTTGCCGACCATTACAGCCAGGCTCGACAGTTCTACATCAGCCAGACCGCGCCCGAGCAACGCCATATCGCTGCAGCTCTGACATTTGAGCTGAGCAAGGTGGACACGCCAGCTATCCGCGAGCGGATGGTCTCCCATCTCCTGAACATTGACGAGACGCTGGCAGCCACGGTCGCCCAGAAGCTTGGTTTCCATTCGATGCCGAGCCCGGCTGATGCGGCCATGCCAACCCGCCAGGATCTTGAACCCTCCCCGGCACTCAGCATCGTTGAACGCGGACCGAAACGTTTCGAGGGCCGCAAGCTCGGCATCCTGGTCACCGATGGTCTGGATGTAGCCTTGTTAAACGGTTTGACGGCGGCGATTGCCAAGGAAAAGGCTGTCTGCGAACTCGTCGCGCCGAAGGTCAGTGGCGTTGCCGCGTCGGACGGAACCTGGATCGAAGCGCATCACATGATTGATGGAGGACCTTCCGTCCTCTTCGACGCTGTCGTCTTGCTGACCTCGGCTGAGGCGATTGATGATCTGGTGAAGGAAGCCACCGCCCGCGATTTCGTTGCCGATGCCTTCCAGCACTGCAAGTTCATCGGATACGCCCCCTCGGCGATGCCGCTGATCGAAAAAGCCGGTATCGCCGATGGCCTCGATGAGGGCACGATCGAGCTTCCAGGCGAAGAGGGGATATCCGACTTTGTCTCCAAGCTCGGCAAACTGCGCGTCTGGGCCCGAGAACCGTCGGTGAAGCTCGGCAAAGCGTCGGCGCCGCTAGATTAAGTGGCGTCGATACGCCTGACCGGACAAAGAAGCGACCTGGACTTCGCGAGGACGCGCTGCAGTGCCACCACCGAGGAAAACAGCCTGATTGTTCGTCGGGGGTAAGGTTCATCCAGCAACTCTCCCAAGGCAAGCAACGCATGGAGATGTGCACGGCTCGGGAAACCGGATCTACTCGCATAAGGGATAGTGGTGATTCTCTCTGCGAAGCCCGATGGCAGGTGGATCGAAGCCGACTGCGGAGGCCAGTTCACTATCAAAAGTGTTAGTAACGTGCTCGGCCGCGTGGACTGACGCCAAAGGAAAAGACAGCGAATCCAGTGGTGTAGCGCCCATCACCGCCTCATTTCACTTTTCATCATTTACCTTCTGTTAACCCTATTGTTCTGGACGCTCTGAGAGAATCGTGTTCTAGCTCTTGGCGGGCAATGGTCGGTAAACCGGCTTTAAGCCGCCAAGAGGGAAAAATGGCGATAGCTAGACGCGCAGAAACTGACGTTCAACTCAAGGAAGACGCTGCCGCCAAGATCTTGCGGCACGCCGGTCTTTTGTCGAGCCAGCTGCAGCAGCTGCGGACCCGCATGTACCCGCCGAAATCCGAGAAGACCTTGAGGTCATTTCTCACCAACGAAGTTTCGAAGCTGACATCCATACCGGATTCGACCCTGAAGCTGATGTCATCCGAGGGGCGCGGGCCGACGCCAAGCCGCCTTGAGAACAATCACCGGGTCTATACGCTCGCCCAGATCAACGAGCTTCGGGAGCTGTTTGCCAAGCAGAAGCCTGCCGAGGCTCTGCGCTTTTTGCCCCGCCGACGCCCCGGCGAGCACTTGCAGGTCCTCGCGATCGCGAACTTCAAGGGCGGAAGCGCCAAGACGACGACCTGTGTTCATCTCGCGCACTATCTCGCTTTGCAAGGCTATCGCGTTCTCGCACTCGACCTCGATCCCCAGGCATCGCTCTCCGCGATGTTCGGCGCACAGCCGGAAATCGATGTCGGTGCCAACGAAACAATCTATGCGGCGCTCCGCTACGACGTCGCTGAGCGGCGACCGATCCGGGACATCATCCGCAAGACCTACTTTGATGGCGTCGATCTCGTTCCGGGCAACCTCGAAGTCATGGAGTACGAGCACGAGACCCCCCGCGTCCTGGCGAATAGGTCGAGCTCCGGTGCGATCTTTTTCGAGCGTCTGAAGCTTGCCCTAGCGGAAGTCGAACAAGACTACGACATCGTCCTTCTCGATACGCCGCCATCCCTTGGCTTTCTGACGCTCAGCGCGATCTATGCTGCCACAAGCATGGTCATCACGGTTCACCCCGCCATGCTGGATGTGGCGTCCATGAGCCAGTTCCTCCTGATGATGGGCGATCTGATCAGCGTATTGAATGAAAGCGGCGCTCAACTCGATCAGGACTTCATCCGATATCTCGTGACGCGGCATGACCCGAACGATGCCCCCCAATCGCAAGTCGTTGCGATGCTGCGGCATATGTTCGGGACAGACGTCCTCCTGCCCACTGCCATCGAAAGCACAGCCGTAGAGGCGGCCGGCCTGGCGAAGCGTTCGATCTACGAGCTCGAAATGGGCCAGATTGGCCGTGATACCCATAAGCGCGCGCGTGAAGCCGTCGATGCGGTCAATGAAGCGATCATCCGCCTTGTCAACGATAGCTGGGGGCGGCCATGAGCAAGTCTTCTCGCAAGTCGATTGTCGCGAGCTTCGGTTTGCTGTCTCAAGAACTGGAGAACAAGCTCGCAGATGACCCGCAACCTGCGGCCCCTGCCCCGTCACCGCGTGTCGGCGCGGGCGTTGTCGGTGCTGCCCATCGCGCTATCGATGACATCAGGGCCGAGAGGGACCGTTTGAAGGCGATCGTCGAGGCGGGCGCGGGGACGATCCTAGATCTGGATCCCGCGTTCATTGACCCTTCCCCCTATCCCGACCGGCTACCGGACGACGACGCGGGCGATTTTGAGACGTTCAAGCGTTCGATCGAGTCCGAAGGGCAAAAGGTTCCGATTCAGGTTCGGCGCCACCCGTCGTCCTCCGGGCGCTATCAGATTGTTTATGGCCACAGGCGCTGGCGCGCTGCCAGGGAACTCGGGCGCGCGGTTCGCGCGCTTGAAGTTGAGATATCGGACCTGGATCTCGTCGTCGCCCAAGGCATCGAGAACGCCAGCCGGCAGGACCTAACGTGGATCGAGCGGACGCTTTTTGCATCGCGTATGGATAATGCCGGCATTAAAGCGCGGAACATCTATGCGGCACTATCGATTGCGGACGCAGAACTTGCCCGAATGCGCAGCGTCTATCGGGCGATCCCTGCCGATGTGATCGAAGCGATCGGGCGGGCTCCCAAGGTGGGTCGGCCGCGCTGGTTAGAGTTCGCAAAAACGATAGCAAGTGATTCAGGATCTCTAGCTGTGGTTCGGCAGGTGCTCACGGATGCGGGTGACGGCGTCTCGGTGTCGGATCAACGCTTCCAGCGGGCTTTCGAGGCAATAAAGCCGTCGGCCCCGTCGCGAGAGAACCGCACTGAACTATCGAACAGTGCTGGCAAGAAACTTGGGGCCTGGAAGGTTTCACCCAAGGAGCTTCGAATCTCCGTGGATGGTCCTGTCGGCCAGGAGTTTGTGAAGTTCGTCGGGCAGGAGTTACCGGCCCTCGTTGAACGCTTCTTTCGTGAGCGTGACAATTAGAAGCCCTGACCACTGTCAGAGGGTCTCATTCGACAAGGGAATACGGAAGGAACACCGCAAAAGAAAAAGGCCCCCAAACGTTGCCGTAGTGGAAGCCTCTCTCATATCTGGACAATCTGAGAATCGCATTTCCACGAATCCCCGTCAAGAGTGATTGGCACCGAATTTGGTGAGCGGACTTCTTTTGCCTTTTGAGAGGTGAAGGAAATGCAGAGTGGAAGTGTAACGACGCCCTTCGGGCGGCGGCCGATGACGCTTGCGCTGGTAAAGCGGCAGGTGGCATCCACCGAGATCAGTTCGAACAAAACGGCTGACAAATGGAAAGTGTTTCGTGACGCCTGCGAAGCCAGGACGCTTCTCGGCCTACAGGATCGTGCACTTGCCGTCCTTGACGCGCTCTTGAGCTTCTATCCTGAGACCGATCTGCGCCAGGGAGCGTCTCTAATCGTCTTTCCGTCGAATGCTCAGTTGTCGGTCCGTGCGCACGGTATCGCCGGCGCCACGTTGCGGCGACACTTGGCGACGCTTGTTGAGGCCGGCCTAATTGTTCGCAAAGATAGTGCAAATGGGAAGCGCTATGTCCGTAAGGACAGGGCTGGCGACATCGAGGATGCGTTCGGATTCGATCTTTCCCCGCTCCTTGCCCGATCGGAGGAGCTCGCGCAGATGGCCCAGCAGATGGCGGCAGAGCGCGCGCTGTTTCGCCGGACCAAGGAGGCGCTTACCATTCGCCGGCGCGATGCCCGCAAGCTCATCTCGGCAGCGATCGAAGAAGGCGCGAGTGGCGATTGGGGCAAGATTGAAGATGTGTATTTGGCGCTTGTTGCCCGGATACCTCGATCCCCAACCATCCACGACCTAGCATCGATCCTCGAAGAGATGGACCTCCTCTGTGCAGAGATAGTCAATCAGTTGGATGATTTGGATATTTCTGAAAATATGAGCAGCAATGATGCTCATAGTGAGCGTCACATACAGAATTCAAAAACCGAATCCACCGATGAACTTGAACCTAGCTCTCGAAACGAGCCGGGGGCGAAGGCTGAGCCAGAAAAGCAGCCGCTGAGGGAGCCGCTGAAGGCGTTCCCGTTGAGTATGGTGATGCGGGCCTGCCCTGAGATCACGATGTACGGACAAGGCGGGACCATATCGAACTGGCGCGACTTGATGGCGGCCGCTGTGGTGGTGCGTTCGATGCTGGGGGTGAGCCCGACCGCTTACCAGGATGCTTGCGACGTGATGGGGCCTGAAAATGCGGCGGTTGCCATGGCTTGTATGCTCGAGCGGGCAGGACACATTAACTCGGCCGGAGGTTACCTGCGCGATCTGACGGCAAAGGCGCGGCGCGGCGAATTTTCACTTGGCCCAATGCTAATGGCCCTGTTGAGAGCGAATGGAAGCCCCGACCGGCAGGTTGGGTAGACGATTTCCACCCCGGTACTCGATTTTCGTTCCTGGCGGAACCGGGCGCGACAGTGGCGACCCGTGCAGTGCGACCGATCCTGAGAGGAGAGCACATTGGCTTCTCCTGACGTGCGGCCGACAAAGTCGGACCGTTCGCGTGGCCTCCCTCTTGAGGCATGCGCTTCTCGATGGTGGACAGTTTCTGTGGCGGAGCTCAAGCAAGCTTCCGAGAAGATCCGGCGCCGCCGTCTATGCACCATCGGTGTAGAAGAAGACCTATGAGATAATTTCAGCCGAGTTGACTCTACGCCCCTCGAACTCGAAAACTCATTGTCGGCGACCAGGAACGGTCGCGACTCACCGGTCAACCGTTTTCGAAGGTCGTGGAGACCAAGACGAGCGCGTTGGGATCAGTCTCTGCGGCGATGACTTGGAGCTCTTTGGCGTGTTGGGAATTGTGAACCATTCGTTCCACGATCAGGTTGTTCCTTCCCCCTCCCCTTCCCTGTCTGTCTGATTTCGCCGTTGCCATCCTTGTTTCCATCTTGCGCGCTGCCAGAGAGTGCGAGTTCTAAGCACATCACCGACCGGGTGAAGTTTTCGCAGACGGGTAGACCCGCCCTTCCCTATCGGCAACCCCCGGCTGGCTCGTTGCCGACCGTCCGTGTGGAGCGCGCCGGAGGTTGATCCCTCCCCTCGGCAATCTGCGCAAAGAAATGGGAGCCCTCGTCCAGCCGCAGTCACGGCCAGAGGTGGTGGCAGTTCCGTAATCTATGGGATCGACGTTGATGGCCGCGTTCACGATGGTTAACGAAGAGTTGCTGCAGAGCGATCCGTCATTAGCCCCTCCGCTTTCTACCAATTGGCTAGAGCGCGAGAAATCGGCGACGCGCTGGGGCGGCGAGCCTGTATTGCTGATCGGGCGGCGGACAAGGCAGGTGTTTGATGCAGTAGTGGGCCTGTTCGATTCCGCACGCTTTGCGTCGGTGGTCCAGGCGTCGCTTCCGTTCTCACCCATGATCGCGTACCTTAGCGTTGCTGTTCGGCATGTCGATTGACATCCCTCTACGCCAGGACACATCCGCTTGCCATTCGGGTTTTCCTTCTTATGGCCGTGGTATTGCTCTTGAGTAGGCGGCCGACATAGTTGCCGTTGATCAGGACTCGTCATCTAGCCCCAAACGACGCTTTGTCGCCGGCGGAATCTCGACTGTCTCGGCCGGGTCGGAGGGCGGCGTCTGCGTGATCGGAAGTACGCCACCGGCGCCCATCTTCCAAGGTGGCAACGATGGCAAGAACGAGCGCCGGGCGATCCTTTTTACCCTCTTCTCGTCCCTCCAAATGTTGCCAAGGAATAGCGGGAGACCCAGCCGACCTTCGGCTCAGTCGGCAGCGTTCTTGTCCTTCGTCAATTCGGCATTGAGATGGTCAAGTCCAGGATCGATCGTGGATTTTTCGACTGCAGCGAGCTCGTCCGCGTCCAACGCGCTCGTCAACTCGACTCGGCGCTCGCGCCGCATCAAGCGAAGTTAGTCCTCATAGGCGATCAGAACGGTGCGCGGTCGGCCGTTCTTGGTGATAGTCAACGGCTCGCGCACGGCTGCGTCCTGATAGGCTCCAAAATTCTTGGAGACCGCAGCGGCGGTGACGGTGGATGTCATCATGCACCTCCATTTCTCCGTAAAATACGTACTTTACGAAAATTCGTCGCCCATCATCTCTGTGGGACCCCGTCAAACGCACGGAAGATCCAAACCATGGCATGCCGGTGGAGGGCGGGCCGCCTGCTTCGGGCAAAAGGTCCGCATGCCCCCGAGACCGTCCGGCGCCGCAACTGGTTGATCCTGACCCGTTGGCGAGGCCTGACAGGCGCCTTCGATGGGCCGTCGCTCAAATCGGCGCTGCGGCTTGCGGTCCGCGCCAGCGCCCGACCGCGGCAACGAAAGAGCAAAAAGGCGATGACGGGCGATGTGCTGGCAAAGCTTCTGCAGGCCTGCGCGGGAGAATAGCCCGTCGATCTGTGCGATCGGGCACTGCTTCTGACGGCGTTCGCCGCTGGCGGTCGGAAGTGGCGGCGCTGCGTGGCGAGGATCTGACCGACGACGACCCCGTGCAGACCGATCCGGCAGATCCGGCCTCCCCTCCCCTCCCGTGCCTGACGATCCGCGTGGGCCGCACGAAAACGACGACGAGTGACGACGACGAACGGGTGGTCCTCATCGGCCGGCCGGTGGTGGCGTTGCGATGCTGGCTCGAGGTAGCCGATATCAAGGACGGCCCCGGGTTTCGGCGCATCGATCAGGGGAAACGTCGATCGGCGCGCGCTCACGCCGCAGTCGGTCAATCTCATCCTGAAAAGCCGTTGCAAGCAAGCCGGGCTCGACCCGACCTTGCTTTCGGCGCATGGATTGCGATCAGGCTACCTGACCGAGGCGGCCAATCGCGGCATGCCGCTGCCTGAAGCCATGCAGCAGTCTTTGCACAAATGGGTGTCGCAGGCGGCGCGCTACTACAACGATGCGGAGCGAAAACAAGGGCGGGCTGCGCGATTGGTTACCTAGCGCCCTCGCCTTCGCCGGCAGACCAGTCGTTTAAATCCTTCCTCACACGACGATTGGCTGTCAGGTCATCGGAGGCGTGGGTGCTATTCGTCCGTGTCCATCGAGGAGAACAACTCTTCGATGTCGCGATGCCCTTCGATGATATTGACCACCTCGAAACGATCGTCGACGTAGCAGGACCCTTGAACGCAGTGCTGCGCACATCGGGGCGCAACTCCGGCCTTGCCCGGCAGAGGGTCCCCGGGAGATCGGCCAGGGTCCGGCACTTCTGCCGAAGTTTCCCGACGAACCGACGGCCCACCACCAAGCTGCCGCTCTGTCGGGTGATGTATTCGAAAATATTTCTGAAATTGCCCTCACGACCACGACATGAGCGTATTGGATATCGCCCAGGTCCAAAGTGGCGGACATCGAACAGGCGTCCGCCCTCCCCCCGAAACTTGAAAGCACGAAAGCGATGCCAGAAGCAAGCCAAGGAAACTCACATCTGGACTCCATTGCTGCGATCGACATTCGTCAACCTGGAAATCTAATCGCGGCGAAAGGATGACCTTGGCATCTGCCCACCGCTGACACGCGGGTCGCCTTTCTGCTTCAGCCCGAGCGCGACTTCGCAGTCCTAATCCGGTAGCCGTTGGACAATCTGGACAATGTCTCGCGTGCGTCTCGCCCGATCGCCCCATACGGCATCGAATTTGTTTCCAGGGGATGAATGGCAGCGTCCACCGCCGCTAAGCTGGAGAATTCATAGAAGGCGGTGTGCTTCGAAGGATCGGTTCGGCTCCAGGTGCGCTAGGCGCGGATTGCCCCAAACTCGCGCTATGCGTGTGGCATTTGGCCATCGTATCACCGTTCGAAGGGACTCAGTCCGCTTCCGGCACGCACCATAGGCGGCGCTTGCGTGTACATTTTACGCCTCGCCTCGGATCAAATGGGATGAGGGGCCCGATAAGCATGCAGGGGTTCGGCAAGGTTCACGACAGGGCAGCGCAGATTAGCTGCCGGACTTGGAGCAGGGGAATCCCGATCGTGCAGATACGTACCTCACTGGAATTCGTCATGTGACATCATTGAAAGCCGCCTGATTGGGTACGATGGCTGTGCGATGCACTGATGTGCGCAGTTGATGAAGCGGAGCTCACTTGAGCGCGTACCCGCTGAAATGACAAAACCCTGACAGCTGTCAGGGTTTTGTAGTGAGCCCCCGCTGCAGAAGCGCGCCGGCACTGCGCTTCTTCTTCATCTCACGCGGGCAGCCGGATAGTCGTCGCGTTGGAAGCGTTGAGCTGCCATGCGCTCCGACCGCAGCTCCCTGTCTGGTCTTCGGGGCGCATTCTCGCACGGCGACTACGATTGGCGGAGATGGGGGAAAAAACCCTGACAGCTGTCAGGGTTTTGGGTGAGATTGGGAGATCCTAACTGAAGTGCAACACGCCGGTTTTCAGGGTAGGGGTTCAGCCTCCCTCTCGCAAATGTGCCCGGAACACTTCGGTCGGCGTTGAGATGGCGAGCAAGCTGGATGAGCTTGCGTTGCGGCACGCCTGCAAGGTCGGTATCGCCTGGCATGAACCGGCGGATGCGCTTGTTGGTGTTTTCCACCGCACCTTTCTGCCACGGCGCGCTGGGGTCACAAAACCAACTGCGCGCGCCGATGCCATCTTCCAAAGTCCTGAATCCGGCAAACTCCGTGCCGCGATCAAAGGTGAAGCTCTGCCGGGCAAAGGCCGGCAAGGGAGAGAACGTTTCGATGATCTTGTCCATGATCGGTCGCGAGTGCCGGCTTTGGTTCTTGATCATGACGGTGTAGCGGCTCTTGCGCTCAACCAAGGACGTGACGTTGGCGTTGCCCAAGTCACGTTGGAAGATCAACAAGTCGCCTTCCCAATGCCCGAACTGCGAACGATCATCAATGAAATCAGGACGTTGTGATATCCTGCAGGCAGCAGGAAAAGTGCCGTCGCGCGGTTTCCTCGAGCCGCGGGGGCGGCGTTTGCGGCGGCCTTCCGCCAGATGCTGATAGAGCTCCAGCGCCTGATTTCCTTGCCGTAGATGAAGCGATAGATCGTCTCGGTGCAGACCCGCACGGCGCTCACGCCATCGGCGAGCAGACGACCGGCGATCTGTTGCGGGGACCGCCTTCAGCTGCTCGATCACCAGTTCGCGCAATTGCGGGTGCCGCACCAGCTTCCTCAAACGCTGCCGCCGCTCTTTGCGGATCTCGTCAGCAACCGTTGGGAAGTAGCCGCTATAGTCGGGCAGCTCGCGATCGTGGAAGGTCTTGCGCCGGATCTCACGATAGATCGTCGATCGATGACGACCGACTTCGCGCGCCATTTCTTTGATCGGCAGCTTGCGTTCGACAAAGTGGAAGAGGCGGCGTCGATCGGCCAGATTCAGTTGCGAATTGCGTCGGGCCATGCCAAAATCTCCAAGGGAAACCATTGAAATCATTGGCATGTTGCACTTCAGATTAGAATGTACCATTGCGCTCGGTTACGATGCATTAATGGGCGGCTCTATTAGGTCTGGGAACCTTCAAGCAACGCACCAGTCAGTGTGGAGTTCCGCGAGCCGGCGGAGTGAGTTGAGACGATCCAGGCGAAATGCACGCCCATGCCGGAGGCGCATTTGTGAGCCTGAAGGATGTTTCGTATGGCAACGACAGCGTTCGGATTGTTCAAAACCCTGACAGCTGTCAGGGTTTTAGGTGAGATTTCCGCTCAGGCGTGGATGTATAAAAGAGCGGCTCAATTGCATATCTGAGGCCTCCGGTAATCCGCTAGGCACGTGTGGATATCTGCAAGAGAGAAGTGCGGGTCGAGAACATCAACGCGAACTACGACGCGTATGCTGGCGGCGGATCTGTGAGCCGGAAGGATACTCCCTATGGCAACGGCGGGCCCATTCGATCAAAACCCTGACAGCTGTCAGGGTTTTTTAGAGAGCGCCTGGCTTGGAAGCGCGCCGCCCACCTTGCTCCATCTCCGTCTCATTACTCGCACAGACGGATGGCCGCTGCGTCGGCAGTTTTGAAATGCCTCGGACTGTGACGGCGGCTGGTTGTCTGAGATTCGAGCATCCTTACATGGCAGTTACGATTTAGCGGCGTTTAGGGGACCCGATTAATGATGCGCAAGCATCATTCAGTACCGTCTAACGGTTTTGGCCGGGATTCGAGGGCCGAACTGGGGGATGCCGCGCTCCGGATATTTCGTATGAAGTCCTGCCTCCATTGAGAGCTGGCGCGTTCATTGACGGCGAGAAAGCTGTCTGGGAAGCCTCCTCGGACCCAGAGAGAGTTGATGTCCTTTTCCGCTACCTCGAAGCTATCAATCGGTCTCAAGATTAGCGATGCGGGTGGCAAGAGTTTCGCCGGACTGCTTCAGCAGGTCGATAGACGCTGAGCTCAGCATGAGAAACTGCGCCGATCGTTTGCCTGTTCGGCGACCGCGATCGATCGGGTCACGCAAGTTTGGAAAGGGGTTGGTCAGTCGATGATCTTCGTCAAGGATGGCGAGCTTGTCTGTGTGTTGTTCGATGTAAAGCTCTGGCTCACTCAGTTTGGCTCAATCGGCATCGGATTGGAGATCAAGATAGATCGATTGGCGCTGCTACGCGATTGCAAGCGTTGCTTGCCCAACCTGGCGCGGTCCAATGAGCGGGACGGCGGGGTTGCTATCAATGAATTCCTTTAACATGGTCGCTATTATTTGGCGCTCAGTCATCCTTGCATTTATGGAGTTCAGTTCCAGAAATGCAAGGTAAAGTAGGTGCCGAACGCGTTCTGTAGCTTCCTGTCAGTAAAAAGATGAACGTCCGCGAATCCTCAGACCTGCCAATTGCGCGCTCGTCGCAGTTTCGTTCGGTCTCGTTATAGTAGCGCGCTGCTTGGGTGACGGACTTGTGTAGCGACTGCTGCATTGCCTCCGGCAAGGAATGCCACGGTTGGCGGCCTATTTGAGATAGCCAAACAGCAATCCGCGCGCAAAACAAGGTCGAGCCCCGCCAATTTGCAGCGTGTATTCAGTATTCGGTTGACCAATCGCGGTCTGAGGGCTCGCCGGTCGATGCTTCCCCACTGGTCTGTGCGGCGGAAGACCGGGCCATCCTTGATACCGGCTACCTCGAGCCAGCGTTTCAACGTGACCACTGGCCGGCCGATGATGACCACCCGCGCGGCCCACGCGGATCGAAAGGCAGGGGAGGGGAGGGGAAGCCGGATGCGCCGGCTCTGCCCGCACAGGGTGCTTGTCGGATAGGTCCTCGACAAGCAGCGCTGCCACTTCCGACGGCCACCGTCGGCAGATGCGAATCCATCAGAACCAGTGCGCGATCGCGGTCAGAGAATGGCGGCGGGAGGCTGTTCTGCAAGCCAATCTACAATCGTGGGCTCGGGAACAGGCGGTAGCAGTTCGATATGATATTCGTGTCGAGAACGATCATGTGGGGAGAAATCCGGACGGATTGGAATTAATTGAGCAAGAGCAGCCTGGCCACATTTCTGTCCGGCTCTTGGCGGACTTTGCCAGATACAGCGGATTTTTCGTCACCGGAAAAGCAACCGTGCCATCGGTCGCTTGATGAACCGTGCTGTCAGCGGCGGATGAGGCCAAATCGGTGGGCTTCGTCCAGCAGGTCGCGGACGGAGGAGGGCTGCCATTTCTTGCCGCCGCGTGCAGGCCGTTCTCCCATTTGGTCCAGTTGCGCGCCAATGTCGCGAAGCGATAGGTCGGGATCGGCAATGGCGATCGCCGCCACCAGCTTCATCAGATGGTCCTCGGGGGCGCGGCGAGGCGACCGGACCAGGAGGTCTTTTTCCGCGAGCTTTTCGCGGACCAGGCGATGAACGGCGCGACGGAGGCGCTCGACGGTCCAGTCGTGACCGCGGCGATTGAGCACCTGCACGACATTGTCCCAACTGTGCTGGGGCCGGAGTTGCCGCACCATCGGCAACCACGTCTGCGCCGACGCAATGAGATCATCGAGATAGAGTTTCTTGCGTGCTTGCGAGACGGCTTTGATCGCCTCCGGTCGCCGTTCGCGCAGGCCGGGGTTTCCAGGAAGCTTGCCGCGGGCCTTGGCCGCCTTGATGCCGGCTTTGGTGCGTTCGGCAATCAGCGCCCGCTCGAGCTGGGCGACCGCGCCAAGGACCTGGAGGGAAAACATGCCCTGTGGCGTCGAGGTGTCGATCGGATCGCGGATCGACCGGAAATGCACGCCGCGCTCTTCTAGATCCTCAATCACCTGCAGCAGGTGGCTCACCGATCTGGCCAGCCGATCGAGGCGGACGACGACGAGGACGTCGCCCGCGGTGAGTTCGCCAAGCAATTTGGTCAAGACTGGGCGAGCGCGCGATGCCCCGGAGCCATGCTCCTGATAGATCCGATCGCAGCCGGCGGCGCGCAGCTCGTCGATTTGGGCATCGTGGACCTGGTCGTCGGTCGAGACGCGGGCGTAGCCGATCAGCCGCTTGAGAGGCTGTTGGACGTTAACGGATTGTCGCTTCGCCATCGCTTTTAACGGCCTCGTTTCAAAAGGCTTTGTACAGATAAGGAATGCGTCAGAAATTGGTCGGTTGCAAGCTTGTTTTATGCATCAAATTGAAGCCCGCCAGACTCAAATCGTTACCCGGGATGAGCAACGGGGCGTCCACAGTGGCAAACGCGCGTCAGCGGGCTTCTGTGGCGGAAACGCCGGAAAAATAGCGGTTTCGGAGATGGCCCACGAGAGAAGGGGCTGCTGAAACGGCATCGGAGCTCAAATCCGGTAAAGGGGACGGGCCATGTGCGCCGCCGCCGCGCGGCGAGTTCCGTTTTGGGGAGTCCGGTCATCCCGGGCTAACGACCCTGGAAGCCCGGAAAACCAGGCGTTTCCGGTTATCCCGGACGACCGACATCAGGCGATTTGCGACTCGAAAACCATCACTATCGATACTGGATACCTATCGATAGCAATGAGTCAGGAGAATGGCGTCTGGATGACGGAAGCGTTTAGCCTTTTCACTTCTGTTTGTTGATTTTGATACGTTAATTCATATGGTTAACTATAACCTAACATGGCCAAGGTGCTCTATGGAGAGGGACCGGGCCGAATTTGGTGTCGCTTTTGCTTTGTGATTTCACTTGAAGCGCTAAGCTGAAACCCAGCCCGCAACTTTGAACTAACGATCTGACGCCGGGAGCAGCGTGAGTGTCCCTAAAGAGTGCCTTCGGGATATTACGCCGGAAGCGGCGGTCGACGCTGTGGCTTGGGCTGCGCCGGCACACCCGGATTTGAGACGAATGCTCGTCGACAGCCGTTGGTCGAAATCTGCTGTAGCTGCCGTTGATGTTCGATCTGGCAATGGGCTGGCAAGAGCGGCCTACTGAAATCGTTAGCGGAAAATCGTACGGTGACTATCGTCTAAACCCAACAGCCACGGCGGATCTTACTTCCGTCGAAGGAGGAGAGGGGGACAGTGCATAGGGGCAAAGGCACATTCCCGTTCAACACAGGGCTTGCAGCCATCAATGCGGTGCTGGGGCGATCAGCAATCGTCTGGGGAGCTCTGGATACCTATGCAATGGAGCTCTGGATGGCGATCGACGAAAACAGGGATGTGCGGACGGATTTGAACGTTTCGCTCAGAGGCGCATGAATTGAATCGTGGTCGACGACCTAGTCGGGCCTGAGCTTGTCGGGGCCGGCCCTCCATTCGTCAAATGATTTATAGTTAGCTATTTCAGACTTTCGCGACTGGTTAACGAAAAGGCTCGGTCTTGAGGCAACTCCGATTATGTCGACCTTCGGATACAGGTGCAAATACTCCTCTTTATCAAAATCCAGCGAACCTTGGTCGGGAATGATCGGAAGGATGGCGACATTTCCCTTCAAACCATCGAAGTACCCCAACTCCCACGGCATCCAGCGAGATTGCTGCGAACTCTGTGAATACGCATAAATGAGTGTCGAACACTGGTTCATCCGCGTGCGTAACTTTTCCGCCGTTTTGCCGCTGACACGTTCGCGATCAAGATCTGAATCATCGACCCAATCTATGTAAACGGATTTTCCCGCTTCTTCCAAGATACGCTTTAGGCCCAGGATAATACCGGCATCATCTATCGAATGAGATAGGAAGATATCAAAAGAGTCGCGAAGTGCCGATATTGCGGCGTGTACGGCGAGGAAAACTCCGGCGGATCGTGTGTCGATGCCCGGAATCTTGGCTCGCACTTGCCCTTCGGTAATGAATATGGCCACTCGACTGCTTCCTCTGCCACCTAGCTCGACAACACTTCCGATAGCGGGCTAGCCTGGTGTTGCATCTTCCGCGTGCTCTGCATGGGGTTTGGCAGCAACGATAATCTCGGTTTTTGCTACGAGACGGTCTTGGGTAACCATGCCCGGCTAAGGATTCTAAGAGCCTCATCGCCTAACTGAAGTGCATCTGAGATGGCTGTTGCGGTTAGACTCTGTCCATGGAGAACGGGGTTTGCGATGGCCCAAAACTCCTGAAGCGTGACATATGCAGTTGATATGTCCGGGTTCGAAAGAACCACGTACTCAGCCAGTTTACGGGATGAGAGCTTCTTGTCGCGTATTTTGGGATCTAGGTTACTCTCTCGCGCTCGATCTGCTAGCTTTCTGATTGTGCGGTCAATCTCGTTGCGAAGTACAACAAGCTTCTCTAGCCGCGACGCAACCTTTTCGTATTCTACGAGGCTGGTTCGGCCTTCGATAAAGCGGACAATGGCGCGAAACACGTGGCCGTGAGCATCTTCAAGAATAAAAGGTTCGTCGACAGAAAACGTGACTGGTTGGCGCTTTCCGCCATCGATCGCAATATTGCTTGCGTAGAGGTACGTTCGATCATTTGTATCGAGAATCGGGTTCAGTTGCCCGCTTAGTCCGTCGATGTAACCGGTCGAGTGGATAATGATCGAGCCAACTTCGCCTCGTCTTTCCAGGCGAATATTCATCTCTTCAGAGACCTTGAAATTTTCGATAATTTTGGGTCGGTGATGTGGGTGAGCGATAAGAATCCGATAGGGCCGCGTGGTCACGATGCGGAGGTGTGCCCGTCCCTCGTTGTCGGTTACTGCATCCAGAGTAGTTCCGTTGTCCGCAATCGCGGAAACAGCGCCACCAGCCAAGGGCCGATTTCCATCACCGGAAACCCGGACATGGACGCTAATCGCTTCAACCGGTGCGATTGCCTCGATGGGGCGAATTAGTTCTAGGATTTGGACTGTCGCGTCAGTGACGTCATCCGCAAGATCGTAAAAGCGCAGATGCTGAATGAACGATGGTAAGCGCTCCACGGAGCCGACCCTAAACGGGATTAGCAACCGGGGTCTTTCGTCGGATGCAGATTGCCTAAGAAAGGCCCGGACTTCAGACTCCATGGCACGGTTGCGATGGTCGCCTTGGCCGAATAGCAGAACAAAATGATCCACCCTTTCCAGCGCCTCGGAAACCGATTGTGTCCATTCTTCCCCCACTTTGAGATGCTCAAACGATCGAACATCAATTCCGTGACGGACCAGGTCTGATTTAAGCTTGAGGGCTATGGGCCGATGCTCCATCGAGTAACTTATGAACACGGAGCTTTTGTCGGGATCTCGGCCAATTCTTCTCGCGGCGCCGACAAATTCGTCGCGAGATCCCACGAGCAGCTGAGTTCTACTTAACTTGTGCGCCAGAAGTGCGGCCAAGTTCTCCATCGCAAAGTTGATGCTCGATTGGTCGAAGATCGGATCTTCAATGACGGATAGTTTCTCGCCGAAACTCCAGAAGGGGATGTACGGGATCGTTGTCGCCGGAATCAATTTGTCGAGCGCCACATCTTGACTGACCCACCCGGAGTAAAATTCACCCAACTGCGCGACAAAGTGCTCCCGCCACTTCTGTGATATCCGATGCTCGACCTGCGATTCAAACCGGGCGGGGATCGGCAACGTCAACAGAGGAGAACGGTCGAGTGCAATGTCGTTTCTTATGGTTGACGCTCGCTTCGCGACCCTTGTTGCCCCGCCGACGCTCTGTTCGTTGGCCGTGAATAAGAATGCTAATATGTCCGGTAGCTGCGCCGTCACGATTCCCGAGAAGTCGGTGACGCCCGTTCGAGAGTCGATAAGAACGAAGTCGTAATTTTCGCGGACTTCGTCGAACATCGTTTCGAGCGCGTCGCCTAGTCCTTTCTTATATAGCCGATCCCAGTTCAGTTGCTGCAGTCGGCGCGTGTACTGGTCGTCGGCCCGGCCAGATTTGATCAGATCGACTCCGGGAAGGTAGTTAGAATCTAGGCCTAAAACGAAGTCGCGCCAAAGCAATGGAACCTGGGCACGCTTATGGAAATCCAGCAGGAGTTCGACCAGCCCATCGCTTTGCCAGTAACGATCGTCGCGTCGATAGGGCCTGAAGAAATCCTCGAGCCCAGGGGCCTCCAAATCCCAGTCAACACAGAGGACGCGAAATCCCCATCGACCGAGTAATGCCGCGATATTCGCCAAAGCGAACGAGCGCCCAACGCCGCCTTTGTACGAATAGAAGGTGACGACGATTCCTCTCATTTCAGATCCTCGGCAGCCGAACTCTAGGTCCGGTTTGAATAATCGGATCCACGTTTACGAGAGGAAAATCGGGCTCCCAATCAGGAGCGGTCGCTAGGCGCGCTTCGACATCTTCAGCAACGTCCCGCACGGCTTCGTAGAATTCCATGTACGCGACGGCCTCTCGAAAATTCGGAAGATGATAGCCGAAGCTGCTAAGGTCTTTTACTTGGATCCGTTGCGCGCGTTCATCGAAGTTCCTTCCATCCGAGTATTTTACTGGATAGACGAGGCGCATTCGATTCACCGTCCCAAGGGAGGCAAAGCGTTGCTCTCTCGCGAGCATGCTTTCCCATTCTGCTATGCACCAGTGCGAACGGAAGTATGGCGGTGTCCAGACAGCGACCATCATCCTGCTGTGTTTAAGAGCATGTTTGATATTGTCTGGCCATTCGACACCAACGGGCTGTGCGCGATCTACAAAAATTCGCGGTTCATTGGGCAAAAGTGCATCGAGGTGATCACGTAATAGCGGAAAGAAATGGTTGTCCACCCACGGCTGCACATAAGGCGTACTTGGATAGCTCAGAAAGATGTCCCACTCGTAAGCCACGCGAAGCCTCACTACTTCTTTATCGAAACAGCTATTGCATTCATAATTTCAGAGACCATCACGTCCGGCTCGGCATCGAGCGTGCCCAGTTGCAATACAGTATATTTGGCCTGATCCGACAGCTCCGAAAAGTATGCTTCTGGATTGGCAGCAATCTGATCGAATATCTCTTTAGCTGCGTGTCCTGAAGTCCCCATGGCGATGATCAGGAGCTTTTCCGCGGCTGCGATTTGGAATTCCTCCTTCATTCCATCGGCGATAACATTGCCGCTGCCGTTGGACTTGTTGCCAAGCAGAAAAATCGCAATGCCTGCCTGACCAATGAGTTCCTCGCGATATCTCTTCCATACTGCTTGCCGATTCGCAGCATCAATCTGCTGAGGGAACGGTCGAACTAGCAGGGCATCGTCAAGTTGGTTTTTGGAAGACCGATAAACCTGGTCAACGACGCCACTGAGGACAGCATCGCCCACTCCTTTACCGAGACCGGTAACAACTCGGTACCCATGCTTAGCTAATTGCGAACCGAGTGTGTGGCTGAATATGTCGACCTTGGCTCGGCCCCACGGATCAAAGAGATCAGCGCTTCCAGAAATGAAGACAGATTTGCTGCGATAGAGTCGGTGAAGCAGTTGGAGAGCTTCGTCGATCTCCGCATATTCGTCCACCAGCACTGCCTCAATGTTGAACCGAAGCAGATCTGCGATCGCCAGTTCCTGCCGGACCACGGCGTTCTTGAAGGCTTCTTCGGTCTCATTCGGGAATTTCACGCGCTTTTTGAAGAAGCAGTAGTGCTTCCGTTGGTTCTCCTCCAGATTTAATCGAACCCTGCTGAGAATGTAATCAAGATTTGGATCGGTAAAGCTGAACCCGAGAAATACGAAAGTTCGAGAAACTAGGTCTCCCGATAGCGCCGTCACAAATGCCGCTCGGTTGACGTGGTAACGCTCGTAGTCATCCTTGGCTAATACGGCATCCTGGGGGTTTGAAATGTCGCCGTGCATTTTGTAGACGACCGCGTCCCGTCCTCTACGGGTCAGGGCAAGATGCGCCTCGGTGTATTTTACATCCGGGGTTTTCCCTTGCATTGCGAGAGATTTCTCGATCAAATCGTCGTAATTTGTCGTCCAGTACGTCTCGATTGGCAGCTTCGCAAGCACTTCATGGTTCGCGGTCGGACTCTTTGGTACGCCGAAACGATCAATTAGCAGCTGGTTCTGCTGCCCCTTGTTTCCGAGATGCTTGTTTCGATGGAATTGGGCGAGCGCAACAAAATCAGTTTCAATATCAGCATTTAGGTCAAGCTCTTCGGCGATGGGCCGAAGAAGCTCTTGCCAATTTACGAATCCCGCAGGAGCTGAAAGGCCCGCTCCTGCGAACACAGCGGCATTGCCCTCGACGATCTCCTTAAGGTACCGCTCCACAAATTGCTTCACCTTGGGTTTCATCGTACCTACTACTTCCAGAGAATCATAAATGGACGGGCGGCAGGAGACGACATGCCGTTCGCCATCCTTTCGCCAGTTTCTCTAACAGATTCACTGGGCACGTCGTTACTAAAAATTGCGAGATGAAGATGAGCACAATCTAGCTGTTTCGGGATGGCCAAAGACTGAGCAGCACCGATTGAGTTACGCGCGGTTCGAGACGGCACAACGTTGCGGCATCATCGATGGGCGATGTTGTCGGGATCGTCGATGGCGTTGTCAGAACCGACGGCCTTGTCGACGCCCAGCTTCATTTGCCAGCGTCTGCAGCTGCCATGTCGATCCAACCGCCAATATTTTTAAAGCCGTTCTGGCCCCAATCGTATTCTCGGGTCATTTCCGACAATCGAACCGGTTCCCCGCTCTTTGGCGCGGCACGGCAATATGCGGGCAGATCAATGGGTTGGGTGTAGTCCTGATACCAGCGCCAGCTCCAGATACCGTTCTGATGGAAGCGCTCGCAAAGATAGTATTTCCCGTTGTCAGCAACGGCAACGCCCAAGTATCGGCACGGGTTGTCCCCTCTTTCATCGGGCGTCAGTCGGACATGATGTTTAATGCTGTTAATATGAACTGCGAGGAGCCCTCTACCGTCGATCACGCTTCGCGCGATTTCATAGCGGACCCACCGGCGATGCCATGTTTCCGACCCCACCAAGACACATACGGCAGAGGTACTCTTCACCCCGTCGCGAATGAGACGCTTTAACCCTTCGTCGCCTTCAAGTTTGCGGGATTCCCACAAACTGGCGTCGTAATAGCCTTCGATACTTCGGCCAGCATCCGAAGATGATCGAGAGAACTCGTCGGATTTACGGACGTTATTGACCCTCATGATATCTTTGTAGTGGAAAGAGAAGAAAACACGACGCTTCTTTTGCTGCTGATACCCGCCAAGTCCGATTGCCACTTACGTGTTCCACTACCATTTGGTTGAACTAAATCTTGGTTACGACCGATTATTGAATGCCGATCTCCAGGACCTCTCGACATGGGAATCTAACCAAATGGTCAATTTTCCATGTGAGTTAGGGGTATCCTTTGTTGCAATATGGGCGATGTACATATTGATTCGCCAGCGGGATTTTCGGCTCCAGTTTCCGGACTGATACTGTTGATCAGGGCACGAACTTTAACGGGCCCGTCTTCAATAACAGCGGGGCGGGCTGAGCTAAAACTGCCTGCCTGGATAGCCTGGAGTGCGGGGGCGCATAGGGTCGTTGGGGTGTTTCCTCCAAGCATCGAACGATCGAGAGTTTGGCGCTTCAATTATCATAACACCGTTCGGACCTCGGACGTTGGGACGGACGATTTTGAGCTTCCGCTCCTCTGTGACTTCCACGTACGGATAAAGTCCCAGAAATTCACGTTGTCGGTAGTATCTCATCCCCTCTGGAAGGACCGGCAGAATTGCAACGAGACCTTTGGAGCCGTCGAACCAGCCCAGTTCCCAACACATCCAAAGGGATTGATCGGCATTGTACGTGTCGAGGAACAGTAGGGTGTCGCTGATTCGCATCATATCGCGGATGAACTCCGCGTTTGCTGGAGTTACCTCATCACGTCTGGGGCTGGGGGCTTCCAGCCAATCGCAGAATACGGCGTATCCCATGTCGACCAGGATCGAGTAAACTCCCAGCACAATTTCGGCATCCCTGGTCGTTTGCGATAGAAAGATATCGTAGTGGTCGCGTCGAGAGCGCCCCAGTCGTCGGAGCGCCTCTTCGGGTGTCGCGCCGAGGCTTCGAGAAAATTCTTTGCCCACCTCTCGAATGTCGTCCTGATGCAGGAAGGGCATGTTTAAGCGCTACCGGAGTCTGTGGGCTGGCTTGGCTTAGACCAGTAGCGTTTTTTGACATCGGCCGGTTGCGCTGCAGGCGTCCGAAAGCGCTCCTCCCTCTCAGAAATGCCAAGGTGCTGGTGAAACAGGGCCACAAAATCGAGATTCGTCTTGAGGTCCTCTGAAACGCCGCCCATTTTTTCAGCGACAAGCGCTGCTGCCCCACCAGCGGACACGAGTGGGATAAGATTGACTTTGGGCTGCGCCAGGCGAAGCATCTCATACTCGTCAAGGATTCCGCCCATACCGCCTATGAAGACGGCGTTGGTAAACTCATTTTCCGTAAACATTTTATGGCGCATTGCTTGCAGACTTCGATGCAGATCATTGTCCACGTCATCCGTGTAGATGACGTTTTGGAAATGCTTGTTTTCTTCAGGAAACTCCTCCTGGAAATGTTTCGACTGATAGAGTCGGACCCAAGAGCCATAATCTATTCCCATGTCGGCGGCGATCGTCCAGATCATCGGCGTAATCGCTGGTTGCCCACCCCAAATAAGCTGACGCCGCCCGAGGGTAACGTAAAGCAAGGCTGAGACCGCCGCCGCTATCGCAACCGTATCCGCGGTTTTCGCATACTCCGGCCCTCGTTTGGGATCGGGAACCCCGGCGGAGAGAAAGATTGCCCCATCCATCTTACGCCTCCCAAGCAGCCAGATCCCAGCTGGCATGGCTAACTCTCATCGCTCTTACAGAAGTTATATTGTCATCTAGCCATTTCAAATGGGCCGCCCATGCCTCACCGATGCCGACCTGATCATAGACAAGAACGGGAGTTCCTCGCTGCCGTGCGTTTCGCGCTCTCTCAGCAACATCGTTTAATGTAAGGGCGGTAGGAACGCCAACGATCGGGTAGGCCCAGACCCTCTGGCCATCATCGAGCCTTATCGCGACGGCTCTATGAGCGCCCACCCCCTCAACGGCTCCCTCAATCTTCAGAACCTCGGCTCGAAGCTTTCCGGTAATCGACATGTAGCGTGAGGCGATACTACGGCTGCGCAGCCTCTCAATCGCAACGACGATATCGTCTGCGGTACTGGAAATGATCGGGCCATCGTGGCCTTCAAGCTCGCTGGGATCGAGGTAGATTGATTCGGCAAGGTCGGTGAACTTGCTTGGACGGTGCTCCGGCCATACAACGCGAAGTACGTGGATCTCCTTAGATCTGGCCCGCCCGATTTCTTGTTTGGTCCATTTGCTTTCGAAATAGGTCGGTGTGTCCAGCATCACCATTACGTCAGAATCACACAGTCGGTGCCAGAGAACGTCTTGAAACGCTTCACCAGGCCGAATGTCGTGCGTGTCCAAGAATACGTCATACCCGCGGGAGGAGAGTAGGTCGTGAAGCTGAATCGCGGCAGATTTAGACTCTACACGGCGGTAACTTACAAACACCTGCCTCTGTCGCCGAAGCAGTCCGAGGCATTCCAATACTGCCGCAGCTAGCTGACGCATTTCCGGATCATCATCCGACCTTTGATGTCCATTGAAGACCTGCAGAAATTCAGGGATTACACCCGAGAAATTCTCATCTCGTCCGAAACATGGAAGGATCGGGGCACTGTCATGCACAACCGCCTTGGCGACCTTCGTATCCGGTTTGGTATGATGGCCGAAGTAGACTGCAGCGAATGCGGCGTGTCTATCTCGTTGCTCCAACTCCGCTCCAGTTCGAATGACAACGTCAGTTCCGATCTCAAGTGAGTAATCTGCAATCATCTCCGACAGTGTGAGCCGAAGCCGTTCGCGCTCAACTGGGAGTTCGCCGCCCAGAAACCCAATCTCGTATATGCTCATGTTTCACCCATGGGGCGGCGTTCAGGGCGTGCCACTCAGGCTCGCAGATTGATTGCCGTCTCGACCCAGTCCGCCAGATTGTTCTTGATGTGGTCGTAGACGTAGCTGCTCGTCGAGTACGGTGGATTGTACACTTTTGCCCACTTTGACAGCGGATCGCTGCCGACGGTGAAGCCGTCAAACGGGTTTGACCCCATGGTGGTCTGGTTGCCACCAGAATCTTTCAGATTGTGGATGTAAACCCCAAGAACGCCTTTTCCGTCGTCAAAGGCTTTCTGGATTTCATATTGCACCCATTTGCGCTTCGCGGTCCTTTGACCGATGAGTACAATTAGGCAGCTCTTGCCCTTCAGATTCTCATCGATCCATTTCTTGATCGCAGCGTCGCCCTGATTTTCGATTTCTTCCCATTTATTAGCGCTTAGAAGCGGCTGTTCTTCCACGACGCCCATGTTCTTGACCTGCTGCACCCGCCAGTGATCGTCCTTGTAACAAAAGCTGAGAAATGTTTTTCGCGCCATTGGCGACCTCCCGTTCTAGTTGTTTTGCTGAGCATATAAGCGTCGTCCTAATACTGCAACGTGAGGTATAGTTTCAGGCGAAAGATTTTCTGCGTGTCTCGGCGGCGACGATCGCCTATCAGCGTCGGAGCAATCCTGGACCGTCGGGCTTCAAAGACAAAAGGTCGTTCCCCAGCAACCGTGCACCTTCCGCGGCTTTCAGCCGCCGAAGGTGCCGCATCAGGCCGATTCTGAAAGCCTTTCCGGCGCCCGAATAAGGGACATATACTTCCGCTTGGAAATACCGCGGCGGACCTCAGCCAAGTCGGACTTGTCCCAGCCGTAGACGTGGCGTCTCGCCTGCCCGATCTGTTGGGCATTGCTTTCGCGAACGAGCTTGCTTTTCGGCGCCCTCAGGAAAGCGTCCATAGTCGGCTTCAGCGTGCAGGCGACAAATAAATGTCTCGGACTGATAGGTAGGCAGATATGGCCATCCAGCCGCAGGAGGCCACCGGTCATCACAACGGGCCGGTCTGACGTAACCAGCCTCCGTGAGGCCTTATCGGTCCTAATAATCGACCATGACATGCCTGCAATGGTCTGCATGGCCTTCTGATTCTGTATCAACTGCGTGCCGATGAGGAGAGCAGAACGGTCGGGAGCTTCCGGATAGTGCTGCCGGATGGCCTCTTCCGCAGTTGCAGGTTCGTGAGGTTCGCGGAACTTGAGATACTTCGCCTGAAGCTCAGCATCCGGCTGGTCGAATATCGCGTTCACGCTCACCTTCATCTTCAGAACCTCTTCCGGGTTCCGAAGGATCAAAGAAAGGATGAAGCGCGCCCAGTTGTAGCGGTCGG
Organism: Ensifer sp. 22521; assembly: GCF_052044795.1. Taxonomy (NCBI): domain Bacteria; kingdom Pseudomonadati; phylum Pseudomonadota; class Alphaproteobacteria; order Hyphomicrobiales; family Rhizobiaceae; genus Ensifer; species Ensifer sp. 22521. The sequence continues at coordinate 121,323 of NZ_JBQENM010000017.1, forward strand.
GAAGGCTCAGGGGCGCCCCCGCCAACAACTTGTCGCGCACCTTGGCCGCGTCCGTGTCGACCTTGCCAAAAAATACCCGCTCGACGTTTTGCTTCGTATCTTCGGTGGTGCCCGGAAGGGTGTAAAGGTTGTAGACGAAGCCGGTGGAATCCGTTCCGCGCCGCCGTGAGCGGATTTGGTTGCTCGGTGGAACCCGCCCGTATTCTTCAAGTTTGTCGTCGGCATTGAGCCACGGGCGGAGGTAGAATTGCGGGATGTAGTGGTGCTTCTCCTGCTTGAGGAGCTTTTTCAGCTTCCGCAATTCTTTCTTTTTCACGGCGTCTCTCAGTATTCTGTAATAGAGCCAATTTTTTTATACCATTCAGGCGGTCGCGCGGATGCGGTGGGTCAACCGGATTGCCCTGTTGTCCACCGCATTTTCACAGATTCTTCCTTCGGTCGATAATGCGCTGGGCCTTCGCGTCCAAATTCTCTCGCCGCCTTTCCAGCAGCTCAATTAGCGCGTCTTCAAGCAGTTCGAAGCAATCCAGCAATTCCTCGAATTCGACAACCCCCTCGTGGCTGCCGATGTTGCCGACTATGCGCAGCGCCGTTAGCGCTTTGTCGTGACCGGGCCGAGCATCCTTCAGAATGGTGATGCGGTCAGACAAGTTTAAATACGCGTTCTTCGCCTTCCCCTTGGGGCCCTTGCGGGGGATATCCAACTGGTCGAGAACCAATTCCACGACGATGCGCAGGCGATTTGCGCAGGCGCCGGAATCCGACCAGAATAGCTCGAATGCCCGCGTCATATGCAGCTTGGCTTCTTTCCCAAGCTTTTTCGGGACTTCGATCATCGGCGGCGCCGGGTGCATGATGCGCGGCTTATAGCTGACATCGGTATAATCGTGAGTGTCGCCAGTCTCTTCGTCCGTCTGATAATGGTAGTGCTCCTCGAAGTCTCCAGCGACTACAACCATCTCGCCACATCCAGCGGCGTTGCAGACCAGATACCCGCTGAAGCGGCCCCACGAGAGTTCGCCTCTCAGCTCATCTGCTTCAAGGCTGTTTGTGACGTGAGTAGGCTCATGCCGAACAAAGGTATCGGCCCTTGTCTTAAGCTTCCCTCTTCCGCATCGTGGGCAATCAAACCGCACGAAGGAACCGGTACTCCTCCTCCATATTGCCCTGTCCACGCCGCCTCCGAATCAACAACTTCCCCGTGACCATCACAATATTCTAGGGATACCTTGCGCACCAACGACCTGTCCCCTCAATTCTCGGCTATGAGATGGCGCACATAGGCCGGCCCGCACGTCAGGATGTCATCCCTACGGCGGTGATCCTCGACCATGTTTCGATCGGCTCAGCGTTTTGCAGACGAACAGACTGTCGGCTTCCAGCAGCTCGAGTGGGCGAAGTGAATGACCAAAGTGGGGGCGCATGCTGCCGTTCACCGACTTAAGCGTGGAAGTCGCCATAGGGGCGGCAGAATCGTGCTCCCACGAGCCCGCTACTGCATGTTGCTGTGATGTTCACCTTCTGGGCCACGAAGATCGCATAATGTATCGACTGGAATGTGCCGAGGGTCCGGCTATGCTGCTCTATCGATTTCCGGGATCAGCTCCAGTTCGCCATGAAGCGCTATTTCCTCTGTCTTGAGGTTGAAGCTGGTCTGCATGTTCATCCAAAATTCCGGCGTTGTGCGGAAATACTTGGCGAGGCGCAGAGCGGTATCCGTGGTTATCGGTGTTTGCTCCGCCGCTATACGTTCGATGCGGGTGCGCGGAACATTGAGCTTTTTCGCCAGTGCACCGGCGCTCATGTTCAGCGGAAGTAGGTACTCCTCGCGAAGGATTTCGCCCGGATGGACCGGCGGAAGGATATGGGTCATCTCAAGCTCCCTGTGTGCCACGAATTGGCCTTCAATGGTAGTCAACGATTTCGACGTCTTCGATGCCGGCCTCTGTCCATATGAAGCATATGCGCCACTGATCATTGATCCGGATCGAATGTTGGCCTTCTCTGTCGCCCTTAAGGGCTTCAAGTCGATTTCCCGGAGGGGAACGCAGGTCGTCGAGAGCGGCTGCGCTGTTCAGGATCGTCAATTTACGAACAGCCGACCTCACGATGTCTGAAGGAAAACCTTTTGGTGCTTTGCCGCGTGCAACAGCTTCGGTCTTGGCATCCTTAAATGACCTGATCACGTCCGGCTCTTCATGTTTGTATCATATGGTGATACTGGTGAAAGTCAACCAATACGTATCACTGCGCGATACAGATTCGCAATCGCAATCCGGTTTATGCCACCCGAAGGATGCCCATCCTCGGTTCGATTTCCTCTCAAGAGTAAAGATCCGATGATTTGGGACGTCTCGAATCCCGACAACCGGAAACGGTTCTGCGTCCGATTCCGCTTAACCCGGGCAGGTCGGGCTGTGGTCAGTTGTCAGTCGAGCCCGATAACCTTCGCTGGTGCGAAGGTTTGAAAAGTCTTGACACCGGAAATCATACCGGACTTGAAAAGAGGTGTGCCGATGGCGCCTTTCATCCAGCACTCCCTCTTTTTCTTGATGTAGGTGAATGCAACACACCGGTCATTGTCGATGCAGGCCAGTCGGCACTGAAGTGGCGTTGCGTTCGCGATTGACGCGCGAACGCCCAGGTCGCCTCCAGGCAGATCAACATCCTCGAATAGCGCTTTCTTCGGATCGATTGTGCCCATGCTAAATGGCGTTGGATCTGCGTCCGCGCTTGCCAGGAATTTCCCAGAGATAGCGACCGAGTTTCCGTCCGCGCGACCTTCGTTTGCTTTCAGAAAGCAATTTGGTCCCCGAACAATCTTCGGATTGGCATTGAAGGTGAACGCCTTACAGACGCCGTTCATCTCTAGACAACTCGTCGCGCATTCGGCGACGTCGACCGTCCTCTTTGAAGCGAGGTCATCGCCAAACAGGTCAAGGCCAGCGTAGACAGCGATACGCGTCGGCTTACGGGCGAATTCTTCAATTGCCGACAGTTTCTCACTCTGACCGGGATCGATCGGCGATGGGTCGGAAGCGGCCACTTGTTGGCTGTTTGCTTCAGGAGTGGGTACTGCGCTTGTGTTTGCCGTCGAGGATGGTGCGCCTTCGGGATTGACTGCCGGAGTTGTGGGGATCGGCTCGTTCGAGGCCGTCGTCGCGCCCTTGCGATTGAGCTTGTAGCGACTGATTTCCTCGCTCGAGAACACATGCATCTGCGACGGAGGCGTCTTGAACATTGTTGTCATGACTTCTGCCGACGTATCGAAGCGAGCGAGCATGTCGATGATATCGGAAATTGACAGCTGTGCGTTCACCAGGTCGTTCGATTCACTGGAGATCTGGTGCACGCCAAGCTCACCGTCCACCTGGCGTTCGACACCCGCCATAAAAATAAACGCGCAGGCCGAGTAGCAGCCTTTACCTTTCGGAATAAAGGTGGAGAGGCGCCTCTCATGCACGTCGTCGGCAATCAGCAGTGCCATCTGGACAGCGCCGCCGACGCTATCGAGCACCAGCAACCTGGCTTTCTGTGATGCATGCAGCGCGCGCCTGAAGTTCAGGGCGGAATAGAGGTCGATCTCGCCCGTGAGTGTGATGACGCTGGGGTCACTCTCCTCGAACGAGAAGGGACCAAATTTCTTTGTGGCAGCGAGCGCTGGATTACACACAAGCGAAAGGGCCAGGCAGAATGCCCATATGCGAATGAGGCCGAACGGAAAACTCGGCAAGATTAATACTCCCACGCTCTGTCTATATTCAGAGAACATTGATCAAATTGAAGTTGCAACACAAAAAAGCCGCAACGGTTAACGGAGCGACGTAATCGGATGTCGGTCCCGGGCGCGGATGCTATTTCGTGGGCTTGCCCGTCTTCCAGAAAGCGTTGAATGATACAACCCTGGGGCGGGGAACTATCATGCGACGAATTCTTGTTGGCGGGGCCGTAGCTGCAGCATTGATCTGGCTCGGCGCAAAAAGCGACAGGCCAGCGGCGGTCAATGAAACGCGGCTGCCTTCAGCAGGAATTGTCGTACAAGAACAGAAACCCGTGGCGGCAGACGCCATCCAAGTCTCTGCGGCTACGCCTCGGCAACACCAGTCCGCTGCAGCGGTTGAAAGCGCCGGCACTGAGGAAATGATCGCCACGGTCTTCGTGCGCGGCAAGCGTGTCGCCCTACGAGAGGGACCGGGGAAAGAGTTCCGGATCCTCGATCGCTACGATGCGGGCCGGCCGATCCGCTTGCTGTCTGTCGATGGGGAGTGGTCGCGTGTGCAAGACAATCTCACACGAAGAGAGGGCTGGATCGCATCGCATCTGCTAAGCTCCGACAAACTGCAGTCGGAGCCAAGGCGTGATAGCTCCGCATCCGGAGAGCCAGCACGCGAAGATCCGATCGAAGTCCCGCGGATTTCCGACACCGTGATTGTACAGCGCATCATCGCTGAGTCGATCTCCGGTTACAGCGGCTCCTGCCCATGCCCGGAAAGCCGCGATCGGGGTGGACGGCGCTGCGGACGCAGGAGCGCGTATTCGAAGCCGGGTGGAGCAGCCCCAATCTGCTATCCGGGCGACGTCTCAAAGGCCATGATTGATGCGTTTCGCTCGCGATTGTGACGGAATTCGGTTCTGCTGTAGACGGCTCGGGTCCAGCGGCTCAGCGTTCACCGAAGGCCACCGGAGTTCATCGCCAGTCGAACGCGGTGCTCAAGTCGCCTGAATTTGCGAAAGATGAGGAAAGTACTGGTCCGCGTTGCTGACCAACTCGTCATTCGACGTGAGGCATATCACCCCACCTTATCCTCAGAACAGATTTCGTCGTTTTAGGAAGCTTGGAGCGATCGACCATCCGGGATGAGACTTCGAAGTCCGCGTTGATCTTCACGACGAGCAGCTTACTGAAGTTGCCTGATACCTTGACGGAAACCTCGTCCTTTGACTTGAATGGCGTGATCGTTTTGATCTCAACGTGATCGTTACCTAGCCTACCATCGGCACCCTGCGCGTAGTTCTTGTTCAGCTTTATTCCGTAGGTGATGGCGCCGAAGAGTTCCCCAATGTCGCCGTACACATTGAGATGACGACCTGTCTCAAGATGGTAGTTTTCTGCGAGCGACAAGAGATCCTGAAAGTACGGGATCAAAGACCTGATTGCATTGGGATATTTGGCGCGCCACTCCTGGTACCGGAGCTGTTCTTCCACGTCGGACCAGGAAACCCACACGCCGTCGTCATAGAAGGCTCTATCCCAGATATAAGCATCCATTTCAAACCTCTTAGAAGTTCGACGTTCGCGACCCCGCCCTTGCGATTTTACGATCGACCCATGCAGAAAGGCCGTTCCAAAGTTCATGGTCTCGGCCGAGGTAACAAGCGATTGCGATGATCTGTTGGTAGGAGATCGGCGTGATCGCCGCTTGCCCAGCGAGACTGGCATCCACCAGGCCCCGCTTTACCTTCCGCGCTGTCGGGAAATTGGGGTGGTCGGCAAAGGCTGCGAGAGCTGCCGCTTGAAGGTTGCGGTGCTTGCCTATCGCTGCCGCCAGCACTGCGTTGCGCATCCACTGATAGGCCTCTCCCTTAAATGGGCAGGGCGTATGATCAACGCCCGGATCGAGCGCGAAGACCTCAGGGATGTATTCCCAGTACCGAATGCCCTTGCCTGTAAGAGCACAGTTCGCGCGGACGCCGTTACGCGGGTTGATTTGGTCAGCGTAGCTTCCGTTGCATTGTCGTTCGCCCGAGCGCGACACAGCCGTTTGGCCACATTGTCCTCCGGGTTCGGTGAACTTGCACTCGATAACGAGCGCGGCCATCGAGCCTACGGCAAGCACGTCGACTTGCGTAGGCCTCGGTTCTCCCAGCATCCGATCGCTATCCGTCCACTCGAGTGTTATCGCCCATGGACCGCCCGGCGCCACTCCCACACGCTCGGCTATGGCGTCGAGGATGCGGTCGCGATCGGTGCTCATCTTGAGTGTGCCGAACACGTCGATTGCGATGGCTTGCGAGGAATGTGCCTTGTGCGCCTGGATTCTGTTGGTTCGGTCACGATGCCAGGGGAACGCATTCCAGTCCTCGATCGCTCCGTGGCTGGCCGGAAACAGGTTTTCGCGAAGTACCTCGAAATCGGAGATCATCTCGGGGCTGCCTCATTTCCATCAAGCCAAGGCAATGTTTTCCTCCAATGGAGGGAGCTCGACCGTGCAGGCATTCGTGATGAGGGCGCGTTAGGTGACACTCGGTTTATCCACCAGCTTCTCGACCAAGCGCCTGAGTTCCGACGGGGTCGTTTGGCCAGCCACGACCTCGTAGTATCCGATCCCGGCGCGTCGCAGCGCCTCTTTCTTTACTGCGTCGCGCGCGGCCGCGGCCCCTTGGTGGTGCGCTCCGCCCTGGTATTCGATGACGTGCCGCGGTTGGCAATTGCTGTCTACGAGCAGCAGATCGACACGCTTGGAGTTGATACAACGGTAGGCGTCCGCATCGGTGCTTCGGAGGATCTCACCCAGCGAAACCTGCGCCATTACCTGCCAAGAAGGATTGCAGGCGATCACGACGCTGTCGAGTTCCCTAAACACGCGTGCTTCGCTCTTGTTGAGGAGCGGTTGAATGGTGAAATGCGAGCGCATCACGATACGCAGTTGATCCGTGGCGTCGACTGGTCTCAATGGTTCCGCAATTGGCTTCTGAAGCCAAGGCCCCGGTATGATGCGCTCATTGCTGCGCTTTTCCTCCCAGCGTGATCTGTTTTTCTCCCGCCACGCCTGCTTTCTCATCGTGGATAGGAGCTGCTCAACGGCCATGCCGATGATGAGACCGACAAGCAGGGCGGCGATCAGCAGTTCTGGCTTATCGAAATCTGCAACAGTTATACCACCCGAAGCGCCTAGTGCGGCAGCTCCGATGATCAGTCCAGGTGCTGCGAACAGCACCGACCTTTGGCGATAGTGCATGCCCCTCTCCAGATTTCCCGCCAAGATAGTAGAACGCGTGGAGGATGCGCGAAAAGTCACCCAAGAGGATTAGGTTCCGCGGGCGACCGAACCAGGACTTATCGCATGCGAAAGCCTGGGCGGAAGGTTCGATTCCCTTCAAGGCGAGGGATACGCAGTCGGCTTGCCGCCGTGTCGCTTGGGCAAGCGCCGATCGTCGCGAGCGGGTGGAGAGCGGCCATTTACCGAGCCGTCTCAATACGCTGCTGTCGCGAACCTTGTATGGCGCCGTGCTATACTGACCAAGCCAACCTGCACTGCGCTGCAGTTAGGGAAAATGCCTCGCTGCTGCGGACACACAGAATGTTGACCTACGGGAGTTGCCAGTCCGGATCAGAGATACAACGACAGGGAGGATGACGTGTCCCTTGACGCCAATGACTTCGATCAAACAGTTGAAAAATACCACCTGGCTCTGGATGAGTTCATGAAAGGAAACCCCGCGCCTGCGAAGAAGCTCTTTTCCCAACGAGACGATGTAACACTGGGCAATCCCTTTGGCCCTTTCGTGCATGGATGGAAGCCGGTCGTTGAGACGATGGAACAGGCGGCATCGAACTACAGGGACGGCGATGCTACCGGCTTCGAAAACATAGCGAAGTGTGTGACGTCTGAGCTGGCATACCTCGTCGAAGTAGAGCGGCTCAGGTCCAAGGTTGGCGGTCGAAGCGATGTTACCCCTCTGGCGTTACGCGTGACGAGCGTCTTTCGCCCAGAGGACGGTCTCTGGAAGATTGTCCATCGGCATGCCGATCCGATAATGACGGCTCAGCCGGCCGATTCGGTACTCCGCCGATAGAAGCGGTTGCGGTTTGGGGAAGCGGTTCGATCTCGTAACACCTTTGCTGCGGCAGCGCGGCTATTCTCCGTTCTCTCCCAAGGGTCGGCCCACATCATCGAGCTTGCATCGGATGGCCGCTCTGGGGTCGAAGGGAGCCGTTCTTCTCGAGTCCTGTGCACGGCTTTGTTGCGAGGATGTTCGCGTTCTGGGCTAAAAGGGTCCCAGAATGTATCGACCGGGACGGCCCGCAGGTTAGCCAGAGCGTCGACCCAAAGGCTAGTCCAATTCTGCTTCGCGCATGATCTCAAACGGATCGGCGCCGATCGCGCGGCTGACCTTCACGAACTCGGCAGCATCCAACCGGCGTTCACCAAGTTCAAACTTGGAAACGAACGTTTGTCGTTGGCCAATGCGCTCCCCCAATTCGACTTGAGTGATGTTTGCAGCTTTGCGGGCTGCGATGAGCCCGTCAATCATTCGACCGTAAACAATTGCGTGGAACGAAGACAAATCAGAGCGCCAGTTTGAGAAAACTGACGCCTTCAATAAAACCGATTTTCGGATACCCCAAAATAGGGTATTGATGGTTGCACAAGAGTGGACCACTCGCGTTTTCGTGGACCGAAAGTCGGAGCATGAACATGGAACTACGCCAACTCTCCTATTTCGTTGCGGTTGCCGAGGAGCTGCACTTCAATCGGGCGGCGGTGCGGATGTGCATCGCTCAGCCGGCGCTGAGTTCTCACATCCAGGCGCTGGAGAAGGAACTGGGTGTCCGGCTGCTCGAGCGGTCGACGCGCCGGGTCGAACTGACGCGGGCAGGGGAGGTGTTCTACGATCGGGCGGTCCGGATCATTGGTGATGTCGGACTATCGGCCGAGGTGGCGCGCTCGGTTGCCGGCAAAGCGGCACGCACGATCAAGATCGGAACCGTTTATCCGGCAACAATAGGCGTGCTGCCGGCGTTTCTCGCGCGCATCGGCCGGAAGTTTCCGGATGTCGCTTTGCATGTGACGAGCGGCTCGACCAGCGACATCATCCGTGGACTAGAAAACGGCCAGATCAATCTCGGCTTCATCCGACCGGTCGAAAACATCGGCTCCTTGCGCTTCTTCTCGATTGCGCATGAGCGCTATCTGCTGGCGGTCGAAAAGACGAGCGAGCTGGCGCTTCGGAGCGAGATCGACATCGAGGATCTTCGCTCCGAGAAGATTATCGCCTTTTCCCGTCAGAACCTCTCCTATTCGGAGCGGTATTTCTCGGAGATGTTCGAGACCCATGGTCTGACCGGCAACATCGCCTATAGCTGCGACGACACGTTCTCGCTGGTGTCGCTGGTTTCGGCCGGCCTCGGCATCGGCTTTGCCCCGGAATGGACGAAGGATCTGCCGAACCGTGGTTTCGAGCTTCGGCCCGTGCGCGGTGTCGATCTCAAGATCGGGCTGGGGGTTGCGTGGAACAAGGAAGACCCGACCGCATCTAGAGACGACATCATCGACATTGCCCGGTCGCTTGCGCGGCCGGGCAGGTAAGGGATGCGGCCGCTGGATGGGTTCGTAGATGTCCGTCGCAGACCGGGTTGCTGACTGGGTGCATCGCCTTTTCACTCGCGCAACATCCTAGCCGCGAAAGCTCTCCCTTGCGTAGCGAGGGAGCCTGGACCCTCTTGTGATCTCCTTCGCATGATCCTCGGACAAGCAGAACTTGCCGAAGGGTGTCAATTTCTTGATTTCTACGCGCGGCACCCGGCGGCATTCTCTGAGTGCCTCATGGAGATCGTGTGATGACGAAAGCACTAGTTACGGGGGCGACACGTGCCCCTGGACGCGTGATCGCGACGACGCTCGCAAAAGGAGGCTGGGAGGTGCATGCTCTCGGCCGTGATCGAGTTGTTCTTGAAGAGATGCGCGGCGACCATGGCATCGTCCCGATGGCAATGGACTTGACCGATCGCGACTATGTTCGTTTCGTTGTCGAAGGAATGGAGCCCGAGGCCGTCATCCACGCGGCCCTTCGGTGGCCCGAGGAAATCGGATTTCTGCGCCTCACCGAGGCGGATATCGATATGGCGCTTGAGGTCAACCTGTCCGCGACGCTGCATGTCACGCGTGCCGTCCTGCCTTCGATGATCGCACGGCGCCGTGGCGCCTTTCTGATGGTATCGCCCGATTACAGGGATGCTGGAAGTGCTGTCGAAAGGACAGTCGCTGCGGCAGTGGACGCGCTCGCTCGCGCCCTTGACGACGAACTTCGCGGTACAGGCATCACGGTCCATCGCCTTCCCTTGGGCAAGCCGCCATTCAATGGATTGGGGCTTGAGGCGCTTTCACTGTTGGCCGCTTCGGGTTTTCACGCGAACCCAATGCCGATGTCATCTGAATCTATCGAACGACAGGAACATGAACATGGAACGTAATGGAGGGCAGTTGCTCGTCGAATGCCTCTTGGCGCTCGGTGCAACGAAGAGTTTCGGCGTCCCGGGAGAAAGCTATCTGGCAGTGCTCGATGCGCTGCACGACACGCCCGGTCGTTTAGACTTCGTTCTATGCCGCAATGAAGGCGGTGCTTCATTCATGGCGGCAGCGTACGGCAAGCTGGCCGGCAAGCCCGGCATCTGCTTCGTCACGCGCGGCCCAGGCGCCACTAATGCCTCGATCGGCGTGCACACAGCAATGCAGGACTCGGTGCCGATGATCCTTTTCGTTGGCCAGGTCGGCACCGAAATGAAGGGCCGCGAGGCGTTCCAGGAACTGGATTACAAGGCGGTCTTCGGCAGCATGGCCAAATGGGCTGTGGAAATCGACCAGGTCGAGCGCATTCCGGAGATTGTGTCGCGTGCCTGGACGATGGCTGTGTCAGGCCGGCCCGGCCCGGTCGTGATCGCGCTTCCCGAAGACATGCTCACCTCCCTCACCACCGCCCCCGTCTTGTCTGGGCCAGTCGACCTTGTGGAACCGGCGCCGGCTGCTTCCACCATGAAGCAAGTGCGGGAGATGCTCGTCAGCGCCAAGCACCCGGTGATCCTCTATGGCGGATGCAACTGGAAAGATGGTTCCATGGCCATAGTCCAGCGCTTCGCCGAAGCCTCCGACATCCCGGTCGTTGCCGTGTTTCGCTACCAGGACCAGTATGACAATGCCTCGCCGACGTTCTGCGGCGAAGCCGGCGTCGGCATGGTGGCATCGATTAAGGAACTGCTCAAGAACGCCGACGTCATCCTCGCCATCAACAATCGTTTCGGGGAGAATTCGACGGACGGCTACACACTCTTCGAAGTTCCGCAGCCGAAGCAAAAAATTATCCATGTCCATGGCTCGGATCTGGAAATAGGTAAGATCTATCGCCCCGCTCTCGGCATCCACAGCGGGCCGAACGCCTTCGCCGAGGCCCTTGGTGCTTTCGAGCCGATCAAGGGCGGCTGGGCGGAGTGGCGGGCAAAGGCACGCGCGGCCTATGAGAAGGGCTTTGAACTTCCCGACCTGCCGTCCCCGGTTGATATGGGCAAGGTGACCGCATTCTTGAACGATGTGCTGCCGGATGACGTCATCCTCACCAATGGAGCGGGCAACTTCACCGTCTGGCCGAACAAATTCTTCAAGTTCGGTCCAAGAGCGCGCCTGCTTGCCCCGCAATCGGGCGCAATGGGATACGGCGTGCCGGCGGCCGTGGCGGCAAAGGTCGCCCATCCCGATCGCACGGTCGTTTGCTTTGCCGGCGACGGAGACTTCCAGATGAACTGCCAGGAGCTGGCGACTGCACTCCAGCACGGTGCACAGCCGATCATACTTCTGCTCAACAACGGGATCTACGGGACAATCCGGGCGCATCAGGAGCGCACCTATCCGGCCCGCGTTTCCGGTACCTCCATGATCAATCCCGATTTCGTCGCGCTCGCAAAATCCTATGGTTTCCATGCCGAGCGGGTGGAGTCCACGATTGATTTCGCCGCCGCCTTCGAGCGTGCCCGCGCCTCGAAGACCGGCGCGCTCCTCGATCTTGACATTTCGCCCGAAGCGCTGACCCCGCGCCAGACGCTCAGCCAGATGCGCAATGCTGCCCTTTCTGCAAAGGAAACCGCATGACACAGCGTCACGAAATCCGACTTGGTGCCGATATCGGCGGAACCTTTACCGACATCGCACTGGACCTGAGAGGGAAGCTCTTCTCCACGAAGGTTTTGACCAACTACGCGGCGCCAGAACAGGCAATTCTCGATGGGATCGAGATCGTCACCAGCGACGCGGGCATCAAGCCAAAGGATGTCGATATCGTCATCCACGGCACGACGCTTGCGACCAATGCCTTGATCGAGCGCCGTGGGGCGAAAACTGCGCTTGTGACCACGGAAGGGTTCCGCGACGTCATCGAGATGCGGACGGAAAACCGCTTCGAGCAATACGATCTTGGCCTCGTTTTGCCAACGCCGCTCATTCCCCGCGAAGATCGCTTTCCGATCAAGGGACGTATCGATGCACAGGGGAGGGAACTGCAACCCCTCGACGAGCAGGCGCTCGAAACCCTTGCCGGCGTGATCGCCGAGCGCGGCTTCGGCGCCGTCGCCATCGGTTTCATCCATTCCTATATGAATCCCGCGCATGAAGAGCGCGCCCGCGAAATCCTGTCGAGAAAGCTATCGATCCCGATTTCGATCTCGGCGGAAGTCTCTCCGCAGATGCGCGAGTTCGAGCGGTTCAATACCGTTTGCGCCAATGCCTATGTTCGTCCGCAGATGGCGGACTATCTCTCGCGCCTGCAGGTGCGCCTCAAGGAGATGGGAGCCGACTGCCCGGTCTTCATGATCCATTCGGGTGGAGGTCTCATCTCGGTGGAGACAGCATCGGAATTCCCGGTACGTCTCGTTGAATCGGGTCCTGCCGGCGGCGCGATCTTTGCCGCCGATATCGCGCGCCGCTTCAGTCTCGATCGCGTGGTCTCCTATGATATGGGTGGCACGACGGCGAAGATCTGCCTGATCGAGGACTACCAGCCGCATACCGCCCGCACCTTCGAAGTTGCGCGTACATACCGCTTCTGCAAGGGATCGGGGATGCCGATTTCCATTCCCGTGATCGAGATGATCGAGATCGGTGCGGGCGGCGGTTCCATCGCTTGGGTCGACGCCATGGGCCGCATCCAGGCGGGGCCGGAATCGGCAGCCTCCGAGCCTGGACCGGCCTGTTACCAGCGCGGCGGCGATCGCCCGGCGATCACCGACGCCGACCTTGTTCTCGGTAAGCTCGATCCGGATAATTTCGCCGGCGGCAAGATCAAATTGTCGGTCGCCAACGCGAGCGCGGCAATCTCCCGGGATGTCGGCGATAAACTAAAGCTTGGTTCCCAGGCGGCTGCCTTCGGCATTGTCGAGGTTGTGGATGAAAACATGGCCAATGCTGCTCGCGTTCATGCCGTCGAGAACGGCAAGAACATCTCCGAGAACATCATGATCGCCTTCGGCGGAGCAGCTCCACTCCATGCTGCCCGTCTGTGCGAGAAGCTCGGCGTTGACCAGTGCCTCATCCCGCAAGGCGCAGGTGTGGGCTCGGCGATCGGGTTCCTGAAGGCGCCCTTCGGCTATGAGGCGCTCGCCTCCAAGATCATGGGTCTGTCCAAATTCGAGCCTGGCCTGATCAATGCCATGCTGGACGATCTCAAGGCGACAGCCGAAGGTTTCGTGCGCGCCGGCACGGATGGCGAAATCATCCGCGAGATCACCGCCTTCATGCGCTATGCCGGTCAAGGCTGGGAAATCCCGGTGGCGCTGCCTGATCGCGCTTTCACCGACGCGGACACAGCGATGATCGAGAAGGCTTTCAAGGAGCGCTATGCGCAATTCTTCGGCCGTGCCGTAGAGGGCCCGGAAATCGAATTCGTCACCTGGTCGGTCAAGGCGCAGGATGTTCGGCCCGAGAGTGAAAAGTTCGAACTGAAGGTAGAAGGTGCCCGGGCGCCCGTGCCATCGAGCCGGTCGGTCTTCGATCCCGCCTCCGGCAAGGAGTTGGAGACGGCGATCGTACCCCGCGACACGCTCTCGCCCGGCGAGCGCGTCACCGGGCCGGCCGTCATCGTCGAGCGCGAAACCTCGACCATCGTCACATCGCCGTTCGATGCCGTGATCCAGGCAGACGGAACCATTCTTCTCGTGCGCAAAGGTCTGTGATCTATGAGCGATATCAATGAAATCCGCATGCAGGTAATGTGGAACCGCCTGATTTCGGTCGTCGAGGAACAGGCTCTTACGCTGCTGCGCACCGCTTTCTCGACGTCCGTGCGCGAGGCGGGCGATCTGTCGGCCGGCGTGTACAACGCCAAGGGCGAAATGCTCGCCCAGGCCGTGACTGGCACGCCCGGTCACGTCAACACCATGGCCGAAGCGGTTCTGCACTTCATCGCAGAAATTCCGCGCGACGAAATGTATCCGGGCGATACCTACGTCACCAACGACCCGTGGAAGGGTACCGGCCATCTGCACGACATCACTATGGTCTCCCCGTCCTTCAAGGGCGACGAACTGATCGGCTTCTTCGCCTGCACCGCCCATGTTGTCGACGTCGGCGGGCGCGGTTTCGGGGCGGACGGCAAGTCGGTCTATGAAGAAGGCATACAGATTCCGATCATGAAATTCGCCGAGCGCGGCGAGGTGAACAAGGATCTCTTGAAGATCCTTCGTCTCAACGTGCGCGAACCCAACCAGGTGATCGGCGACTTCTTCTCGCTTGCCGCCTGCAACGACGTCGGGCACCGGCGGTTGATCGAGATGCTGACCGAGGTCGGCTACGACAATCTCGACACGCTCGGCGACTTCATCCTGTCGCGCACGCACACCGCCACAATGGAACGCATCGCTGGCCTTCCAAAAGGATCGTGGTCCAATGAAGTCCTGACGGATGGCTACGACGAGCCGATCAAGCTTGCCGCGAATGTCGAAATTACCGAAACCGGAGTCAATGTCGATTTCGCCGGCACGGACGCCATGAGCCGTTGGGGCATCAATGTCCCGCTGATTTATACCAAGGCCTATGCGTGCTACGCACTGAAATGCGTGGTTGCCCCGGATATTCCAAACAACGCCGCCTCGCTTGCCGTCTTCAACGTGTCTTCGCCGACCAATATCCTCAATGCCGAACGTCCCGCTCCGGTCTCGGTACGTCACGTCATCGGCCACATGGTGCCGGACCTCGTGCTCGGAGCTCTCGCCAAGGCGTTGCCTGGCAAGATCCTCGCAGAAGGCGCCGCAGCTCTTTGGAACATCCACATTTCGGCGCGCCCGGTTTCGGGCAGTGCCGGGCGCCGCGCCGAAGTACTCATGTTCAACTCTGGCGGCATGGGCGCGCGTCCAACCCTCGACGGCCTGTCGTCGACAGCATTTCCCTCCGGCGTCCATACGATGCCAATCGAGGCTACGGAGCATACCGGTCCGATCGTCGTCTGGCGCAAGGAACTACGTCCCGACTCGGGCGGGGCGGGGAAGTATCGCGGCGGATTGGGCCAGATCATCGAGATCGCACCTGCCGAGGGCCATGAATTCGATTTTTCGGCCATGTTCGACCGCATCTCGACACCGCCGCGCGGACGTGACGGAGGCCAGGACGGGGCGCCTGGGTCCGCACGGCTCGACGACGGCACGAAGTTGCGGCCCAAGGGGTGGCAGCATGTGCCGTCCGGCCGCCGGCTGGTGCTGGAGCTGCCCGGTGGCGGCGGCTACGGAAATCCAGCCGAACGTTCGGCCGAGGCCAGAGCCGAAGACCTGTTCAAGGGCTATGTGACGGAGAAGAAGCAATGAGCCATATCGCAAGCCGACTTTCGGCAGTGAAACCCTCCGCCTCGATGGCCGTGTCGCAGGCAGCCAAGGATCTGGCAGCGACCGGGATCGATGTCATCGATCTCGGCCTCGGCGAACCGGATTTCCCTGCTCCCGCCCACATCACCGAAGCGGCTTTCGAGGCCGCGCGCAAGGAGCGCATGCTCTACACCGCATCCCTTGGCACCCCAGATTTGCGCAAGGCAATTGCGGGCAAGCTGAAGCGCGAGAACGGCCTTGACTACGCGATCGATGAGATTGCCGTCGCCAACGGCGCAAAGCAGATTATCTTCAATGCGCTGATGGCGACGATCGAGGAAGGAGACGAGGCAATCTTGCCAGCTCCATACTTCGTCTCTTACCCGGAAATGGTGAAGCTCTTCGGCGGCGTCCCGGTGACGCCGGCTTGTCCGGCCGAAAACGGCTTTCGGCTGACGCCGGAAGTGCTGGAAGCGTCGATAACCGACAAGACGCGCTGGCTTTTCCTCAACATGCCCGGCAACCCGTCCGGAGCGGTCTATTCCGAGGCGCAGCTCAAGGCTCTCGGTGCGGTGCTTGCCAAGCATCCAAGGATCATGGTGCTCTCGGACGAAATCTACGAGCACATCATCTTCGATGGGCGCACCTTCGTTTCCTTCGGCGCAGCCTGCCCGGAGTTGCGTGACCGCACGCTGATCGTAAACGGCATGTCCAAGGCCTATGCCATGACCGGCTGGCGTGTTGGCTATGCCGCGGGCCCGAGAAATCTCATTAAGGCCATGGCGACGATCCAGAGCCAGTCCTGCACGTCTGTGTCCGCTCCGGCGCAGATTGCAGCCACAGCTGCGCTCGAAGGCTCGCAGGATGATGTGGCGGAGTTTTGCACCGCATTCGAGCGTCGCCGCAATCTCGTCGTGGAGGGCATCGCCAAGATCAGTGCACTCAGTCTGGATCCGCCTGAAGGGGCTTTCTACGCCTATATCGGCTGCGCCGCGCTGATCGGCGCAACGACGCCATCAGGTCAGACGTTGGTCGATGACGTTGCCGTCGCAAAGTACCTTCTCGAAGAGGGGCATGTCGCGGCCGTTCCGGGCAGTGCTTATGGCCTTTCGCCCTTCTTCCGCATTTCCACCGCGACCTCCGAGGAGGTCCTTGCCGAGGCGGTCAAACGTATCGGCGCTGCTGTCGGCAAACTCGAAATCTGATTGGAAGGACAAATGCCCAAGCTCTACAAGACCATTCTGATCACGGGCGCAGCCGGTCGCCTCGGCACGGAATTGCGTCGTGGCCTGGCGCCGTTGGGCGACAAGCTGCGGCTGGCCGACATCACGGAGGTCAAGGATCTGAAGCCGAACGAGGAGGCGATGGTCTTTGATCTCGCCGACGAAGCAGCCGTGAGCAAGGCGACCGAAGGCGTCGACGCCATCGTTCACTTTGGCGGCGTGCCGCTCGAGCGGTCCTGGCAGGATATCCTCGATTCCAATATTCGAGGAAGCTACAACATCTACGAAGGTGCAAGGAAGCATGGGGTAAAGCGCGTAGTCTATGCGTCCTCTGTGCATGCGATCGGCTACCACACGCTCGAGGCCCACATCGACACGGATGCGCCGGTTCGGCCCGACAGCCTTTACGGCGTCTCGAAGTGCTTCGTGGAGGCGCTCAGCCGGTTCTATTGGGACAAGTTCGGGCTTGAAAGCGTGTGCCTGCGCATCTTCTCGTCGTTTCCCGAGCCGGCCGACCGACGCATGCTGTGGTCCTGGCTGTCGTTCGACGATTGCATCGGTCTCGTAGTCGCAAGCCTCACGGCGCCGCGCGTGGGTCACACGATCAGTTTTGGCATCTCGGACAATGCCGTCAAGCCAGTCGACAATTCGAAGGCTGGCCATATCGGCTATGTTCCAAGGGACAACTCCGAGCCCTACCGCGACAAGGTTGAGGCGCAAAAGGAGCCCCTCGATCCGATGGCGCCATCAACCATTCACCTTGGAGGATGGTTCGTCGACATCGGCCATCCCGACGATGAGGCATCCAAATGAAAGACCAGTATGACGTCGTCATCGTCGGCGGTGCCGTGATCGGTTCCGCCGTCGCGTACTATCTCTCGGCCAATCCGGATTTCAACGGAACGATCCTCGTTGTCGAGAAGGATCCGACTTATCTGAAGGCGGCAACGTCCCTATCGTCCTCCTCGATCCGCACGCAGTTTTCGAACCCGATCAATGTGAGGATCAGCCAATACGGATCCGAGGTCATCCGCAATTTCGCAGATATGATGCAGGTCGGTGACGACAAGCCTGATCTAGCCTTTCATTCAGGTGGCTACTTGTTTCTGGCGAGCACTCCGGAGCAGGTGCAGATCCTCAGGGAAAACCATGAGGCTCAGGTTTCCTGCGGGGCAGATGTCGTGCTTTGGAACCGCGAAGAGTTGGCCAACGCATTCCCGCACCTCAACGTTGCCGACATTAAGCTGGCCTCCTATGGTCGCTCAGGAGAGGGCTGGTTCAACAACACCGGGTTGATGTACGGCTTTAAGAACAAGGCCCGTTCGCTTGGCGTCGAGTATGTCACCGACGAAGTCGTAGCCGTTGGCCGCGAAGGAAACCTGGTGACGTCTGTGACCTTGAAGTCGGGCGCAAACATCAAGGCTGGAACGATCGTCAATGCATCCGGTCCACGGGCGGCTCTAACGGCTCGCATGGCGGGAATCGACATCCCCGTCGAGCCTCGCAAGCGTACGCTTTTTGTGTTCGATTGCGCGCAAACACCCGAGGGAACCGCCAACGTCAACCAGGGCCGTTTGCCGCTGATGATCGATCCGTCCGGTGTGTTCTGCCGGCCGGAAGGGCGCTTCTTCCTGACGGGGTGCCCGCCCATCGAGGATCCGGCAGCCGATTGGGATGACTTCGAACCCCGTTACGAGGAGTTCGAGGAGATTATCTGGCCGGCCTTGGCCGAGCGCTCGCCGGCGTTCGAGGCGATCAAGGTGGTCAACCAGTGGGCGGGGCATTACGATTTCAACACCCTGGATCACAACCTCATCGTTGGTCGTCATCCAGACGTGCGCAATTTCGTATTTGCCAACGGTTTTTCCGGCCATGGTCTCCAGCAGGGTCCAGCGACCGGACGAGGCGTATCCGAGTTGATCGCTTATGGTGAATATCGCACGCTGGATCTGACTGAAGTCGGCTATGAACGCGTGGTCGAGAACCGTCCATTCCTTGAAAAGGCAGTGATATAGTTGGGCTCGGCGGCGCCGATAGATGGCGCTTGAAACGTTGGTTTCTGCTGTCGGGAGGGCGAAATTGGTTGGACAACATACGCGGCTTCCGCCCCTAAACGCGCTTCGCGCGTTCTGGGCGGTCATGCGCCAGGGAAGTTTCCGCAGTGCCGCTGACGAACTGCTCGTCACGCCTCAGGCGGTCAGCCAGCAGATCAAGCTTCTTGAGGATATCCTCCACGTACCCCTCTTTGAGCGCAAGGCGAGGGTCATCGAGCCGACGGAACAGGCTATCGTCCTTTC
The DNA here is from genome assembly GCF_052044795.1 of Ensifer sp. 22521. Classification (NCBI taxonomy): domain Bacteria; kingdom Pseudomonadati; phylum Pseudomonadota; class Alphaproteobacteria; order Hyphomicrobiales; family Rhizobiaceae; genus Ensifer; species Ensifer sp. 22521. Next base: position 140,399 of record NZ_JBQENM010000017.1, read on the forward strand.
TCATTTCATCGAAGCCGGTTTCAACGAGTTTACCGAGGGGATCCGGCGCGTCACGAATTCAACCTACCGCAACCGTATCAACATCAATGTCAGCCCCTACTTCGCCACTCGCTACCTGATGGGGCGGCTGGAGCGTTTTCGCGAGCTTATGCCTGGCGCGGATATTCGGATGACGACAATGGTCAACATCCGAGATTTCGCCGCCGACGAAGTCGACGTTTGCATTCAATGGGGTTTTGGCAACTGGAAGGATTACGACTGCCAGTTGTTAATCCGAGATCCAAAAGTCATCTGCTGCGCCCCCGAGCTTGCCTCCAGGCTTAAAGAGCCAAGAGACCTCACTGGGCTTACGCTCCTCCATCCCGTTATGGCGCGTAATCTTTGGGGCAAGGTTCTTCGGCACCTGGAACTTGAAGCACACGAGGTGGCAGGGGAGATCGAGTTTCAGGACGCTGCCACGATGCGCCGCGGAGCGGTCTCAGGGCTCGGAGTGGGGCTCGTGTCGAGAATGGACGCACTGGCGGACATCAATGCCGGCCGGCTGGTCGCGCCGCTTGGTGTCGACCGGCTCCAGGACATGAACGAGAAGGATATTCCCGGCTTCTATCTCGTCGTCCCGCGCGCCCACAAGCGGGTGAAGATCATCTCGACGTTCTGCGACTGGATTTGTTCGGAAGATTGGTCCTCCACGCACGAGTTCGACTGAAACACGCAAGTGGCAGCGGCCTAGAAAAGTAAAACTTGTCTATCGCCGTTGTTTCTTGGTTTGGGCCAGCGAGCACTTGATGCACGCTCCATATGGCCGGCAAGGGCATATCCGTAGCCCACAGCTGAACCTGACAATCGAATAAAACTGTCACCCTGATTGCCTGACCACCGGCATTCGGGCTGGCCAACAACAATCAACGGCGATCCAACGCGGTTGCTCGAACAAACAAGGCCAGACAGGGCCTAACCAGAGGGAATATCGATGAAATCTATTTCCAAGCTCCTCACCTCCGCGGCTTTCGTCTCCGCGGTTCTCGCTTTCAACGCTTCCGCTGCCGATACGATCAAGATCGGCGTGGCGGGACCGATGACAGGTGCCAACGCCACTTTCGGCGAGCAGGTGTGGAAAGGGGTCTCGGCCTATGTCGACAACGTCAACAGCGCAGGTGGCGTCGATGGCAAGCAGATCGAACTGGTAAAGGGCGATGACGCTTGCGAGCCAAAGCAGGCTGTTTCAGTTGCGAACCGTCTTGTCGACCAGGACAAGGTGCAGGCCGTTGTCGGGCACTTCTGCTCGTCCAGCACGATTCCCGCTTCCGAGATCTACAGCGATGCCGGCATCCTGACGGTGACGCCGTCCTCGACCAATCCGATTGTTACGGACCGCGGGTTCGACACCATGTTCCGCACATGCGGTCGCGATGACCAGCAGGCGGTCGTGGCCGGATCGTTCATCCTCGACACGTTGAAGTTCGACAAGATCGCGCTGATCCACGACAAGGATACGTACGGCCAGGGCCTGGTGGACGCGCTGAAGAATACGCTCGCCGAGCGTGGCGTGACGCCGGTCCTTTATGAAGGCCTGACACGCGGTGAACGCGACTTCAATGCACTGGTCACCAAGATCAAGAGCACGGGCGCTCAAGCAGTCTACTTCGGTGGCCTCATTCCCGAAGCTGGTCCCTTGATCCGCCAGATCCACGAGCAAGGCCTGAACGTCGTGTTCGTCAGCGGCGACGCTTTGGCCCAGGCTGAGATCGTTACCGCCTCGGGGGGCCCGCAGAACCTCAAGGGTGTCTATTATTCGTCCGCAGCCGATCCGAAGGAAGACCCTGCGGCGGCCGATGCCCTCAGCGACCTGAAGAGCAAGAACGTCGCTCCCGACAACTACACGCTCTTTGGGTATGCCAGCGCACAGGCCATTGTCGCTGCCCTACAGGGCACCAAGGAAGGGACTATCGAAGATCAGGTCAATTGGCTGCGCTCCAACAGCGTGAAGTCGGCGGTAGGCAACCTCGCTTGGAACGAAAAGGGTGATGTGAAGGACTTCAAGTTCGTCTTCTACTCGTTCGACGACAAGGGTAATCCGGTTCGCAACTAACCAGGTCGCGCCCCGCCAGGGGACCGGTTGGTGTGCGCTCCTCCGGTCCCCTCCACCAATCAAGAAAAGAGGGGTCTGCAATGGATATCTTTATCTTGGCGCAGCAATTGATAAACGGGATCACGCTCGGCACGATCTACGGTTTGATCGCAGTCGGATACACCATGGTCTACGGCGTGATCCGTATGATCAATTTCGCCCATGGCGACGTTTACATGGTTTCCGCGTACATCGCCGCGATCACCCTTGCTGTTCTCGCCTTCTTTGGCGTTCAGTCCGTTCCGTTCGCGTTGATTACCATCCTCGTGATCACGTGCCTCATCACCGCCGTCTATGGCTGGGCTATCGAAAGGGTAGCCTACCGGCCGCTGCGTGGCTCGACCAAGCTTGCTCCACTGATCTCTGCGATCGGCATTTCGTTGATGCTGCAAAGTTATGTCCAGATCTCTCAGGGCGCTCGTGACCAAGGTGTGCCAATACTCATTAGCGGTGCGTTCCGCTTCGGTGACGACGTTCACTTTGCGCAGATCACCTACATGCAGACGGTCATCCTTATCGCCTCGCTGATCGCCATGGGCATTCTAACCTATGTGATCAACTACACACGCATTGGTCGTGAATGCCGGGCGACGCAGCAAAATATCCGGATCTCCGCGGTCCTTGGCGTCAACACCGATCGGATCATCTCCGCCGTGTTCGTTATCGGCGCAGCGACGGCCGCCGTCGGTGGTACGCTCGTCACCTTCAACTACGGCTCGTTCAACTTTTTCATCGGCTTCGTCATGGGCATCAAGGCCTTTACTGCAGCCGTATTGGGGGGCATTGGGTCGCTGCCCGGCGCCGTCCTTGGCGGGGTATTGCTCGGTCTCACCGAAGCTCTGTTCGCGGGCTATGTCAGCACGGACTACAAGGACGTATTCGCCTTTGCGCTGCTCATTCTCCTCCTGTTCTTCCGCCCGTACGGCCTGCTCGGTCGCCCGGAAATCCAGAAAGTATGAGGAGAAGGAACATGGAAAAAAATCGCCTACCACAGCTCCTCAAGCAGGCGCTCCTTACATTCACCGTGTCGCTCATCCTGTTCGGCCCCATCTCCGGTCTTGTTCTGGAGGGCTTTTCGTTCCGCAATGAAATGACGCGGGCCGTCGTGCTTGCCGCCATCGTCACCATCGGGCGTGTCGCGATATCACTGATCGCAATGACCGCCATTGGCCAGCGGATCATTGGCCGGGTCGGCGGTAGCGGGGCAGGCGTGACAGTCATGACAGGGTCGGAGAAGTCCCCGGTACTGGTGCTCGCGCTACTGTTTGCCGCGGGACTTGCGTTGCCGCTCGTCGCCGACAAATACTTCCTCGGCATAGCGATCCTCGCGCTCATCTACTGCCTGCTCGGCCTTGGTCTCAACATTGTCGTTGGCCTCGCCGGCTTGCTGGACCTCGGCTTCGTTGCCTTCTATGCCGTCGGCGCCTATCTCCTTGCGCTTGGCGCACAATATCTCGGTCTCGGCTTCTGGAGCGCGCTGGTAATTGCCCCTCTGCTGGCGGGCTTCTGCGGCATGGTGCTCGCTTTCCCGGTTTTGAAAATGCACGGTGATTACCTTGCGATCGTCACACTGGGTTTCGGCGAGATCATTCGCCTGGTGCTCAACAACTGGTTGGAGTTCACCGGAGGACCCAACGGTGCCCCGGCCCCGGCCCCTACTTTCCTCGGCATTGAGTTTACCCGGACGGCCAAGCAGGGCGGCGTTCCGCTGCACGAATATCTCGGCATCCCCTACAGTGCCGATTACAAATTCTGGTTCATATACATCGTGCTCTTCCTGGTGGTGTGCTTGGTCATCTATGCGGTCGAACGCCTTCGCGTCATGCCACTTGGTCGCATGTGGGAGGCATTGCGCGAGGATGAAATCGCGTGCCGTTCGCTCGGCGTGAATCACGTGTTCACCAAGCTTACCGCTTTCATGCTTGGCGCTTCGACTGGCGGATTGGCCGGGGTCTTCTTTGCCGTCCATCAGGGCTTCGTAAACCCGACCTCATTCACTTTCTTTGAATCCGCCCTCATCCTCGCAATCGTTGTCCTCGGTGGACTGGGCTCGACCGTCGGTGTCATTGCCGCGGCACTCGTGCTCACCATTCTGCCGGAGCTGCTGCGCGACTTTGCCGAGTACCGCGTGCTGGTTTTCGGCGTGTTGATGGTCGTGATGATGATCTGGAAGCCACGCGGACTTGTGCGCATCAAACGCCCGGCCTTTTTCCCGAGCAAAGCCGAGGAAAGCAGCCAGCGGTTTACACTTGCAGCAAACGCGGAGGCGGGCCGATGAACGCACCCCTTCTCGACGTGCGCAACGTGACCATGCGCTTCGGCGGTATTGTCGCCAACCGCAATGTCAACTTCTCGGTAGAACGCGGCAAGGTGACGGCGCTCATCGGCCCAAACGGCGCCGGCAAGACGACGATGTTCAACTGCATCACCGGTTTCTACCGCGCGAGTGAAGGCGAGATTGTCCTGAACGGGCGCGATGGCAGACAGGATATCGGTGTACTGACGACCAAACCGATTACCGGCGGGTCTCATCTCGTCACCCGAGCCGGCATTGCACGTACCTTTCAGAACATCCGCCTGTTCAAGGAAATGTCTGTGGTCGAGAACCTGCTCGTGGCCCAGCATCTGGTGACGGCAAACAATCTGCTGAGCGGCGTCTTCCGCACGCCGGCGTTCCGCCGGGCCGAACGTGAAGCTGTCGACCGTGCCTATTATTGGCTCGGCGAGATGAACCTTGCAGACGACGCCAACCGGCTGGCTGGCGAGCTACCCTATGGTCGCCAGCGGCGCCTCGAAATCGCGCGTGCCATGTGTACCGATCCGCAGCTCATCTGCCTCGACGAACCGGCGGCCGGTCTCAATCCCTCCGAAACGCGCGATCTGTCTGCGGTCATTCAACGGCTCTGCCAGGAACACGGTCAGACAGTCCTCGTCATCGAGCACGATATGGGCCTGGTCATGCGGATTTCGCAGCACATTGTCGTGCTCGATCACGGTGAAGTCATTTCCTATGGAGCGCCCGACGAAGTGGCGAACGATCCGGCAGTCGTCGCGGCCTATCTCGGCGTCAGCGAAGAGGAGGTCCACGCATGAAGCAGGTGTCCGAAAACAACGTTCCTCTCCTGGAGTTCGCAGAGGTGCACGCCTACTACGGCGCCGTTGAGGCGCTGAAGAGTGTGAACGTCCACATTTTCAAAGGAGAGATTGTGAGCCTTATCGGCGCAAACGGTGCTGGAAAGACGACGCTTCTTTCCGCGATCTTCGGCGCGCCGCGGCCTTCGACGGGAAAGATCTTGCACAAAGGCGAGGACATTTCCCGCGTTCCGACAAACCGGATCTCGCGGCGCGGCATAGCGCTCGTCCCGGAAGGGCGTCAGATCTACCAGGATATGAGCGTCGAGGAGAACATGATGATGGGCACGACGCCGATCGGCATGGATCATTTCGACGAAGACCGCGCGACGATGTTCGAGCTCTTCCCTCGCTTGAAGGAGCGCCGCAACCAGACTGCCGGCACCATGTCGGGAGGCGAGCAGCAGATGCTCGCCATCGCCCGTGCCATGATGGCCCGTCCCGAGCTGATCCTGTTCGATGAGCCGTCGCTCGGTCTCGCGCCGCTCGTCGTCAAGCGCGTGTTCGAAGTCTTGAGCGAGATCGCTGCTATGGGCAAGACGATCTTTCTCGTCGAGCAGAATGCCAATCACGCGCTGAAACTCTCACAGCGCGCCTATGTCATGGTGAATGGGCGGATCCATCTCTCCGGCGAAAGCGCCGCACTTCTCGATAACGAAGACGTCCGCAAAGCCTATCTCGGCCTGCACTGAACGGAAAAGACGATGCTGCATAAGAACTTGATCGCCGGCGAATGGGTGTCCGGCGACGCTTCGGCGAATATCAACCCCTCCAATACCAATGAAGTCATCGGCGAATATGCTCGCGCGAGCGCCAAGGATACGAAGCAGGCCATCGCCGCCGCCAAGGCCGTGCTGCCCTCCTGGTCGCGCTCACCGATCCTCGAGCGCCACGCGCTGCTGAAGAAGGCTGGCGACGAAATAACTGCCCGCAAGGAAGAACTCGGTCGCCTGCTCGCCCGCGAAGAGGGTAAAACCCTGCCTGAGGCGATCGGAGAGGTGACGCGTGCCGGGCAGATCTTCGATTTCTTCGCCGGTGAAGTCTTGCGTCTTTCCGGAGAAATCCTGCCTTCCGTACGGCCAAATATTGGTGTCGAGATCACCCGGGAGCCGGTGGGTGTCGTCGGCATCATTACGCCCTGGAACTTTCCCATCGCCATTCCGGCGTGGAAAATCGCCCCGGCGCTCGCCTATGGCAACACGATCGTGCTGAAGCCCGCCGATCTCGTCCCTGGCTCTGCCTGGGCGCTCGTCGACATCCTGCACCGTGCTGGCGCGCCTGCCGGTGTCGTCAACCTTGTGATGGGTCGCGGCAGCGTCGTCGGCCAGACGCTTCTCGACAGTCCGGATGTCAATGCCATCACTTTCACGGGCTCGGTCGGTACCGGCAAGCGCGTCGCGCTGGCGTCGGTCGAGCATAACCGCAAATTCCAGCTCGAGATGGGCGGGAAGAATCCCTTCGTCGTGTTGGACGATGCTGATCTTTCCGTCGCCGTCGAGGCTGCGGCCAATTCGTCCTTCTTCTCCACCGGGCAGCGTTGCACGGCCTCATCGCGTCTAATCGTGACGGAAGGGATCCACGACCGCTTCGTCAGTGCACTTTCAGAGCGGCTCAAGGGTCTCGTCGTTGATGATGCCCTCAAGGCAGGCACCCATATCGGTCCGGTCGTGGACGCAAGCCAACTGAAGCAGGACGCCGACTACATCGACATCGGTCGCGGGGAGGGGGCGAAGCTCGCTTTCGGAGGCACGAGGCTGGAGCGGGAGACGCCCGGGTTCTACTTACAGCCCGCCCTCTTTACCGAGGCGACGAACCACATGCGGATTGCGCGCGAGGAGATCTTTGGACCGGTCGCGGCCGTCATCCGCGTGAAGGACTACGACGAGGCGCTTGCCGTCGCCAATGACACCAACTTCGGTCTGTCGTCAGGCATAGCGACGACGAGCCTCAAACATGCCACCCATTTCAAGCGGAATTCGGAGGCCGGGATGGTGATGGTGAACCTGCCGACCGCTGGCGTCGACTTCCACGTACCCTTCGGTGGTCGCAAGGGTTCGTCCTATGGCCCGCGTGAACAAGGTCGCTACGCCGCAGAATTCTACACCACCGTCAAGACGGCCTATACGCTCGCCTGAGGAGATAGAGTCATGAAGATCCTGGTCACCGTCAAACGTGTCGTTGACTACAACGTCAAGATCCGCGTGAAGGCAGACGGTTCGGGCGTCGAGCTTGCCAACGTGAAGATGTCGATGAACCCCTTCGACGAAATCTCGGTCGAAGAAGCGCTGCGGCTGAAGGAAGCCGGCAAGGCGGAGGAAGTCGTCGTCGTTTCCGTTGGTCCGGCCAAGGCCGAAGAGACGCTACGCACGGCCCTTGCCATGGGCGCCGACCGCGCCATCCTGGTTGAGACCGAAGACCAGGTCGAGCCGCTCACTGTGGCCAAGATCGTCAAGGGCGTCGCCGAAGCCGAACAGCCGGGCCTGATCATCGTCGGCAAGCAGGCGATCGACGACGATTCGAACCAGACCGGCCAGATGCTGTCGGCTCTGCTCGGCTGGGCCCAGGGCACCTTTGCCTCCAAGGTCGAGATCGGCGATGGCAAGGCAACCGTGACCCGCGAAGTCGACGGCGGTCTGCAGACCATCGACATCAAGCTGCCGGCAGTTGTCACCACCGACCTGCGCCTCAACGAACCGCGCTACGCCTCGCTGCCCAACATCATGAAGGCGAAGAAGAAGCCGCTCGACAAGAAGACCCCTGCGGACTTCGGCGTCGACACCGCTGCCCGCCTCAAGGTGCTGAAGACCGAGGAGCCGTCGGGCCGCAAGGCCGGCATCAAGGTCAAGTCGGTCGCCGAGCTCGTCGAAAAGCTCAAGACCGAAGCCGGCGTGCTCTGATTTAAGGAAGGGAGATATCATCATGGCCATTCTTCTTCTGGCTGACCACGACAGCAACCACCTTTCCGACCAGACCGCCAAGGCGCTGACCGCCGCCTCCAAGATCGCCAGTGGGACTGGAGCCGATGTGCATGTGCTGGTCGCCGGTAGCGGCGCCAAGGTGGCAGCCGAACAGGCGTCCAAGCTCGCAGGCGTTGCCAAGGTGCTCGTCGCCGACGACGCCTCGCTTGCCAACAACCTCGCAGAGCCGCTGGCAGCCCTCATCGTATCGCTCGCCGGCAACTACGACACGATCGTCGCAGCGGCGACCTCTGTCGGCAAGAACGTCATGCCGCGCGTCGCAGCGCTGCTCGACGTCGCCCAGGTCTCGGAAATCATCGAGGTCGTCTCTTCCGACACCTTCAAGCGCCCGATCTATGCCGGCAACGCCATCCAGACGGTACAGACGACGGAAGCCAAGCGCGTCATCACCGTGCGCACCGCCTCCTTCGCCTCTGCCGCTGAAGGCGGTTCGGCTGCGATCGAAAGTGTCGCGGCTGCCGCCAA